>NZ_JBIBYR010000032.1:0-81843 GCF_043083485.1 Streptomyces sp. NPDC014727 | reverse complement strand
AGCCTGAAGAACTCCCATCATCGCAGGTCACAAGGCACTTCCTCGTTCCAAGAAGAGTTATCCACAGACACCGAATCGGTGGATCAAGGCTAAGGCAGTGGGAGCGGAGAGGAGGGCTGCGATCGCACCCAAGTCGACCATGTCCATGGAGCAATGCTGGATGACGAAGAGCTGACGCGAGTGCGGTTCAGCGCAGATTGATGAGACGGATATTTGTTCCCGCTCGCGGTTGTGGGCGCTCGTTTCGAATGTCTCCCAGACCGGGCCGCACGCCCGCGGCACCAGCGGTGCAGGAAACTCAAGAGATTGCGCGCTGACCCCAATTGATCAAGGTGCCGTACGTGAGTACTGGAGGAGCAGGGGGCTGGCCCCAAGCTGTCATGGGCCTGGAGGGCTGCCGTGCCTGAGGCACCTGCACCGTGTCACTGGCGACCGTGTTGCCGGTGGTCCCCCTGAGAGCCCTTGAACGGAGAGGGGGCCGTAGATCGGGCAGGGCTTGATGAGCCGATTGTTCATCCATTCCCGCCGGTGGTTACACCCCAGGCCCCGCCGCCAGCTGCCGACTAGCCGCAGTAGGTCCACTTCCTGTCTACTTCCGGTCAAGCGGCCAGATGTGCGTTGTGGCCAACTTGCGCCACTGTCGGGCCCGCTACTGGGCCTGTGCGCTGCATCGTCTCGACTGGGACTGGCATTTCGGCGCCATATCGTCACGCGGAGTGGCCGATTCCTCACCTGTAGAAATTTCTTATTCCGGCATGTGGCAAATTCTTTCGATTGCGGACCTCGCTGCCCGCGCGGACTCTGATGTGTCAAATATGCCGCGGACGCCGGCAGCTGAGGTATGCGGGCGCAACGATCATGGGGGAAACGGGTTGGACATCATGCAGGTCGCGGGGGTTGGGGCTGCCGCGCTGGTCACCGAGATGGCCAAGAGCACATGGGAATCGGCGCGGGCGGGAGTGCGACGGCTGTTGCGCCGGGACGGGGAGCAAGGCTCTGCGCAGGTGCTGCAGCTTGTCGATGCCGCCCGTCAGCAGCTGATCGACTCCCCGGCCAGTGAGAGGGAGGCGGTAGAGGAGCGCCTGCGCGGTGAGCTGATGATCCAGCTGGCGGCCTTCCTGCAGCGCCATCCTGACGCGGCATCTGAGCTACAGGAATTGGCGGAGCGGTCCCAGGGTGCGGACGACAGTGCCGGCGCCCGGACAAACGTGCACCACAACAAGAACAGTCAGGTCGTCATCTCGGGTGGCGCGATCAATGCCTCAGGTGGGTTCCACTACCGTGCGCCGGAGGCGGGCCAGTGAGCGAGACGAACGCCTTCGGCCCCGTCCCGCCAGTTCCGCCACAGCCGGGCCCGCCTGCGCCACCCACCGCCAATCCGGAGCCCGGGTTCCGGGTGGACGTGGGGAACAACCAGAACTCGAAGATCATCGTGGCGGCCGGTTCCGTGACGATGAACAACAAGCCCCAGCTACCAGTGGCGGACATCCCTCAGGCCGAGCTGGATGTGGTGGAGCTGGCCTGGGTGGACTTGAGCGCCCGCGACGAGAAGGTCCGCACCGCGGACGAGGCGATCGAGCGCCTGGCTCAAGAGGGGCCCCGGCTGGCTGTGGTGGCTGGCCCGGTGGGCTACGGCAAGCGCACGGCAGGAATCAAGGCCCTGTCGGGCATCTCCCGGCGAGAGCAGGATCTTCGGGGCGAGCCCCTCACCCTGCAGGAGATCCGCCCCGACTGGGAGCGCCCCGGTTCCCCTGATATTTCAGTGCTGCCCGACGAACCTGGTCGCGGCTACCTGCTGGATGTGGCGGCGGAGATCGCGGCATGGACCAACCCCGGCAATGTGGCCGAACAACTGCTCAGCTACGCGGAAAAACTCCTCTACGTGGGTTCGTATCTGGTGGTGATCGCCGACGACCATGGGTGGCCGGATGACTCGGGCACGATGGCCCGCGCGGTCGTCCGCGCAACAAAGCGGCCGTCCGCACACCGTGTGGCGAAGGCCCACCTGGAGACCGTGTACCGCAAGCCGGACCGAGTGCGATGGCTGAGCAACGTCCCCGGGGGTACCGAACAGACCGGCTCGGCCGCCCACCTCCTCAACGACAGCAGCCGGCCCGCCGACGGTGTCCGACTGGCCGCCGTACTCGCCGAAGCCGACGAGACGACAGAGGGCCTCAGGACCGCCCTGGGCACGTTCCAGCAATGGCACAACGATGTCCAACGCGTCTTCAAGGACACCAACGACGACCCAGAAGATCGGGCGCTGCTCGTCTCCACCCTCTTCCTCGACCGGAAGGACGCCCTCACCATTCAAAGCGGCGCGCGGATCCTACTGAACGAACCCCAGAACACTGACGTGCGCGCCATTTTGACCGGTCCAGACCTGACCACCCGACTTCAAAAGATGGGAGCGCAGGTCACTGGCCGGACCGTCACCCTCGAACACAGGCCCGGCTATGCGCGCGCCGTCCTGCTTCACCTGTGGCAGCAGCGTGCCGACATCCACCCGCCCCTGCTGAAGTGGCTCGACACCGTCACCGCGCCCAAAGGTCTCGCAGCCGACCGGCTACCCGAGATCGGCGACCTTCTTGTCGAACTGGCCATTGCCGAGAACGACATCCGTGTCATCGACCAGATCCACGCCTGGATCGACAACGGCGACAACAGCACCGAGCACCGCAACCTGATCGCTCGTGTCCTCACCATCGCCGCCGAATCCGACACCCTCGGCGCAGCAGTCCGCTCCCTACTGCTGGACTCCGCCCAGGAACCGTCACCTGCGGTAGCCACCGTCGTCGCTCTGGTCTGCCAAGGCGAGTTCGCCGAACACTACCCACGCCAGTCCCTCGTGCGGCTACGGCACATCCTCGACCGCACCGTGACAGACGAGGCCGTTCTGGCAGCCCAGGATGCATTACGGGACATCGCCTCCCGCGAAAACCAATTGCCGCGCGTATGGAGCACGGTCATCAAGTGGGCCACCGAGAAGAAGCATTTGGCTGGGCACCGAGCTTTCCTGTCCCTGCTGGATCCCAGCGTCGACCCCTATGTCCTGCAAGTCATGCTTGCGGCCGCCCAGCAGGACCCTGACGTCAAGGACGCCCTGGTGGAGGGCTGGAACGTCGCCTTGGCCGACTCCCGGGTAGATACGGAATGCCGCGCACTCCTCGTCGCATGGGCCCGTGCACGAGAGGCAGAGCAGGTACCAGAAGAGACCGTCACCGACATCCTCAACGACGTCGTGGTGCAGCACCTGTACTCCACCCCTATCTCCGCTCTCATTTTCGGAGAACCGGGCGTGGCCAACGACGCGGCCGTCATCGAATTGCGCAAGGACCTCCGGCTGCCGTCTCAACTGGCGGCGGCCCTGCCCGACGAGTCCTCACCCGCGAGGTCCTGACGGTGCCCTTCACTCGATGGGCCCCGCGTCGCACACGCAGACGGGTGCGACGCGGGCTGACCCGCTTCGACGCCCGACTGAGCTCTTCCTGCCCCGGCATCGGATTCACCTGCTGGATCACCGCCCACGTCCTGACCCAACCCCCGTTCCCGGACACAGATGCGGGGATCGTCTACGCGATCCGGACGGCCCTGCGAACGGCGGCCGGCGAAGTATCCGTCACCTGCGACCCGGCAGACACTGCAACGGCACACGACAAGATCGAAGAACACCTGCGCCAGGAGCGCAGACTGCCCACCGAGCCGCCCGTTGTCTACCGCGCCGAACTCGCCCTCGACCTTCTTCCCGATGACCAGGCGGCGGTGGAGGCCCTCCTTTCTGCGCAGCGCAAGCAGGCAACGGTCGACATTCTGCGCCGGCAGAAGACGAGGGCCATCGCGGCAGAATTCTCCGACCCAGCCGCTTTACTGGTCCGCTGGCTCGATCGCGAAGACGCAGACTGGTCGAAGATCCCCTCGCTCGTCGGGGACTTCACGAAGGCTGCGGAAGTATTCACGCAATACCGCCCGGAGCACGAGCGAACGGTCGAGCACCAGGCCCTCGAGGTCCTGCGCGAGTTCCTTACCAGCTTCCCCGACCACGCCCAAAAGCGCATGCTCTACACACTCCTGGCAGCAGGCATGGACAGCGCCCAGCGCCCCCACCACGCGGCGAAAGCTAAGGCACTCCTTAACGGTTATGCACCACCCGACCTACCGAGCGGCACGTGAATGGCACCACGCGCACGCCCAGATACGGTCGCCACAGGCGTCGCGGATGAGGACTTCGTTATGGCGATGTCTGCTGGCACCGCTCACGAGCTGGCGCGCATGGCACCTGAAGCGCACAGCCAACGGCACCCTCACCTTCGACACCGCGTGGAGGCGCGCCCGCATCGACCTACACCCGGACGAGATGCCCTACCGCCAGCACGGCCACCAGCCTGAGACCACCCGTACACAGCGCCCCCGCCTCCCCGGTGGATAGAGGCGGTCCGCGACCGCACTGCTGTGCCCACCGCCTCCGGAGTGCAGGTTGGTGAACAGCTGGGAGGACCCGGCGATGTGGCGGCGGCGAGGCAGCAACTGGACTCCGTCCTTGAGGCCAGGAGCGCCGTGTGCTGTTTACTCGGTAGCTCGCCTGGAGGCGCTCACCGAAGCCATCACGGAAATCCTGGACATCGAGTTCGTCTCCGACCTCTAAGAACTTGTGTTGAGGCTCCGCAGGCTGCAGGGCGTTCCACTTCTTGATCAGACGAGCGGCCGTTGGATAGGCTCCGCCGATACGGTGTGTGATGCACGGGGGACATCCTGTGTGCGGCCGCCGGTGCAGGGGGTGTGGGGTGTGCCTGACTCGATAGCCGTGCCGGCGGGTGTCCAGCCGATCAGCTTCGATGTGCACGCAGTCCGCGGGGGAAGCCCCGGCGGAGCCCGCGACGACTTCGAGACGATGATCGCTCAGCTTGCCGCCGCGACGACCCCAAACGTACGGTCTATCGCTGCCAACCCGGGCGACTGGGGTATCGACGCCTTCGCCGGAAACCTCGGCGGAGCGATCACCGTGTGGCAGTCCAAGTATTTCATGCCGGTCACCACGAAGAAGCACGTACAGCAGGTCGAGCACTCGCTCGACAACGTGCTGAAGGCGGCCGCCACGAACGGTCACACCGTCGCCAGCTGGATTCTGTGTATCCCTTCCAGCATGGACGGCCCCATGACGGCATGGTGGGACACGTGGACGAAGGCGAGGGAGAAGGAACACGGCCTAGTCATCCAGCTCTGGGACGAGACCGCCCTCAGGAAGAAGCTGCTCAGCCCCGAGGGCGACGACGTGCGTCGCGGCTTCTACGAGACGTACGCTCAGGCCGCCCCCGCCGCCGTGGAGCAGCTTCGGCTGGTACTCGACGTCGAGGACGACAAGGCGGCCGCCCTTGGCTCCGCCTTGTTCGTTCGGCAGATGACCGAGGCCGGCCACGTGGAGCTGGACTCGGCCAAGAGGCAGTTCTTCAATGCCGATCTGGTGGCTCGCGAGATCGCGCACAAGGATGTTCCGGCGGAGGTGGCGGCGCTCAGTTCCGCCGATGCGACGCTCCACGGGCTATGGGAGATGCAGTTCAACGAATGCGTGGCTGAGGACACGCTTCGGACTCTCCACACCCGTGTCTGGCGGGATGTACGCAACGAGCACGACAAGCTGCCGAAGTCGCTCCGCCTGGAGCTGGTGCACAGCTGGGGGCTGCTCCACCGGCTCGTGGACAACCGCAAGGCGGGCTGGGTCAAACACTGGCGGCAGATCGCCGCCGAGCACTCCGACGGCTGACCGCCGCCTGTCCTGTCAGAACTACGAGGAGTTTCGCTGTGGAAGCACACCGGCCGGTGATGATGCCGGAGGACGAGGTGACCTTCCGGCTGGCGCAGCTGTTGCTTCTTCTCGACGCTGTCGCCGGACAGGACGCGAAGGGGGTGAGCCTGGAGCGCATCGGCTACTACGACTTCCTGTCGGCGAATCCCTTCCTCGTCGTCGATTCCGACGGCCGGGAGGGCAATTTGCTCAGGCTGGCCGGGTTCGATCCGCGGGTGCTCTCCTACGCGTCCTCCTCGCAGCGCTTCACCAGTCGACGCGAACGTATCCAGCACGACCTCGGACTGCTCGTGGCTTACGGGTGTTGCGAGGTCCACAACCGCAACGGCGCCTTCGCCTATTCGATCAGCGACCGCGGTCGGGAACTCGGGTCTCGCTTCACCGCCACCTACGCCGCGTCGTTCACCACTGCTGCGTCCATCGTCGTGCGTCGCCTCCGCAAGCTCAGCGACAAGGCGCTGCGGGAACAGACCGCACGGTGGCTGCAGCCGGATGGAGAGGGCGGTCCCGGTGCCGCGCTCCTCAGCGTGCTGGGACCGGGACCGCAGGCATCTGACATGCCCTGGGAGGGATGACCACCATGCAGCCTCTGCCTGGCATCCGGATCCGGCGCCTGCGCCTTGCTGGCGTCAGCCGGAACTATGACGTCGATTTCACGCAGGACCAGCGGGTGCGGGGCCTGTCCGTGGTGGCCGGGGCATTCAGTTCGGGCAAGACCGCGGTGTTGGAGTTCATCGCCTACGGCCTCGGTGGCAAGCGCCATCCCCGGCACCCTGAGGTGCTGCGGAAGGTCCGTTCCTGCCTACTGGAAGTCGAGTTGTCTGGCGAACCGCACGTCATCGAGCGGCCCGTCGGGGAGCCGTCGAAGGTCGCCTACGTACGCCGGGGGACGCTGGACAGCCCGCCGCTCTCCAAGCCTGAGAGCAGGGCCATCGAGCCGGCGGGAGCGCCCGAGAGCCTCTCCGCTCTGCTGCTGGGGCACTGCAAGCTCGAGGGCGTTCAGCTGCGGGAGGCCCCCTCCAGCCGTGAGTCCCGGACCGACCCCCTGAGTATCCGCGACCTCATGAACCTGGCGTTCCTGCCCAACGAGCGCATCGCCTCTAAGAACTTCCTGTTCGAGAACGAGTACATGAAGAAGCACAAGCTGAAGCAGGTGGTCGACGTCGTCTTCGGCGTTCACGACGACCGCGCCGTCGAGCTTGGGCAACGCATCAAGGAACTGGGCGCCCGACTCACCCAGGCACGCTCCGAACTCGCCGCAGCACGGGCGTTCGTGGACGAGCAGGACGTTCCCACGGTCGGCGCGCTGACCGCTGAGCAGTACGAAGGCGAGCTGCGGGAGCTGACCGAGCAGCTACGGGCTCTCGATGAGGCGGCGCAAGCCGGGACCACCTTCGCCGGGCGTCTGCGCCGCGAGCATCAGCAAGCTGCCGAACGCGCCCGGCGAGCCGCCGGCGTGGTACGTGACTGCGAGACCCAACTCACCCGGATGATGCCGCTGCGGGCGCAGTACGCGGACGACCTCGTCAAGCTCAACATGCTGGCCGAAGCGCAGCGCCTGTTCGACCCCCTCAGCGTCATGACCTGCCCGGCGTGCCTGAATCGGCTGCCCGTTCCCCCGTCGGTGGAGAACGGCTCGTGCAGTCTGTGCAGCCGCGAGCTGCCCCACGGCGACGGGGACCTGACGCTCGGCACCGCCACCGCCGAGCACTCCTCAGATGAAGGGCGGCTGAATGTCGCGGCCGAGATCAGAGCCACCAAGGCCCGTCTGAAGGAGATCACTGCCTACATTGAGGGCCTGGACAGCTCGCTCGCCACGTTGAAGCTCCAGGCAGAAGACGCCGCCATCGACGAAGAACGTGCCGCGGCCGCGGTCGACGAAGCAACTTCGCCCACCGTCACCCCCTTCCTCGCCGCTCGCGACAACCTCCAGCGCCGTCGCGAGGAAGTCCTCCGGCATCTCCAGCACGCCGAGAACGCGACGAAGCTTCAAGCTGGCCTGGAGAAGCGCGCCGCGCTCGTGGAGCGGCAGGAAGCACAGATCGAACGCCTGCGGGAGGAACGCGACCGGCTGGGAGATGCCGCACAGGACCGGGACCTGGTCGTCGGCCGCATCAGCGGCCGGTACAGCGACCTCCTGCGGCAGTGGCGCTACCCGAAACTCAGCCAGCCCATGATCGACACGAACCTGGTTCCTCACGTACGCGGCGACTCCTACCGCGAGGCATCATCCGGCGCGCGAACATTGCTGACCCTGGCTTGGCAGCTGGCCGTCTTCGAGGTGGCCGTCGAAACATCGGCCGCCCACCCCGGCTTCCTCATGATCGACAGCCCGCAGAAGAACCTGGGGCACGGCGCCACCCGGGACGCGGTGATCGCAGACGCGATCGCCATCGACGACTTCTACCGCCACCTAGCCAGCTGGCTGGCTGAACAGGGGGCGGGTGCCCAGGTGATCATCGTCGACAACAGCCCGCCAGTGCTCGTGGAAGAGAACGTTGTGGTCCGGTACAGCCGCAATGAGGACCGCCCCCCGTACGGTCTGATCGACGACGAGACCACTACAGACGAAGGCAGCCCCGAATAACCAGGTTGAGCCAGCAGGCACCGACGCAGATGAGGGCTTGACGGATACGGGGATGGTCCTCGAGCTAGGCCCGGGCGGACACGCTGCTACGACTCGGCAGGTTGTCCGATCCAGATCTGGCCAGTCGGTTTGCCCTCCTCCAGCGCAGACCCAGGTGTTTTACGGTCCGCAGTTGCAGTCGACTTCGGACTTGAACCGGTGTCCCTCGGGCGACCAGGCGTGTGCGGGCGGGAAGGCCAGTGGGATTACTTGCCCCAGCTCGCCGGCGCGGATCACCGTCGCGTCGTCGGGCGGTCGCGTGTAGAAGCCGATGATCCTTGCCCTCTTGGAACGAATTACGGGTC
Source organism: Streptomyces sp. NPDC014727 (assembly GCF_043083485.1). NCBI lineage: Bacteria > Bacillati > Actinomycetota > Actinomycetes > Kitasatosporales > Streptomycetaceae > Streptomyces > Streptomyces sp. NPDC014727. The sequence goes on along the minus strand of NZ_JBIBYR010000032.1, from coordinate 73,112 downwards.
CTTGGAGCGTGTCCAGGACCGGGTGCGGCGCCAGGCGCGCTCTCAACGGGCAGGATGCGGCGGACCCGTGAACGGCTCAATTCGACGCCTTCGGGCACGCTGCCGGAGCCAGGGAATCCAGGGTCCACTCGGGCGGTTCGGAAGGCCCACAGCTCTCCGATTGGCTCCCACCGCAGCCGCCCCGGCGGCATTCTCTTGACCAGGGCGATGAATCTCGATCGCTCCTCCTCGGTGATCCGCCCCTTGCGCCCCTGCCCGCCCAGATCGTCCAGTCCCCACAGACTTGGGCGGTTGAAGCGGTACAGCCAGCAGCGGGGCCGTCTCTGACCGCAGTCCCGTTTCTCGGCGATCGCCGGTACTCGTACTGCTGATCAGCTCAGCAGGATCAATAGTGCCCGCATCAGGCATTCCGCGGCGCCTTCCCTGCCCGCGATACTCGGTGAACGACGGCCCGTTCGTTCTCATTACGCCCCAGCCAAGCTCGTAAGACCACCGTCCAACACCGTCCCCGAGCACCCCCACCCCAATATGCGTCGCGTGCGAGGGGCCGATCTGGTCGGGATGCTCCTACATGACGTGCTCAAGAGGGCGAGAGCTACCACCAGCCGTGTGAGGAGCGATCGAGAAGGTCGCAGAGCCGAACAGCGAGTTGCGGAAACTCCCTGTGCCCCACCGCGCTGATCCGGGTGGTTTTCGATGGCATCCGAGGGACGAGGCGCCTGAGACGGCCGACTCTGGCGTACCAGTCTCGGCGAAGGTTGATGGTAGGGCTGACCCGCTGGCGCGGCCACTAGGTAAGGAGCTCATCTGTATCTGCGGAGGCTGAGTTCGGGCAATTGGCAGGCTACGGTCCGGGACGGTGCGGGCAGACGCTCTTCTGCGACGTTCCCGCTGAAGGTGCAGGCCCGCGCCTGGGGTGTCGAGCGAGAGGCGAGTCTGTGCATCCGTGATCCTCGGGATCCGAGGGAAAGTGCGGTCAGGTTCCGTGAATGGCACGCACGGTGGTGGAAGGCGAGGGTGGTCGCCCCGCGCACGATACTGGGCGACGAGTCCGTCATGAGGAACCACGTCCTGCCCTACTGGGCGGACTGGCAGCTGCGGGACATCCAGCGCATCGACGTACAGACGTGGATTCGCCTGCTCGCCGACAAGGGGGTGGGGCTGTCCGCTGTCAGACGGTCCTACCACCTGACATCGTCGCTGCTGAGCGCGGCCGTCGATGACGGCCTCCTTGTGATCAGTCCATGCCGGCATATTGCGCTGCCGCGCCTTCCGGACCGCCCGCCGCAATGGTTCACGCCCGGCCAGGCGCAGAGCGTGCTGTGCTCACTACCGTCGGCCTGGCGCACCATGTGCTTGCTGGGCTTCTACACCGGGCTGCGTTGGGGCGAGCTCACTGGTCTCCGCTGTCGCAGCGTCGACCGTGATCGATCCCGCTTGCTTGTCGTTGACGTCAACACTGGCAGGGGCATCGAGCCGTACCCGAAGACGACGAAGAGCCGGCGCGAAGTCCCGCTCCCGCCCAATGTCCTCGACGCCCTCGAACGTCACATGCGCGGATTCGCCTCCAGTGATCTGGTCTTCACCACACTCACCAAGGGCCGTGCCGGGCGACCGCTGAACGACGGGAACTGGCGCCGGTACATCTGGTGGCCTGCTCTGGACAGCGCCTATTACCTCGACAGTCTCGGTGATCAGCGGCTCGTCCCGCGTTACTCGCCGCACTCCATGCGTCATACCTGCGCCTCCTGGCTCGTCCAGATAGGGGTCTCCCTGTACGAGGTTCAGCATTTGCTCGGACACGCGAACTATCAGACGACCGAGCGCTATGCGCATCTCCAGCCCGGAGCCCACGAAGCGGTACTTGATGCGTGGGAAGGCATGGGTGCTCGACTGAGTCTCGTCGCGTAGTTCGCTGGCAAGGCGTGGAGTAGCCGGACTCGGCGACGAGGGAGACTGCTGTGTCTTTCTCAGCCCGGTGCGTTCCGGGCCCCCTCAGGCCGGCCGGGCTGTCCCAGGAAGGTTGAGAGGCTGCACTCCCGGCGGCAAGCTTGCCGGTGCGAATGCGTATGGCGGCGATCGCAAAGCTAGTGCATGGGTCCTATTTGGCCTGGCAGTGGGGGCGTGCAGAGGGTGAGGCTGCCGTGCCCACCTGGGAGACAGCTATCAGGCGCCCGCCAAACTATGTGCAGTGCTCAGGCGGCTGTCCGGTGGAACGGTGACCCCTTCGTGCCTGTCGCGATCAAAGGTGAGGTCTCTAGTCGGCCGGTCCTAAGGTGCTGGCCAGGCGGAATCGCTTGACGCTCGTCTGACGCTCAAAGGGGGTTTCGGGCAGGTGGGTGGGCCCGAAAGTGCCGCCTGACCTGGGGTTTTAAGATGATCCGATTTTCGGACCTGTTCCCGCTCGCGGAATGCGTCGACTGAGGTTCGCTTGTGCAGAACGCTCTGAGCTGCAGGTTCGAGGGCCAGCGTGGGTCTTGCGGCGACGTGGCGATGCGCAATGCAGGATTTTTGACGCTCGGATGACGCTCGAATATCGGAAGCCTCAGCCTCGGACCTCTCCGGCCCTGGGCCGCAGACCGGGGCCGTTGGCGCGGGGCAAGGACTCCGGTTTGGGTGGGCCGACTGCACCTCGCCAGCGGCGGCGCGTGCTGCTACCTCGTCGCACGCACCTCGGAACCGAGACCGCGGCCCGACCGGGCCACGAAGGACGGATCCGTATGCTTTCGCGAGATGGGGCAGCGGGTCCGCTCGGCGCGAGAATGGCGTCCCACGCGCCTTCCCCTTTGGGCGGCATCCCTTCGCCCTCCGACTGCCGAGCAGCCGTGGAGAACCGTGCGGCGCACGTCGGCGGCGACGGCTCGTCGTAGGAGGCAGGGCCGTGCGGCTCCGTGGCCGATGCCACGGAGCCGCACGTTGGTTACCGTCAGAAGCCGACGCTCGGATCGTCCGTGTCCTCTTCCGGGTCCACGCTGTACAGCGGGCGGTCCTCGATCCCCAGGGCGCGCATCAGCTCGTTGGTCGGAATCCTGTACCTACGTCCGATGCGGAGGACGGGGCAGGGGAACTCATGCTCGCGGATCAGCCGGTACGCGGTCGTCGAGCCGATTCCGAGTGCTCGGGCCGCCGTGCGCAGGTCCACTGCGACGGGCAGGTCGAACATCTCCGTGAAACTGAGGCGGCCCTCTGCCGGGTCCTTCACCCTCGCCTCCCCGCAGGTCGGACCGGCCGGGTGTCCGCGCGGCGCCTGGGCCGTCGCCTCTTCCCGGGGCTGTGACCCGCCGAACGGTCCTGCGGCCCGTCGTCGGTGTCGATGAAGATTCCCTGTCGGCGCAGATGCTCTGGGCGCACCCGGAAACGCAGCGGTGCGCACAGCCCGTCCGGGCCGTCCGGACGGTCGACCCGTACGTCCAGGCTCTCCGCCGGAGCGTCCGCCTCCTCGCCGGACGCAGTGAGAGCGTGCTCCTCGGCGATGCGTTCGATCTGGGTGGAGGGAAGCTCCCGCAGCCCTTCCCGGGCGAGATGCCACGCCCTGGCGCGCGCCGCGTGCAGCAGAGAGGAGTCGGTGAGACAGCTCGCGCCGTCCCGATCCGCCAGCTTCTCCAGGAGAGCCAGGACCATCTCGGCCTCCACGTCCGACCGGTCGGCCCGCAGGCGCGTGCAGACCCGGTGGACCGTCCCCGTCAACCGGGGCAGGGCCAGCCAGATCGCCAGGAGTTTCCCCGTGCTGTCTGGAGTCAGGTCGCTCTGTGCCGTGCGGATGACCTCCTTCCAGACCGCGTTGGCGAACTGAGGGTCGGAGCCGGGGCCGTACAAGGCCTCGTGCGTCTCGGCGGCGGTCAGCCAGACCGGATCAGCCTCGTCGGTGTGCGTGGGGACGAGCACGAAGACCGCGTCACTGGTCCGGGGATCGTCGAAGTGCCGCCTCACCGAGGCGAACGCACTGCTGCGCAGTGGATACATCAGGAAATGTCCTCTCTCGGACTGCGGAAACCTGAGTCCGGAGGTGCTGGAGATACCGAGATGCTGGACGAGGTGTGTCCTGTGGTGGAGACGTATCGCCTCATATCCGCGTCAAGCGGAGACGAGTCCCACCAGCCTCACTTTGATGCGTGAGCATGCGGTAGTGGTCTTCTCGACCAGGTAACGCCGCCTTTGACCACGAGCGTGTGACAAGCGCGGCAGCCAGGCCGCGAACTCGCCGGTGACGAAGTTCGCGAGGCTGGTGGGTGCCCGTACAGAACGGGCACCCACGAACTGTTGCGCTCAGGCGGTCTCGGAGGACGAGGTGTCCGGCGCCTCGGTGGGCGGGGTCGCCGGGGTGGTGTCCTCGGTCCGGACGGCCGCCCGCCGGCGGCGGCTCGGCGGCCAGTCGGGGGACTGGCGCAGACGGGCTGCCCGGCGGTTCCGCTGACGGCTGTTCATCGGGTTCGCGGTTCCTCTCTGATGAGTCGATGGATGACTAAGCCGCCGTTTCGTGCTTCTGCGAGCGGCTGGTGCCATCGTGCCTGGGGGTGAAGCGGGGCCGCAGAGCGAAAACTGAGGGATAACTGAGTCCCTGGGGGGCGTGAAGAAGCAAGCGCGTGTGAAGAGACACAGCGCGGCGCACGGATGAAGGAGCGCCGGCGAGGGGCCGGATCACTGACTGCGGTGCGGTGAGGGGGAGGGCGATGGAGGGGTACGTGCTGGGCCCGGTGCGAGCCGAAGGGGGCGGCGGCAGGAGGGTGGTCGAAGGGTCGAAGGTGGCGGCCCTGTTCGCGCTCCTGGTGACCTCGCCAGACTGCCGATGTAAGAGGAAGGACATAGCCGAAGTCCTCTGGGAGGGCGTCGAGGACGTCGGCGATCTGGTCAACCGCGTCGTCTCCGACCTGCGGAAGCGGCTGGGCCAGGAGTGCGTGCCCCATAGCGGCAAGTCGGGTTACTGCACGCTCCGCGTGCCGGTGGGAGACGTCGACCTGCTCCGTTTTCGCGAAAAGGTGAAGCAGGCTGAGGGGCTGACCTGCAAAGCGCAGTTCGAGCTGCTCGGCGCGGCCTTGGAGGAGTGGAACGGCGAGGACGAACCGCTGCACGGACTGTCCGAGACCGGCTTCCACTTACGTCGGGAGGAGCTACGGGCCGAGTTGATGGCCGCCGTGTACGCGCGGCTGGAGGCCGCCTACAAGTCCAGGGAGGTCAAATGGCTGCGCGAGGAGACGGAGAAATGGTTCGAGCGCGCGCCGGAATTGCCCCAGATCTTCCGGTTCTACCTGCTCGCCCACGCAGACCTGCCGGAGTCCCGACGTGAGCGGCTCATCAAGAAGTGGGAGGAGCGCAACGGAAAAGCGGACGTCGATGTACAGAGCGCCATCGACCAGGTCCGGGGAGAGGGCCGCCGGCCGGGCGGGGCGCTCCTGCCCCCCGTTCCCGACCAGTTGCCCGGCGGCAGGCGCAAGCCGATCGGGCAGGACGAGCTGATCGGTGACCTCTTCGAGGCCGTGTGCGCGGAACAGGACGCCGGCAATCTGGCGCTGGTCCTGATCAGCGGCATGGCGGGCGTCGGGAAGACCACGGTGGCCGAGAACCTCGCCGGTCGGCTGCGGGAGCGGTTTCCCGACGGGGTGCTGCGCGGCGAACTGAACGGATTCGCCGACGGAGACGTGCGGCCCGCCGAACCGGACGAGATCCTGGACAGCTTTCTGGCCGCGCTGCCGCCCTACACCACGGTGACCGGAACGGAGAGCAAGAGCAACGCGCTGCGGTCGGCGCTGGCCCACCGGTCGGTGCTCATCGTCCTCGACGACGCGCGCAGCGCCCAGCAGGTGCTGCCGCTGCTTCCCGGAGACGGTACCTGCGCCGTGATCGTCACCAGTCGTAACGACCTCTTGCGGCTGCAGTCCGAGAGAAAGGTGCTGTTCCGCAAGATGGAGCCGCTGCACGAGGCGGACGCCCTGGAGGTACTCCAGGAGAAAGTGTCGGCCGAGGACCGGACCAAGCACGCCGTGCCCTTCAGCAAGCTGGTTCACCTCTGCGGTCGGCTGCCGTTGGCCCTCGTGGTGGTGGCCCGGCTCTTGGAGGTCGGTGCGCGTCCGCTGCACACCCTCCCTGCCCTGGTGCGGGAGATGGAGAAGGAGCTGGAGCGGGCGAAGCTGGACACCCTGGACCTGCCCGAGCACGAACTGTCGGTCCGCGCCGCCCTCAACTGCTCCGTGCGCGTGCTGAATGAGGAAGCCCGGCTGCTGCTGTGGCAGCTCGCCGTCCACCCCGGGCCCAGCGCTTCCTGGGAGGCGGTGATGGATCTGGGACGGGCAGTGGACGAACGGACGCGTACCGACCTGGCCCTGGTGGACCTCGTGGCGGCGAACCTGGTGGAACATCACGGCGACCGCTACGGGCTGCACGACCTCGTGCGGGCCTTCGCCCTTCGGCACGTGCGGCCGGTGCCGGACGGCGAGAACGCGGAGATCGAGCGGGCGACCGTACGACAGGTGCTGGAACACCAACTGCACAACGTCCGCGCCTGCGACCGGGTGCTCGACCGCGAACGCACCCTGCCCACCGGCGAGCCCGGAGCGGTCAGGGTCACCGACCCCGCGGACCTCGCGGAGGCGATGGCGTTCCTGGACAAGGAGTACGCCACCGTCCAGCGAGGCATTCACTTGGCGATCAATCGGCGTATCGACCGGTATGTATGGCTGCTTCCGATGGCCCTGGTCATCTACCAGTGGCGCCGCCGCCTGCTGGATGATGCGCGGCAGAACCTCCGGTACGCCGCCGAGGCGGCGGAAACCGTCGCCGGTCCGGTCGATCGCGCCATGGTCCACCGGTCGCTGGCAGGGACCCACTGGCGGCTCGCTGAGTACGACTTGGCGGTGGGCGCCCTGCGCAGGGCCGTCCGGCTCAGCGAGGAGGACCGCAGCACGGAAGGCCGGCTGAGTCTGGCCCGTACGCTGCACCGGCTCGGGCTCACCCTGCGCAAGCAGGACGACCTGACGGGAGCGGACGAAGTGCTCTGCCGTGCACTGGAGTTGTGTCGGGAGGTGTCCGACCGGGTCGGGGAAGCGGCTGTTCTGAACGTCCTCGGCGCGATCCACCTCGACCGGGGCGAGCACGAGCGGGCGCTCCGTCGGTGCGCCGACGCTCTGGGCGTGGTGGAGCGCACGACGGAGCGCAGCGGCCTGGCCGATGTGCTGTTCACCCTGGCCAAGGTGCACCTGGCCCGTTCCGAACGGGACGAGGCCATCACCCTGTACCGGCAGGCCTCCGACATCTACCGCGAACAGGAGAACTGGCCCAACGAGGACAAGGTACGGATGCTCTTCGCTGATGTCCTGGTGTCCGCCGGCGACACCGACGCGGCGGTGCGGGAGCTGGAGAGAGTCATCGTGCTGCGTGAGCTGATGGGCGGTGAGGGGGTGCGGGAGGTCCGGGAGCGGCTGGAAGGGCTGAGGTGACCCGCCCGGTCGGCGGCCGTCGGCTCACCGTCAAAGCCGGGGCGGATGCGTGCGGTAGTACTCGGTCGGGTCCGGGCGCAGGGGCTTCGATGGCCGTTGCGAGCCGAGCTGGGGTAGGTAGCAGCGGAGCCGATCGAACACTTCACGGACATCCGCAGGGCGCTCCGCCGCCTTCCACCGGACCATCCACAGCGCCAGGGAGGCGAACTCCGGGGGTAATTTGGCGAGCCGGTCGGCCGGCAGCACCGGGGTGCCCTCTTCCGCCCACTCGTCCTGTCCGCCGTAGGGCAGGCGCATCACGGTCATCTCCAGCAGGATGCAGCCGAGTGCGAAGATGTCCGCTTGCCGCGTCAGACCTGACGGGCACGCGTCGGACTGCTCGGGGGAGGCCCAGCCGCGCGTGCCGCGTGCGCATTCCGTCTTCTGATCCGCCACGACCGCGTGGCCCATGTCAATGAGCCGGAGACGGCCGTCCGGCTGCACGATGACGTTCTCGGGCTTGAGATCGCAGTGCACCAGATTCCGGTCGTGGACTTCTGCCAGAATTTCGCACAGTTGGCCGATGACGGCCGCAACGGTCCCAGGATCCTTAACGGGCAGGGCCGCCGACAGGACCTTCTGCAGTTGGTGCCCTTCGACAAATTCCATGACCAGGCACCGGCGTCGCCGGTGTGTCCCCGTGGCGATGACTTCGGGAATCGCCTGGATTCCCGTCAGCATCATCATGCGTGATCCCTCTTTGAGGAGTTCATCGCCGGCCCAGTGGAAATCGCTCTCGGGTCCGAGGTCCCGGGCCTTCTGAAGCTTCAACGCCACTTTCTGCCCGCTGTTGCGGTCACGCCCGAGGAAAAGGTCGCCTTGGCCGCCGTCGCCGACCATGTCCAGCACTTCGTAGCGCCTCTCCACATCGCCGATCTCCTCGATCTCCCTCACGGCCATCCACCTTTCCTCCGTACGGAAATGGAGCATGAAATGTCACAGCCATGGCTGCCCCCCGACGGGGTGACCCGCACCTCCGAAGTCATCACGGTATCCGCCGGAATGTTCAAGGGTGGAGAGTTCCGATGCCCCGCCGCTGACGCTCTCAAGACCCGCGGCTACCACACCACCGACCCCGTACCGCGCCGCCGTGAGAGGCTGGAGCACTTCGCTCTGGGCCCCTTCATGGCTGCCTGCGACATCCGTTCGGGGCCTGCCGGCAGCCCGCCTCGGACACGTACCGGCCCCCTGCACGACGGTCTGCGGACCTGGTCGGAGCACGGCGTGCAGATGTACGAGTCGGCCTTCCCTCTCGACCCGGAACGTCCCCTGCACGAGGTGCTCGAGCCGTGGACGTACCGCTACCGGCCGTCCGGTCCCGACCCGCGCGACGCCCAGGAGTACCGCCTCACCGTGTGGGGCCGCTGCCTGGCTTCCCCGGACGGTGCCTACCGCGAGCTTCGTCTGCCCGTGCACCGCCTGCGGGACTTGCCGCCCGACGGCTTCACCGCGGCCGTCGCCCTGGTGCTGGCCGAGGGCGCCCCCGGACCGCCGCCGGAGCACGTACGGATCGTGGAGTTTGCGCTCTTCGACGGCCGTACGCGGGAGCTCTTCGCGGGAAGCCGGGAAGAGGCGCGCGCCCGGTACCGCGAACACGGCCCCGCCGCCTTGGCCGGCGTACTGGACGGACGGGAATACCGCCCGGGGTCCGCCTGCGGCGGATGCCCCTACCTGTCGGTGTGCCCGGCCCTGCGCAAAGCGCCCGGACTGCTGGGCATCGAGGCGCACGACCGGCCCCGCCGCACCTGGTCGGTCACCAGCGGGCGGGCCTACCGAGCCTGCCCGGCGCGTGACCACATGCGCCGGCTGCACCTGCCCACGGCGGACTCCGTCGAACGCGAGGTGACGGCCGAACGCGGCCGGGCCTTGCATGCCTACCTCGCCGAACGGCACGCCCACGGATCGCCTCGGCCCTGCACGGTCGAGGTCCCCGAGGAGTGGGTCCCGCAAGGATTCGACCTGCCCTCAGACGAACGCGCACTCGGCGCCCTGCTGTTGCGGCGGCACGCCGCGGTCTGCCCGCTGCGGTACGTCGGGGACGGCACGGATGTGCGGACCGAGCCCCGGGTGGTGCGGCACGACACCACCGCCGACGTGGTGGTCCTGGCCGCGCCCGACCTGCTCTACCGGGATGCCGGATCATGGGTGTGGCGCGAGACTAAGACCTCCGTCACCGACCGGCGGTCCGAACGCCCCCTGCTGGAGCGTTATCCGCAGTTGGCCCTGGCCGTCGTGCTGATCGCCCGCGGTGACCTGGGCGGTGAACCGTTCCGCGCCCGGGTCGAGCTAGAGGTGCTGCGCCCCGGCGGCGCCGACCTGGAGATCATCGATCCCTTCGCCCCGGCCAATCGGGTCACTGCCGAGAAGGTACTGCGGGCGATGGTGGCCGACTGGCACGGTGACGACCAGTACGCGGCCCGGCCCGGACACTCCTGCGAGCGGTGCGAAGTGGCCCGCTGGTGCACGGCGTCGTCCGTCAGCGAGGCCGCGGCATGAAGGCGGGGTCGGCCGGCCGGGCCGATCGGCCGGACGCCGGCGAGGCGCCCGAGGGCGTGGGCAGCGACCTCTTCGGCGAACTCGCCCGCATGGTGGCGGCTCTCTCCGAGGTCCAAGGGCTCCGCTCCTTCACCCTGCCCTACCCCGGCCTCGCCCAGCGGGCGCTGGATCACACGGTGATGCGCTGCCTCGAAGCGGGGGAGTCGGCGCCGAGGAGTCTTCCGGAGCTGTGGGAGTGGTGCCGGACCAGGCCGTCCGACGACTCACTCTTCGCGGTCCCCTCCTCCCTGGTCTCGCCGGGCACCACGCTGGTGCACCGGGTCGGCCGGATGCCGACCCGGTCGTGTCTCGAGGTGGCCTCGCACGGACCGGGTGGAGGCGTGGCGGCACACGCCCGCGCGCTCCTCGGGGACCTGCACGCGCGGAGCGGAACGGAAGAGCGCTACCGGCAGTGCCGGGCGTTCCTGGCGCGTCACCCGGTCGTCCACCAGCAGGACCGCTTCGCGCCGGGTTGGAAAAGGGCGGTCTGGAGCCGGGTCAAGAACCTCTACGGTCCGTTGCCCGAGTTCCTGCTCGTCGACGGAGTCTTCCTGTACTGCCCCTCGTGCAGGCTCCCCGCGCTGCCCCGGGACAGTGCCGTGCCCGTACCCGGACCGTCCGGCACCGGCGCGGAAGTCTGGTGCGAGGGGGAGGACTGCCCGCGCGACGCCCCTCCGCGGCTCATCCGTGAGCCGGACCAGGCGTGGATCCTGCAGCGCTCGCTGCGGTGGTACCTCGTACTGCCGCACCGCACCGACGAAGCCGCCCGGGAGGCACTGGAACGCGCCGAAGTCGGGTACGAGACCCTGCCCGGTCTTCTGCCCACCTACCGGCTCTGGGACACCGGCCCCCGCATCGTGGACATCCAGGTGTACGACCGCCTGCAGCCGGCGCTCCTCGCAGCCCATCTCACCGGCAACACACCCCTCGCGGACCGCACCCTCGTCGTGGTCCCCGACGCGCTCGCCGGACGGGACGGCTACCGGCAGGTCTTCACCGACGCCCTTCCCGCGCTCCTGCGGGACCGGCTGGTGCTTACCACCCCCATGGACCTCGTGCCCGACCTGGGACAGGCCCGGCGAGAGGAGAAGGACGATGCGTAGCCTCACCCCGCCCTTGACCGACGTGTTCAACGCGCTCAAAGCATTTCTGGGGTCCTCCGTGCCCCAGCCCGCGCTGGAAGCCCTCTGCCAGGTCGAACTCGGCCTGTACCTCCAGCAGAAGATGATGCCGGGCAGCCCCGCGGGCAGCGCCTGGGTGCTGTTCAGCGGGTACGGGTTCGCCGAGGCGCACCGGGCACCGCTGCCATCCGACGCGGCGAAGACCCTGCGTATCGCCCGGTACTCGCTGTGGACGCTGCGCCGGAGCCGTACCTGGCTCGATGCGCTGGACACCTACCAGAGGTTCGACCCCAGGGTGCGCGCCTACGACGTACCGGACGCCGAGACACCTGCTGCCCGCCGCGACCTCTCCGTCGCCGGCGACCGCTTCTCCGTCTACGAACAACTGCTGCGTGCCGCACCGCCGCTGGCGGGCAAGCGGCTGCCGGTCGCGGGTCAGGGCCCGCACGCCTTCCCCGTCAGTCGCACCATGGCCGTCGTTGACCTGCCGCCGGTCCCCCGCACCCCCCTCGTCGCCCACGACATGGACCTGGAACCGGCCGGCGGCGGCGAGCCCCTTGTCTTCACCAGGGAGGGGCTGGAGCGCACGGCGGCGGAAATGGACGCACAGCACACCCGCTTCGGCGAGGGACGGGCGCCACGGTGGCTGGAGCGGTTACGGTCGTTCGACCTGTCCACCAAGGAGAACGGAACCTTCCACAAGACGAGGAAGGACGAGGACTTCACCTTCACGGTCGACGGCATCCAGCACCTGCTCGGCATCGTCGGCGCCGGCAAGAGCACACTGCGCGACATCATCGCCGTCCATCTCGCCAAGCTGGGTAAGCGCACCGCCGTCGTCGTCACCGATGTCGCGGAGGTGCTGAAGCTCGTCCGGCTCTACGACCTCTATACCGACGGCGCCGCCGCACCCGTGCTGGGCTCCTCCGGCCGCGAGCGGCACGCCCAGCGGCTGCACCGCAGGCTGGCGGGCCGGGGCGAGCACCGACTGCTCGCCCACGACGACCCCGCCTTCGCCTACCTCGGCACGTCCTGCCTGCTCAACGTCAGACGGCAGGGGGCCACATCGACGACCGAACCACTCGCCTACGGCGAGGCACCCTGCTCCCGGCTCCGACCCCCGTCGGCCCTGCGCCGTGACCCGAGCGACGGACGGCACTCCGAGTGGCAGAAGAGGGCGACGAGCTGCCCGTACTGGTCCGCCTGCCCCCGTCACCACGGAGCCCGCACGCTGGTCGACGCCTCGATCTGGGTGGCCACCCCGGCCGGGCTGATCGACGCCTCGCCGCCCCGCCCTCAGAACGGCGAGCGCATCCGCTTCCTCGAACTCGCCTGCCGCCGTAGTGACCTCGTGATCATCGACGAGGCCGACCGTGTCCAGATGCAGCTCGACCGGACTTTCGCACCCGCCGTGGTCCTCGCCAGCGACGAGGACAAGGGCCTCATCGACCAGCTGAGCCGGCACAAGATCCGGGAACTCGCGGCCGGCGGACGCACCCAGCTCTCCGAACGGGACGTCGAGACCTTCGCCGCCGCCCTCAACACCGCAGGCGCGGCCACCGACCGGCTGTACGCGATGCTCGTCGCCGGGTACGAGCTGCGCAAGTGGGTGCGGACGGGCTACTTCAGCGCCTGGACGCTCCAGCTGGGGCTCCTCGACGAACGCTACGAACTCCCCGACGACAGCGGTCGGGACCACCCTCATCACGCCCCCCGCGAGGCTCTCGGGAATCTGCTCGACGCGTTCCGGGACAACCCGTTCGGTGACCGTCACCGTAGGACGGAGGAGGACTTCAGCCGGCTGACCGCCCTCCTCAACGAGCTGCTCCACACCGGCAACCCGGAGAACACCCGGCGCCGCCTCACCGAGGTCATGGACGAGGTCTTCGCCATCGACCCGAAGTACATGGCTGCCCGGCAGCGGAAGTACCAAGAGGCGTACGACGAGTGGCGGCGCGAGGAGGAGGAACAGGCGAAGAGGCGCGGACGCCGCAGGAAGCCAAAGCCTCCGCCCCAGACTCCCGAGGAATGGCGGAAGCAACTCGCGGAGCGCTTCGAGTTCACACTGTTGCTCAGCGCCCTGGAACCACGGCTCGCCATGATCAACGCCATGTGGCCCCGCGTCGAGGCCGCCCTCAGCCTGGGCTTCAACACGATCTACCGCCGGCCGCTCGACTACGGCCCGATGGTGCCCGAGGCCCCGATGGGCAATGTGCTCGGCTTCCAGTTCCGGGTCCCGGGTGAGGACAAGGGCGGAGTCCGCAGTGGCGAACTGACCTTCTTCCGGTGCAGCGGCGTCGGACGTGAGCTGCTGCGCGCCATCCCCGATCTCACCTCCGTCGACGGCAGGCCCGGTGCCCACTTGCTGCTCATGTCGGGCAGCAGCTGGGCGGGCGCGTCCAGCCGCTACCACGTCTGCGTCCCGGTCGGTGTGGTCATCGAACCGCCGGCCGAGGTGACCGAACGCATCGCCAACGAGAGCTCCATGCGCTTCGAGTTCATCGACGATGGCGACGAGAAACTGCGCATGTCGGGAACCCATCCGGACGACCGCCCGGAGAAGTTGCGCCGCATCGCGTGCCATCTAGGTGAGGGCGGAGACGAGTACGAGGTCACTGAAGGTGGTCCGCTCCAGCAGGAGTTGCTCTCTCTTCCTCCAGGGCGCGACCAGATCCTTCTGCTGGTCGGCAGCTATGCCGAGGCACGTGTGGTGGCCGACACACTGCACAACCTCAACGTCCGCTGGCGCAACAAGGTGCTGTGCCTGGTGTCGGACGACGAGGAGATCACCGCGGAGGACGAGGCGCCGTCCGCCTACCACGCCCGATCACTGCGCCGGGGCGACGTCGAGCACCTGAAGGACCTCGAGGCGGACATCCTGGTGGCGCCCCTGCTGGCGCTGGAACGCGGCCACAACATCCTCAACAAGGACGACGAGGCGGCCATCGGCACGGTCTACTTCCTGGCACGGCCCCATCCGCACCCAGAGGACCTCCACCTGGCCGTCCATGCCGCCAACGACTGGGTCGTCCGCGCCGTCACCGGCGGTGACTTCGCCACCCTGGTACAGGGAAAACCCACCGTCGAGGAAGGAGCGGAGGAGTTCCGCCGCCTCGCCCGTTCGTACTGGTACCAGGTACTCGCCCATTCGATGGCGTGGAGCCGTCTCGACGACGATGTACGGGAACAAGTCACCTGGGACATGCTGGTCCTGTTGTGGCAGGTGATCGGGCGACTGGTACGCGGTGGCGTACCGGCCCGGGTGGTCTTTGTCGATGCCGCCTTCGCCCCCAACCGCGGCGCCGTACCGGCGCGGCCCGACACCCCCGAATCCAGTCTGCTGCACAGCGTCCTCGCCGTCCTGGACCCGTATTTCAACGGCGGCACGACGACCGCTGAGGAGCAGTTCATCGTCAGCGCCCTGTACGCGCCACTGCGCAGCATGCTCACCCGCCTGCTCGCCGCCGTACCCGCCCACCCGTAAGCGCCGAACCCCTGTCCCAGGAGGTAATTCCGTGTACCACCACATTCGCGTCGCGGCCTACGAACCCGACCCGCTCCACGGACCCTGGCGGGAGGAGATGAAAGTGTTGCGGCTCGGCGAGGACCTGCACGCCGAGCTCACCGAGATGCATGCCGAGGCGGGCAAGAACTCCGTCCACCCCCACCGGCTCCCCGTGCGCAGGCTCAACTCCCTGCTCCAGGCGATGGCGCCAGGCGTCATCGCGACCGGCCGCAACGCCGGGACGGATGGCCGTCTGCCGTGGCTCTACGCGCGGGAAGCCGTCCCGCCGGACGTGCTGGCCCCGGTGGTAGGAGCGTGGGCGGCGGGAATGCACCGAGAGGACGACGACTCGGAGGGCGCCGATCTCGAGGAGAGGCTCCGCTCCGGTGACCCGGCCGAGACGGTACGTCTGCCCCACTGGGAGACGGAACCGGTCGACCTCGCCGAGAGCGTGCTCTCGGCGGGCGGAACCGCCGAACCCGCCGCGCGGCTCTACAGCCTGCTGCCCGAGTGGATCGCCTTCCGGCTGGCCGCCCGGACGTTCCGCACGGGCGGCACCACACTCCACTTCCGCGTCGAGAGCTCGGGTGACGGCGCGCGACTTGTCTCCTGGCCGCCTCAGCGATACGAGCGCCGACGGCAGACCTGGTACTACTCGGCCTGCCTCACCATCACCGTCCACACCGTGCCGTTCGCCCCGCGGTTCCGTGTCCATGTGTCCACCCAGGTACGCCGGTGGGCCACCCGACTGGACGTACGCCCCCACCAGCTCGGCGGTACGACCGTCCTGCTCGACGCTCCACTGCCGTGGCCGGAAGGGCCGGACCGGGGCCACCGGCTGATGGTGAACACGCTGGGTTACGACCGGCGATCGAAGGAACTGGCCTGGCGCCGGCACAGCCCCGCACCGCTCGTGCCCGAGCTGGACATCGTGCGCAACTATCCCCGGCCCGAAGCGCTCTTCTCCGACCCCGAACGCTGGATCAACGGTTCCGGGGACGTGGCCGCCGGCATCGTCTACCACCCGTCGATCGGCCCGCACGAGGTCGGACCCGGGCTGATGCCACGGGAGCGGGCGGATCTGGACGCCTGGGTCGAGGAAGGGCTGCGCCCCCTGCTGACCCGGGTCCCCGACCTCACGCGCGTCTCCCGGAGCAACACACCCTCCTTGCTGCCCCGTTCCGGAGCCGGACGCGTCCCGGGCGTCCGCGACGCCCAGCTGGCTCTGCAACGGCGGGCGGCGCTGACACGCGCACTGAACGGCCGCCCCCTGGAGATCGACGTCTTCTGGCAGTCCCCGGAAACCCGTGCGGCGCTGCTCGCCGAGCTGCCCAAGCTCATTGGTCTTCCCGCCGGGCAGCAAGTGCCGTCGGCCGAGGGGGAGACCTGGCAGTGGCAGTGCGAGGGGGTCGACATCCGCGTCCGGGCCCGGCCCGCGGGACCCTTGGCCGACGCCCTGCCGACCACCCGAGCCCGCGGGCGCCTCAGGGCCGTCCGGCTGGCCGAGGCCATCGAAGGGCGCTGCGGGCTAGTGGCGGACCGGGCGGATCCGCTCCTCGGCGGGGCCGGAGTCGTGATCACGGAGATCGCCGGCAAGGAGCGCTTCGCCGCCGTCCCGGACTCCGACCCCAAGCATGCGCTGCGCATTGCCTGGGCACGGCAGGGACGGCTGACCCAGTTCGTGAACTCGCCCGACGACACCGACAGCGCTCTGGAACACCGGGCCAGGTGGACCTGGCTGGACGCCTTCCGGCAGCTGGGCGCGATCAGCCCGCCCGCCCATCGGGTGGGAGCCGGCATTCCGGGCGACCTTCAGTACGCGGCGCTCTGGCTCGTACGCCACACCAGGAAGGGGCCCACGCGATGCCCCGTCCACCGGCTGGTGGCGGTGCGGGTGCGCCCCGGGGACGGACCGGGCGTCATCGAGGGGTGGGACGCAGAACGAGCCGAATGGGTGCCGTATCCGAAGCTGTTGCTGCTGCTCTCCCAGGCACGGGAACCGGCGGCGAGCGGCGGGAAGGAGACCGGCACGGGGAAGCTCCTCGATGACTCGGCAGCCCCGGGAGGATCCCGGCCCGCTGCCCGCCCGGGCGTGGAGCAGGACAGGCAGCGGGAGACCGAGCGGCAGATCCGGGCACTGCTCTTCCAGCTCCGCGACCGCCCGACGCTGCTGCTGGCGGACGCCGGCAATCTGCGCCAGTGCTGGCCTGGCCTGCGCAACGGTGCACTGGACCGCGACATGCTCGGCTTCGGGGCCGAACCCGCCCAGCGGCACACGCTCTACGGCCACGACCTGCGGGTGCTGCTCGTACGGGACGCCAACGCCCGGGGTGAAGTGGCGGAGTGGTACGCCCACGACACCGAGGACGGGGTCGGCTTCGCCGAGGGTGTGTGGGGGACGGCGGATACGGAGGGCCGTGTCTTCGCGAGTACGGCCTCGAAGCCGCACACGGTGGCGAAACTGCCGAAGGGGCTCATGAAGCTGGTGCCCACGGCACAGGGCCGGACAGCGCCTGGGAAGACCGCGTGGAACCCCGGGCAACTGGAGATCACCGTGCTCGGCTGTCTGTCGGAGAAGGCGCTGACGGACTCGGGGCGTGCGGGTGACCCGCCCGACCGGCCGGCGGAGTGGGCGACGCTCACGCACCAGCTGCGTTACCACGACGACTACCCGCCGCTCGCCCGGCCTCTCCCGCTGCACTGGGCGCGTCTCGCCGGTGAGTACGTGCTTCCGGTGGCCGGAACGAAGTCAGCGGGGAGTACGTCATCCGCTTCCTGAGCGAGGTGCCGCCTGAATGGGGCATCCCAAACGATCGACGCTGACAAGGATCAATGCTTCCCTCGTGTGAGCGCCGAAGCCTGAACCTGACCACGGGGACGGCGTCTGGTGCACTCCTTGCTGGGATCACTTTACTGGGATCACTGGGCGTCCGCCGTGACGCTCGTTTGACGCTCTTCGCACCTGGTGGCCCCAAGACGGAGCCGAGGAACGGACCTGACCTGCGGTTTTCTCTGAGTTCACCCGGGTGACATGCTTCCGATGACCCATCATGTCGAGTGTGTGGCGATTCTGGAGCCTGCCACGAAGAGCCTCTGACCTGCGAGTTCTCGGATTCCTGAGGTTCCGAGCGGGTCGGCCCGACCTGTTTTCATGGGCGTATGACGTGGAGCAGGCCGCATGCCGGACGGACGCTGGCTGACCTGCGGTTTCGATCGGTGACGGGAAGGCGGACGCGTGGTGCCCCCGGCCTTCGCTGAGGCCGTGCCGGGCCGTTCTGACGCTCATGTGACGCTCGCCCTGATGGTGTGTCAGGTTGTGTAGGTCAGGGCTGGGTGGTGCGGTTCGTGCCCGGACTGCCGGTCACCTCCTTGATACGGGCGCCCATTCCCGCACTCGGAGGTGGCCCGGCGCCGCCGAGCGAACTGCTCATCCGCCGGTCACGAGCCGGTGTGCACCATGGTCGGCGGTAGGGCCCGGGCAGGTCCCAGTGCCCGGTGGGATCCCAGCCGGATGCGGTGGTCAACCGGCCGAGGCAGGCGCGGAGCGGACGCGGAATCCGTCCCGCACCCCGGCACCGTCAGCGTTGTGACGCGGCGATCCGTGCACGCAGTGCCTTCTTGTCGACCTTCCCCATCGGTGTGCGCGGAAGCTGCGGCATCGCAATCAGCCGGTCGGGGATCTTGTAGATGGCCAGGCCGCGGCCTCTGAGGAACTCCTTCATGGCGGACGGGCGGACGTCCGCCTCGTTGAGGACGACGAAGGCGTACGTCCGCTCGCCGAGCACGGTGTCCGCCACGCCGATCACGGCCGCGTCCTGCACGGCGGGGTGGGTGCGCAGTTGCCGCTCCACCTCCTCCGCGGAGACCTTCTCGCCGGCCCGGTTGATGACGTCCTTGATCCTGCCGACGATCATGATGTTGCCGTCCGGCCTGCGCCGGACGAGGTCGCCGGTGCGGAAGAAACCGTCCGGTGTGAACGACCGGGCGTTCTCCTCGGGAGCCCGGTAGTACCCGCGGATCGTGTACGGACCGCGCACCTGCATCTCGCCGGCCTCCCCGTCGGGCACCGGGTTCCCGGACTCGTCGACGATCCGGACCTCGTCGCCCGGTGACATCGGGCGGCCGTCCGTGTTCACGGCCACCTCCTCCGGGTCGTCGAGCCGGGTGTGGGCCAGCAGCCCCTCGCTGATGCCGTACCACCGCTGGATCCGGCAGCCCAGCTCCTGGGCCGCGCGGCGCGCCAGGGCCGGGTCGAGCGGGGCACTGCCCACCTGGATCAGCAGGCGGGACAGTTCGCCGGGCGGTCGTCCGGAATCGGCCCACAGCCGCAGCACCGAGGGCACGACAGTGGTCACGGTGACTGCCTCGCGGCGGATCAGCGAGAAGACGTCGTCGGGCCGCACGCTCGACGTGAGTACCGCCTTCCCTCCCATCAGGAGACTGCCGAACACGCCCGGACAGGCGAGGGCCGCCTGGTGCGCGACCGGGTTGACGGCGAGGTACACCACCTCCGGACCCACCCGCATCGCCTCCGCGCTGGCCCGCATGACGTACTCGTAGTCGTCGTGAGTCCGGGGAATCAGCTTCGGCAGTCCGGTGGTGCCCCCGGAGAGCAGGAACAGCGCGGGGTCGGACGCGTCCACCCTGGGCAGCGCGACGTCCTGGGCGTCCAGCGACTCCAGCGACTCCAGCGAAACGAACTCCTGTGCGTCGCCGCTGACGATGACGTGCGGGACCGCCGGGATCTCCCGGGCGATCGTACGGAAGTCGAACCCGCCGAACTCGTCCTTCACCACATAGGCAACAGCCCCGGAGTGACCGCACAGATGCGCGATCTCGGCCCTGCGGTGACCGGGCAGCGCCAGCACCGGGATCGCTCCGGCCCGCAGCAGCGCGAAGACCAGGACGACGAACTCCGGGATGTTGGGGAGGTGCACCACCACCCGATCCAGGGGCCTGATGCCCAGTCCGATCAGGCCGCCCGCCAACCGGTCCGCCCGCCGGGACAGCTCCGCGTAGGTCATCCGGCGTTCGCCGCACACCACGGCCACGCGATCGGCGTTCCGTTCGCACGACTCGTGCAACAAGTCACCGATCGGCCGGCCGAGCCAGACCCCTGTCCGGCGCAGGTCCGCTGCGAGCTGTTCGGGCCAGTGCACAAAACCGTCAAGCATGATCGCGTTCCCTTTCGGCGGGTCGGTCGAGGCGTGGATCGAGGGGGCGCGAAGGTCCGGGGTGGAGCCGAGCCGCGGGTGCGCTCCGTCCGTCCGGGCCGCGGGACAGCGGCGACGCGGGGTGGAGGGTGCGTGCCTTCTCACGGTGGCGGGCGGTGTCCGGTGTGGTGGTGCGCTGCGTCCGCGTGCGAGGTGAGCCCGGTGCCGTGCGGCGGCGTGCCCGCGGTCCTTGTGTCCCTTGGCATCGTCGGCGCCGCGTTCCACCGCGCCCCGGTCTCTTGCCGACATCTGTCGAGGGCCCCGCGAATCGGCGGCGAGTGGAAAACATGGTGCGGACGGAACGACGGCCGGCCAGAAAGGCGGAGTGGATGAGCCGGATACGGGAACGCGGCTGGGTGCGGTCGATGATCGCCGGTGACCCTGCCGGCGTCCGGGTGGTGTGCTTCCCGCACTCGGGGGGGTCGGGAGTCGCCTTCGGCGAGTGGTCCGCCGCGGTGCCGCCGGGTGTGTCGCTGATGGCCGTCCAGTACCCGGGCCGCGGCGACCGCTTCGGAGAGCCGCCCGTGGACGACGTGGCCGCGATGGCCGGCTGCGTGGCGGCGGAGCTGCTGCGGTTGCCGCCGGGCGACCACGTGCTGTTCGGGCACAGTCTCGGGGCGCTGGTCGCCTACGAGACCGCCCTGCTGCTGCGGGACGCCGGTGAGGAACCCCGGGCGCTCTGCGTGTCCGCCGCACTGCCGCCCGGATCCATGACCAACAGGGGTGTCCACCTGGCGCCCGACGACGAGTTCTGGTCGACCCTGTGCGCTCTGGGCGGCATCGAGCCCGCGGTCGCCGAGAACGCCGAGCTGCGCGACCTCCTCCTGCCCGTCATCCGCTCGGACCTGCGGGCCCACGCGACCTACCGGCCCCGCCCCGGCACCCGTCCGCTGTCCTGTCCCGTGCGCAGCTACCACGGCGCGGGTGACCCGCTGGTGGAGCAGGACCAGCTGGCGGGGTGGGCGAGCGTCACCTCCGGCGGCTTTTCGGGGACCGTGCGGCCGGGCGGGCACTTCCACGTGACGACCGACGTCGCGGAACTCGTCGCGGACGTGCTGAGTCAGGGCCCGAAGTGAGGCGGCCTTGACCACCATCGCCGTGATCCCCGGTGACGGCATCGGTCCCGAGGTGATCGAGCCGGCGCTGGACGTCCTCGACGCCCTCCGCCTCGGGACGCGTACGGACGTCCTGGACCACGTCAACGCGGAGACCTACCTGCGCACAGGAACCGCGCTGACCGGAGCCGACCTCGACCGGATCAGGTCCAGCCAGGCGGCGCTCCTCGGCGCGGTCGGGGACCCCCGGCTCAGCGACACCGCGTACGTGCGTACGGTCCTCACCACCCTGCGCCTCGAACTCGACCTCTACGTCAACTACCGGCCCGCCAGGCTCCTGCACGACAGGCTCAGTCCGCTGCGCGACCCGGCCCGCCGGGCGATCGACTGCGTGATCGTCAGGGAGAACACCGAGGGGCTCTACAGCGGCATCGGCGGCGGTACGCGCACCGGGACCCCCCAGGAGATCGCCATCGACGTGGACCTCAGTACCCACCAAGGCGTCTCACGGGTGCTGGAGTTCGCGTTCTCCGTGGCGCGCAGGTCGGTGTGCCTCGTCGACAAGGCCAACGCCGTCCGCAACGGCGGACAGCTGTGGCAGCGGTGCTGGAGCGAGGCGGTCGCACGGCACCCGCACGTCGAGACGTCCCACCTCTACGTGGACACCGCCGCCCTGCGACTGGCCACCGATCCGACCGCCTTCGACGTCGTCGTCACCAACAACTCCTACGGCGACATCCTGAGCGACCTCACGGCCGCGCTGGCCGGCGGCCTCGGCGTGGCGGCGTCGGCGAACCTCAACCCCGTGACCGGACAAGGGCTCTTCGAGCCCGTGCACGGCAGTGCCCCGGACATCGCGGGTACCGGCACCGCCAGCCCGTTCGGCGCGATCCTCTCCGTGGCCCTGCTGGTCGAGCACCTGGGCCGGACCGAGGAGGCGGACGCGGTCCGCCGGGCGGTCGCTGCGGCCGTCGCGGCGGGCCGCGTCACCCCCGATCTCGGCGGGTCCCTGAGTACGAAAGAGGCGGGCGCCGCGGTCCTGACGGAACTGCGGCGGCCATAGCGAGGTGCGGACGCGGACACGACCCGACAACCGTCGGCGGAGCAACGGACGAGGGGCGAGGACGGTATGAACGGGAACGGTACGGACCGCACGGACGGGAACCCGGAGACCGTCATCGTGGGGGCCGGTCTGGTGGGTGTGGTCACGGCTCTCTACCTGGCGCCCCGCTTCGGACCGGTCACCCTGCTGGAGAAACGGGCGGACCCCAGGCGGAGCTCCGGTGGACAACGCCGGTCACTGGTCGTGATGCTGTCGGCGCGCGGCTGGCGCGCCCTGTCGGACCTGGGCGTCGCGGACGCCGTGCGCCGCATGTGCGTCCCCCTGCACGGACGCTGTGGGCACCTGCCCGACGGCCGGACGCGCATGACCCCCTACAGCCGGGACGGACAGCCCATCTGGGCGGTGGAGCGCCGGCGGCTGCACCACATCCTGCTGGACGCCGCCGAGGCGACCCCCGGTGTGCGCCTCCGCTTCGGGCAGCGCGTGGGCTCGGTGGACCTGGACGAACCCGCGGTGGTGGTGGAGGACCGGTACGGCTCGCACCGGCTGACGTGCCGCCGGGTCCTCGGCTGCGACGGCGCGCACTCCGCCGCCCGGGCCGCCCTGGACGCGCGCGGCACCCGGGCCGAGGTGCGCACGCTGGACCTGGCCTACCAGGAGATCGACGTACCGGCCGGCCGGCTGGACCCGACCATCACGCACTACTGGCCCTCCGGAAAGGCGATGTTCGCCGCGCACCCCCTGCCGTCGGGGAAGCTCTCGGGCTCCTTGTTCATGCGCCTCGACGGCCCCGCCCCGTCCTACGCGGCGGCCCGCGGCGGCCAGGACCTGTACGAGACGTTCGCCGCCCACTTCCCCGAGCTGACCGGGATCATCCCCGACATCGCGGAACAGCTCGCCACCAAGGCCGTCTCGACCCTCACGGCCGTCCGCTGTGACCGATGGGTCTGGCGAGACACCTTCGCGCTGCTCGGTGATTCCTGTCATGCGATGGCGCCCTTCATGGGGCACGGCATGAACTGCGGTTTCGAGGACGCCCGGGTCCTCGTCGACTGCCTCGACGCCTCCGCGGACTGGGCGGCGGGCCTGGCAGCCTACGAGAAGTCGCGGACCGAGGACGCCGACGCGATCTCTCAGCTCTCCTACCGGCACTACTTCACGATGGCCGGCCCACCGCGCGAGGAGACCGCTGCGGAGGTGCTGCGCGGGCGGCTGACGGTGCTGTTCCCCGACCGGTTCGTTCCGCTGTACGAGCGGTGCGCCTTCACCGAGGAGAGCTACGCCTCCATACTGCGTGACGACCAGCGTCTGGACCGGCTCGTGGCGGATTTGTTGGCCCGGTACGGCACCGAGCTGGTCTCGGCGCCCGACGACCGACTGCGCGCCTGCATCCCTTCCCCCAACCCGACCACTGACACCCCGGAGGACTCCGTATGTTCGTGATCCTGTTCAAGTCGCGCCTGTCCGAGCAGGCCGGCGAGGACTACTACGCCACCGAGGAGCGGATGCAGGAGCGGGTCCGCGCCATTGCCGGGTCCGACCCGGTGGAGGTCAAGCACTACACCGGGGAGGACGGCGAACGTCTCGCCGTCATGATGTGGCGGGACGGGGAGACGCTGGACAAGTGGCGCTGCGACCCCGAGCACCAGGTGGCGCAGCGACTGGGCAGGAAACACTGGTACTCCGCCTACGAGCTGACCGTCGCCGAGGTGGTCCGGACCAGCGCGCACGACAACGAAAGCCCGGCCACAGCGGCGGAGGGCCCGCGCCAGTAGGCGGACTACGGCCGTTGGAACGCGTGGAACGCGCGGACCCGTGACCGAAAGATGTCCGAGGGTAGTTTGAAGCGGGCCGGACGGACGTTGGCCGGGGGTTTGGCGGAGTTGTTTCGGGTGTTGGCCTATTCCTTCTCGATCTCTGGCGAACATCTTTCATGCCGGTTGTTCGAGCGCATGGGCCGCGACAAGTATCGGCACGGTTGAGGCCATTGACCGGGAAACCACTTTTGCTGGGGGCATCTGGATGGGTTGTACCGGCGTCACATCCGCGCAGGAAGCCATGTGGCTCGCGCAGGAATTCACTCCGGACGTACCGAACAACGTGGCGACTCTCTGGGACATCGACGGTGACCTCGACACCGCCCTGCTCGCCGCGGCCCTGGGGGCGGCGGTGGCGGAAGCCCACGCCCTGAAGGTGAGCTTCCGCCGCGACGAGCACGGGCTGCGGCCGGTCGCCCGGGACCTCGGGGCGTGGGAGCCGTTCCGCCTCGATGTCGGCGACGCCGCCGACCCCGCCGACGCGGCCCGCGTCGTCGTCGCCGATCTCGTGCGCCGGCCCTTCGACCTGACCGAGGATGCGCTGCTGCGGATCGGCTCGATCCGGCTGGGCCCCGGCCGCCACCTGCTCGTGCTCGTCTTCCACCACATCCTCACCGACGCGTTCGGCGTTCTCACCCTGCTGTCCCGGCGGATCGCCGAGATCTACCGCGCGCTGCGCGCCGGCTCCGCGTTGCCGGAGGGCGCCCCGAACCCGCCGGGGGACGCCGCGGCGAAGGACGCCGTCTACCGGGAGTCGCAGCGGTTCGCCGACGCCGAGCGGTTCTGGCGCGACTACCTCGCAGAAGACCTGCCCGCCGCCCGTCTGCCCGCCGGTGTCCGTCCGGGCGCCGACGCCCCTACCGGCGGGCCCGGCTACTGGGACGGCCTCACCGCACCGCAGGGGATGGCCACCCGTACCGCGACGGTCCCGGCCGTCGAACTCGCCGCCTGGGAACACGCCTCCGCCGCGGCGGGGACCTCGGTGCCCGACCTGATCGCCTCGGCCGCCACCGCGTTCCTGGGGCACATGTGCGGTCTGTCCGAGCAGCTGCTGACCATCACCGTCAATCACCGCGTCGGCGCACTGCGCCGCTCGCTCGGCCTCCTCTCCAACCGGGTGCCGCTGCGCTCGCGGGTGGACCCCGCGGCCGACTTCGTGGAACTGGCTGAGGCGCTCGGCCGGGAGCGGCGCCGTGTCCTGCGTCACGCCCGGCACGACATATCCCTGATCAAACGGGCCACCGGCCACGCCGGCGACGCGCGCAGCCCGTTCGGCGCCGTCGTCAACGTGCTCCCCTCCGTCGAAGCACTCGACCTGGCGGGCGCCACAGCCCACTTCGCCGGTGGCACCTTCGGCGTGATCGACGAGGTGATGGTCTGCGTCTACACCGACGGAAGGGCCGACAGCGACCTGTACGTCCGCTTCGACGCGCCGCGCGCGGAGTACGACGACCAGGACATCGCCGGGCTCGCCGAGCGGTTCGTGACGTTCCTGCGCAGGGCCCTCGCCGACCCGCACGCCCCGGTCGGGACCGTCTCCGCGCTGCACCCCGCCGAACACCGCGCGCTGCTCACCGAGTACGCCGGACCCACGGTGACCCCACCGCCGACGACCCTGACCGAACTGCTGGACCGACAGGCCCGCGCCACCCCGGACGCCGTCGCGGTGACCTTCGAGGACACCCGGGTGACCTACCGGGAACTGGCCGAGCGGTCTGGCCGGCTGGCCCGCCTGCTGACCGAGCGCGGCGCCGGGCCCGAGCGGTTCGTCGCGGTCGCCGTGCCCCGCTCCCTGGAACTGGTCGTCGCCCTGGTCGCGGTGCTCAGGGCGGGCGCCGCCTACGTCCCCGTCGACCCTGACTACCCGGCCGCGCGGGTCGAGTTCATGCTCGCCGACGCCGGGCCCGCGCTGCTGCTGACGGTCAAGGACACCGCGGACCGGCTGCCCCGGACGGACGTCCCCGTGGTCATGGTCGACGATGCCCCGCTCACCGAAGAGCCCGTCAGGCCCGCCCCGCACCGGGTCGACCACCCCGCATACATGATCTACACGTCGGGATCGACCGGACGGCCCAAGGGCGCCGTCGTCACGCACGCGGCGATCGTCAACCGGCTGCTCTGGATGCAGGATCGCTTCCGGCTCGACGGTTCCGACCGGGTCCTGCAGAAGACGTCCGCCTCGTTCGACGTGTCCGTCTGGGAGTTCTTCTGGCCGCTGATCACCGGCGCCACCCTGGTGGTCGCCCGGCCGGACGGGCACCGCGACCCGGACTATCTGGCCGAGGTGATCCGGCGGGCCGGCGTCACCACCGCGCACTTCGTCCCGTCGATGCTGGCCGAGTTCGTCACCGAGGAGACGGCTGCCGCGTGCACCGGTCTGCGCCGCGTCGTGTGCAGCGGAGAGGCGCTGCCGGCCGAGCTGGCCGCGCGGTTCCACCGGACCTTCGGCGTGCCGCTGCACAACCTGTACGGGCCGACCGAGGCAGCCGTGGACGTCACCGCGTGGCAGTACCGGCCCGGGGCGCGGACGATACCGATCGGCACCCCGATCTGGAACACCGCGCTCTACGTCCTCGACAGCCGGCTGCGACCGCTGCCGCCCGGCGTCTTCGGCGACCTCTACATCGCGGGCGCCGGACTCGCCCGGGGCTACCACGACCGTCGGGCCCTGACGGCCGAGCGCTTCGTGGCCTGCCCGTTCGGGGAACCCGGGTGGCGCATGTACCGGACCGGTGACCTGGCGCGCTGGAACACCGACGGCGAACTGGAGTTCGCCGGCCGCGCCGACCACCAGGTGAAGATCCGCGGCTTCCGGGTCGAGCCGCAGGAGATAGAGGACACGCTGACCGACCACCCGGGAGTGCTCAGGGCGGCCGTCGTCGCCCGGCCCGGCCGAGCCGCGGACGGAGCCGCGCAGCTCGTCGCCTACGTCGTCCCGGCCACCTCCGGCGGCAACGGCGGGACCGGCACCGAATGGGACCTGCACGCCGGCCTGGACATCGCCGAGCTGCGGGGCTTCGTCGCAGCCCGGCTGCCCGCCCACCTGGTGCCCGCCGCCTTCGTCGCGCTGGACCGGATGCCGTTGACCGCGAACGGCAAGCTGGACCGGGCCGGGCTGCCCGAGCCGGAGATCACCGGCCGTGCCCACCGGCCGCCCCGGACCGGTGACGAGAGCCTCCTGGCCGCCGCGTTCGCCGAGGTGCTCGGCCTGAGCCACATCGGGGTCGAGGACGACTTCTTCACTCTGGGCGGCGACAGCATCCGGGCGATCCAGGTGGTGGGCCGAGCCCGCGCCGGCGGCCTCGCGCTCACCCCGCGCACCGTGTTCGAGTGCCGCACTGTCGCCGCGCTCGCGCAGGCCGCGACCCGCGACACCGCACCGGTGGCCCTCGCCGAGCTCGAGGGCGGGGGCGTCGGTCTGCTGCCGCTGCCCCCCATGGCCCGGCTGTACGCCGAGCGGGGCCCCGGCCTGGACCGCCTCGCCCAGTGGCTGGTACTGGAACTGCCCGCAGCCGTCGACCTCCCCGGCCTCACCGCGGCCGTGCGCGCCGTGCTCGACCGGCACGACGTCCTGCGCTCACGGCTGACGGACGACGGCCTGCTGGTGCAGCCACCCGGCACTCCGGACGCCGGCGGACTCGTCGACCGGGTCGACTGCCCCGGGGACTGGGGCGGCGAGGAGTGGCAGATCCTGCTGCGCGCAAAGGCCGCCGAGACCGTACGGCACATCGACGCCCGGGCCGGTCGGATACTCCGGCTGGTCTGGTTCCCGGGGGCCGTGGGCGGGCCCGGACGGCTGCTGGTCGCGGCCCACCACCTGGTCGTGGACGGCATGTCCTGGCGGGTGCTGCTGCCCGACCTGGCCGCGGCCTGGCGCCAGGTCCAGGAAGGCCGACCCCCCGCGTTGCCGCGGGTGGGCACCTCCCTGCGCCGATGGCTGCACGCCCTGGCCGACGAGGCGGCCCGCCCCGGACGGGTGGCGGAGACGTCGTTGTGGCGCGACCTGCTCGAGGCACCCATCGCACCCGTGGGCTCCCGGCCGCTTGACCCCGGGCGAGACCTCACCTCCACCACGGACACCGTCCGGGTCGAGCTCCCGGCCGACCTCACGGACGCGATACTGACCTCCGTCCCCGCGGCCTACCGCAGCGGCGCGGACGACGTCCTGCTCACCGCCCTCGTCCTCGCGCTGGCCCGGGAACGGCGGGGTCTCACCGACGGCACGACGGTCGTACGGCTGGAAGGGCACGGCCGGCAGGAGGAGCTGGTGCCGGGCGCGGACCTGTCCCGCACGGCCGGCTGGTTCACCACGGTCACCCCCGTACGCATCGACGTCTCGGGGATCGACGTCGACGCCGCGATCACCGGAGGAGCCGCCGCCGGTGACGCCCTCAAGCAGGTGAAGGAGCAGCGGCGGGCACTGCCCGACCAGGGCATCGGCTACACCCTGCTGCGCTACCTCAACGACGACACCGCGGCGCTGCTGAGCCCGTATCCGGCGGACGACATCGGATTCAACTTCCTGGGCCGTTTCACCTTCGAACGCCCGGAGCCGGCGCCCGGCGAGGACCCCACCCGCGGCTCCGGATGGATCCCGGCGCCCGAATGCGCCGAGTTGGTCGCCGCACCCGCCGCGGACATGCCGGCGCCCAGCGCGCTCGAACTGAACGCCCTGGTGACCGGCACCGGCGACGACGCGCGCCTCACCGCCCTGTTCACCTTCGCCACTGGAGTGCTGACCGCCGACGAGGTCCGCGCCCTGTCCGGCACCTGGTGCGCCGCACTGCGCGGTCTGCGGAGTCTGGTCGCGTCCGGCGGGCGGGGACTGACCCCGTCCGACGTCCCGCTGGTCACCGTCGGCCAGGAGGAACTGGACGGCTGGCAACAGCGCTTCGGGCGCGTCAGCGACGTATGGCCGCTCACGCCGTTGCAGGACGGGCTGCTGTATCACACGATGCTCGCGCAGAGCGCATCCGAGGCGTACCAGACGCAGTTCGTGTTCCGGCTCGAAGGCGCGGTGGACCCGGCGCGCCTGCGGGCCGCGGGCCAGGCCCTGCTCGACCGGCACCCGAACCTGCGGGTCGCGTTCCGGCCGAGCGCCACCGGTGAGCCCGTGCAGGTCGTCGTGGACGACGTCCCGCTGCCCTGGCGGCACCTCGACCTCACCGGCGAGGCCGACGCCGCCACCCGGCTGGAGGAGATCCTCGCCGAGGAGCGGGACGCCCGCTTCCGCCCGGAGAGCCCGCCGCTGCTGCGCCTGACCCTCGTCACGCTCGGCCCCCAACACGCCGAACTGGCCCTCACCGCCCACCACGTGCTGCTCGACGGCTGGTCGGTGCCGCTCGTCGAGCGCGAGCTGATGCAGCTGTACGGGGCCGACGGCGTCGACACCGCGCCGGCGCGCCCGCACGGCTACCGGGACTTCCTGAGCTGGCTGTCACGGCAGGACACGGCACGCTCCGCCCGCGTGTGGGCCGAGGAACTCGCCGGTGTGGCCGAGCCGACCCTGCTGGCGCCCACGACGCCCGGGGCCCGGCCGGCCGGCAGCGGCAGCGGGCAGATCGACGTGCCGCTCACCGGCGAGGACACCACCATGCTGGCGCGCCGGGCCGCGGAGTGGGGCGTCACCCCCAACACCCTGGTGCAGGGCGCCTGGGCCATGGTGCTCGCGCAGCTCACCGGCCGCGAGGACGTGCTGTTCGGCGCCACGGTCGCGGGCCGGCCCTCCGGGCTGCCGGGCGTGGACACCATGATCGGCCTGTTCATCAACACGGTGCCCGTGCGGGTGCGATGCACGCCGGCCGACCCGGTCCCGGAGGTGCTCGGCCGGCTCCAGGACGCCCAGGCGAGGCTGTTGGACCATCACCATCTGGGGCTCGCCGACATCCAGGGAGCGACCGGGCTGAACGCGCTGTTCGACACGCTGGTGGTGTTCGAGTCGTTCCCCGTCGACCGGTCCGGCCGCTCGGCGGCGGGCGCGTCGGCCCAACCGGTGGTGAGCGGTATCCGCCCATACGCCCCGCCGCACTACCCGCTGACCGTGATCGCGGCGGCCGACCCGCTGTTGCGGATCTCCTTCCAGTACCGGCGCAACGCATTCGAGCGGACCGCCGTGGAGGCGCTCGCCGACCGGCTGGTGCGGGTACTGCGGCAGATCGCCGCCGGTCCGCGGACCACCGTCGGCGCGCTCGACGTGCTGTCCGACGCCGAACGTGAACAGGTGCTGCACGGCTGGAACGACACCACGGTCCCGCCCCCCGAGCGGACCGTCCCCGAGCTGATCGCGGCGCGGGCGGCGGCGACGCCGGACACGGTCTGCGTCGAGTTCCGCGGGCACCGGCTGACCTTCCGGGAGCTGGACGAACGGGCCGGCCGGCTGGCGCACTGGCTGGCCGGGCAGGGTGTGGGCCCGGAGTCCCGGGTCGTGGTGCTGCTGCCCCGTTCGGCCGACCTGGTGGTGGCCCTGCTAGCCGTGTGGAAGGCCGGCGGCACGTATGTGCCGGTGGATCCGGAGTATCCGGCCGCCCGGGTGCGGGCCGTGGTCGAGGACAGCGCACCGGTGCTGGTCCTCGACCAGGAACGGCTGGCCGGGGTGGACCTGTCCGACCGGTCCCCCCACCCTGCCCACGGCCCGCGCGTTGCGGCCGGCGCCGACCACGCCGCCTACGTCATCTACACCTCCGGCTCCACTGGCACACCCAAGGGCGTGGTGGTCCGGCACGGTGCGCTGGCGATCCTGCTGACCGGTATGCAGGATCGATTCTCCTTCACGCCGGACGACCGGCTGCTGGCCTGCGCCACCGTCGCGTTCGACATCGCCGCGCTGGAACTCTTCCTGCCCCTGCTCGCCGGCGGGCGGGTGGTACTGGCCGGCAAGGACGACATCACCCAGCCGACGGCACTGCTCGACCTCGTCGAACGGTCCGGCGTCACCGTCATGCAGGCCACCCCCGCGCTCTGGCAGAGCCTGGTCACCCACGCGCCGGCCTGTCTGACCGGGCTGCGGGTGATCTCCACCGGCGAGGCCCTGCCCCTGGCGCTCGCCGAAACCCTGTGCCGGCACGCCGCCGAGGTCACCAACCTCTACGGCCCGACCGAGACCACCGTCTACGCCACCGCCGCCCGTCTGCTCCCTGGCCACGGCGGCATGCCTCCCTCGGTCGGCGGCCCGGTCGCCGGCACCCGGATCCTCGTACTGGACCGCACACTGCGCCCGGTGCCGCCCGGCGCTGCCGGTGACCTCTGGATCGCCGGCGAGGGCCTGGCCCGCGGCTACCACGACAGGCCGGGCATGACCGCGGAGCGGTTCGTGGCCTGCCCGTTCGGGCCACTGGGCGAGCGGATGTACCGCAGCGGGGATCTCGCCCGCTGGACGGTCACGGGTGAGGTGGAGTACCTCGGCCGCTCCGACCACCAGATCAAACTGCGCGGCTTCCGGATCGAGCCCGCCGAGATCGAGCACACCCTGACCCGCCACCCCGCGGTCCGCAGGGCGGTCGTCATCGACCGTGAGGACCGGCCGGGCGACCGCCGGCTGGTGGCGTACGTGGTCCCGGAGACCGGCACCGAGCCGCCCACCACGGAACTCCTGCGGGAGGCGGTCGGAGAGCGGCTGCCGGCCTATATGATCCCGGCCGCGTTCGTGACGCTCACGGAACTGCCGCTGACGCCCAACGGCAAACTCGACCGTTCCGCCCTGCCCCGCCCGGAGTTCGGCGGGGACGAGTACCGGGCTCCGCGCTCGCCCCGGGAACAGACGCTGTGCGCGCTGTTCGCCGAGGTCCTGGGCGCCGAGCGGATCGGTCTCGACGACGACTTCTTCGTCCTGGGCGGCCATTCACTGATGGCCACTCGACTGGTGGCCCGGGTACGCGCCGAAATGGGCGTGGAAATCCCCATGCGCGTTCTGTTCACCGCCCCGACCGTCGCGGAACTGACCGACCGCTGGAACGAGATGTCGGCTTCCACCCGAATGCCGCTGCGGAGAATGACCGAAAGGTAGGAAACACCATGACCCCCCTGTCGTACGCGCAGCGGCGAATGTGGTTCATCAACCGCTTCGAAGGCCCTTCCTCCACCTACAACATCCCGCTGCTCCTGCGTTGCCACGGCCCGCTCGACACGGTCGCGCTGCGGGCGGCTTTCCGTGATGTGATGATCCGCCACGAGGTCCTGCGTACCGTCTTCGCGGAGACCGACGGCCAGCCGTACCAGCGTGTTCTCGATCCTGACGAGATCGAACTGCCCTGGCAGGACTGGGGCCGGGTGGCCCCCGAACGGATACCGGGCGTGGTGGCGTCGGTGAGCGGCAGCTGGATCGACCTGTCGACGGACGTGCCGCTGCGCGGCTGCGTCCTCCAGAGCGGCGACGAGGAATTCCAGGTCGTCCTGCTGATCCACCACATCGCCGGCGATGGCGGCTCGCTGGCCCCGCTGGCACGTGACGTGTCGACGGCCTACCGGGCCCGGGTGACCGGCACGGCACCGGACTGGTCCGAACTCCCCGTGCAGTACTCGGACTACGCGCTGTGGCAGCACGAAATGCTGGGCGACGAAAAGGATCCGGACAGCGTTGTCGCGGTGCAGAGCGCCTATTGGCGCGAGGAACTGGCTGGTGTGTCCAAGCCTCTCCCTCTGCCCTTGGACCGGCCTCGTCCCGAGGTGGCGAGTTTCCGGGGCGGATCGGTTCCGGTCGGGTTGCCCGCCGAACTGCGCGCCGGGGTAGAAAAGTTGGCGCAAACCCATGGCGTCACGACGTCGATCGTGCTCCAGGCCGCCTTGGTGACGTTGCTGCATGGGCTGGGAGGAGGCAAGGATGTGACCGTCGGCTCGCCGATCGCGGGCCGTACGGAGGAGGCACTGAATGAACTCGTGGGGTTCTTCGTCAATACCTGGACGCTGCGCGTGCAGGTGACCGCGGACCAGCCTTTCGAGTGGGTGCTGGAACAGGTACGGAAGAAGGCGCTTGCCGCCTATGATCATCAGGACGTGCCGTTCGAGCGGCTCGTAGAGCTGTTGCGGCCGGAACGGTCGACGGCGCATCACCCCCTGTTCCAGGTCGTGCTGGCGTGGCAGAACAACACCCCACCGCACTTGGACCTGCCGGGTCTCACCGTGACGATGGAACCGCTGCCCACCGGCAGCGCGAAGTTCGACCTGTTCTTCAACCTGGCGCCGGACGAGTCCACCGGCTCCGTCGTCGGTGAGATCGAGTACACCACCGACCTCTTCGACCGCTCCACGGTGGAGGAGATCGCGGCACGGTTCGTGGCCGTCGTCGAGGAGGTCGTGGCCGACCCGAGGACCCCCGTCGGCGCAGCGGGCGAGGCCGGGCCCGGCCGGTCCGGCGGCACTCTCGACGCCGCCGAACGCCGGAAGATCCTCGTCGAGTGGAACGACACCGCCCGCCCGGTCCACTGTCCGGGACCGGTCCACCTGCTCTTCGAGGAGCAGGCCGCACGCCGCCCGGACGCCACCGCCCTGCGCTGGGCCGGCGGCACCATGACGTACGGCGAGCTGAACCGGTGGGCGAACCGCGTCGCCTGGGACCTCAAGGAACGCGGCGTCGGCCCGGAGACCGTCGTCGGCGTCGGCGTCCCCCGCGGCCCGGTCATGATCGCCGCCGTCCTGGGCGTGCTCAAGGCGGGCGGCGCCTATCTGCCGCTCGAACCGGCGCTGCCCGCCGACCGCGTGGCCGGCATGCTCGCCGACGCCGGGTGCTCCCTCGTGCTGTCCACACCGGACACCGAACGCTGGGCCCTGCCGGACGGCGTCCGCCTCGTCGAGCTCACCGACGCCCGGTCGCCCGGCCCCGACCACGATCCGGAACCGGCCGCGGGCCCGGACAACACGGCGTACATCATCTTCACCTCCGGCAGCACCGGGAAGCCGAAGGGCGTCGCGGTCACCCACCGCCCGGTGCACAACCTGCTCGACTGGTGCTACCGCACTTTCGCGTTCGGCCCCGACGACGTCGCCCTGTGCGTCACCTCGCTCGGCTTCGACCTCTCCGTCTTCGACGTCTTCGGCCTGCTCGGCTGCGGCGGCGGCGTCTACATCGCGGACGCCGTCCAGCAGCGCGACCCCCAGCTGCTCCTGGACGTCCTGCTCACGGAACCGATCACCTTCTGGGACTCGGTGCCCACCACCCTCAACCAGGTCGCCTCCTTGCTCACGGAGGACGGCGGGTACGAGGGCACCGACGACCTGCGCCTGGTGTTCCTCTCCGGCGACTACACCCCGCTGTCGCTGCCCGACGAGGTCCGCCGGGTGTTCACCGGCGCGGAGATCGTCAGCCTCGGCGGTGCCACCGAGGCGACGGTGTGGTCAAACTACTTCCGGGTCCGGGAGATCGACCCGGCCTGGCGCAGCATTCCGTACGGCCGTCCGATCGACAACGCCCGCTACTACGTGCTCGACGAGAACATGGAGCCGTGCCCCGTGGGCGTCGAGGGCGACCTGTACATCGGCGGGGACTGCCTCTGCGTCGGCTACGTCAACCGGCCCGAGCTGACCGCGGAACGTTTCGTCCGCGACCCGTTCAGCGCGCGTGAGGGCGACAGGCTGTACCGCACCGGCGACCGCGCCAGTTTCTTCCCGGACGGCAACATCTGCTTCCTCGGCCGCGCCGACAACCAGGTCAAGCTGCGCGGATTCCGCGTCGAGCCCGGCGAGATCGAACACACCCTGGTCTGGCATCCGGCCGTCCGCCAGGCCATCGTCACCGCCCGCGAGGACCGGCCCGGTGACCTGCGGCTGGTCGCCTACGTCGTCCCGGACACCGGCGCCCTGCGGCCCGACGGCGACGCCGACGAACAGGTGGGGGAGTGGCAGGAGGTCTACGACCAGGCCTACTCCCACGACAACGGACACGGATTCGGTGAGGACTTCACCGGCTGGAACAGCTCCTTCACCGGCGAGCCGATCCCGCTCGACGAGATGCGGGACTGGCGCGACGCCGCCGTGGAACGCGTCCTGTGCTGGTCGCCCGAGCGCGTCCTCGAACTCGGCGTCGGCACCGGACTCCTGCTCGCGCACACCGCCGGCCGGGTGGAGGAGTACTGGGCCACCGACTTCTCCCAGGCCGTGATCGACCGGCTCGGCGACCAGGTGACCCGGGCCGGCCTGGCCGACCGGGTCCGGCTGCGGCGCCAGGCCGCCGACGACCTCACCGGACTGCCCCGAGGCACATTCGACACCGTGGTGCTCAACTCGGTCGTGCAGTACTTCCCCGACGAGCGCTACCTCGCCCGGGTCCTGGACGGCGCCTGGGAACTGCTCGCGCCGGGCGGCCGGATCGTCCTCGGCGACATCCGGCGGGCGTCCTCCCTGCGCACGCTCCAGACGGGCGTCCGGCGGACGAAGCACCCCGATGCGGCACCGGCCGTACTGCGCACCACGGTCGACCAGGCCGTCCTGCTGGAGAAGGAACTGGTGGTCGACCCCGAGTGGTTCCTGCGCTGGGCGGACCGGGCCGGGGCGACCGGTGCCGACATCCGCGCCAAGAACGGCATCCACCACAACGAGCTGACCCGGCACCGCTACGAGGTCGTGCTGCACAAGCCGGACACGGCACCGGCGGACGCCCCGCGACGGCTCGACGTCGTCCCCACCCTGACCTGGGAGGGCGACCTCGGCCGGCTCGCCGACCGGTTACGTGACCGGTCCGAGCCAGCGGTGCGGATCACCGGAATCCCGAACGCCCGCCTCACCGAGGAGGCCGCGGCGGCCCGCGCCCTCGGCTTCGACGACTCCGCGGCGCCCGAACTGCCCCCGCTCGACCCCGCCGAGATCCGCGCCTGGGCCGCCCGGCACGGCTGGGACGCGGTGCCGACCTGGTCGGCCGACGCGGTCGACCTGCTCGACGTGATCGTGCTGCGCGACGGCCCGGCCGCCGGCACCACCCTCACCGGCACGTACCTGCCGGCCACCGACGGACGCACCCCGGCGAACGACCCCGCGGCCGCCGCCGCCGTCACGGCGCTGCTGCCCGCCCTGCGCGGCCATCTGCGGGAGACCTTGCCCGAGTACATGGTCCCGGCCGCCATCGTGCCCATCGCCGCCGTGCCGCTGACCGACAACGGCAAGCCCGACCGGCGCGCCCTGCCCGTGCCCGACTACGCGGTCGGCGGCGGCCGGGCCCCCTCCACCCCGGAGGAGGAGTCGCTGTGCGCGCTGTTCGCCGCGGTACTCGGACTCGACCAGGTCGGCGTGGACGACAACTTCTTCACCGTCGGCGGCCACTCGCTCCTGGCCACCCGGCTGGTCAGCCGTATCCGTGCCGAGCACGGTGTGGAGATCCCCATCCGGGTCGTCTTCCAGTCGCCCACCGTCGCCGAACTGGCGGCCCACCTGAACACCCTGAGCAACGTCCGCCCGCCGCTCCGTCCCCAGGTCCGGCCCGAACGGCTGCCGCTGTCGTACGCCCAGCAGCGGCTGTGGTTCATCCACCGCTTCGAGGGACCCTCGGCGACCTACAACGTCACGCTGGCTCTGCGCATGCGCGGCGAACTCGACGCGGCGGCCCTGCGCCGCGCCGTGCACGACGTCGTCGTGCGGCACGAATCGCTGCGCACCGTCTTCGGCGAGGCGGACGGCCAGCCGTACCAGCGCATCCTGGAACCGGCCGTGGTCGAGGTCCCGTGGGAGGAGCGCGAGATCACCGAGGCCGAGCTGCCCGGCGCCCTGCGGGCGGCGGCGCGCCGCCCGTTCGACCTGGCGGCCGAGATCCCCATCCGCTCCTGGCTGCTGCGGACCGGTGAGCGCGAGGCGGTGTTCCTGATCGGCGCACACCACATCGCCGCCGACGGCTGGTCCGCCCTCCCGCTGGCCCAGGACCTCACCACCGCGTACGAGGCCCGCCGCGCAGGCCGGGCGCCCGAGTGGGAACCGCTTCCCGTGCAGTACGCCGACTACACCCTCTGGCAGCGGGAACTGCTGGGCGACACCGACACCCCGGGCAGCCTCTACCGGCGGCAGCTGGACTACTGGACCACCCAGCTGGCCGGCCTGCCCGAGACCGTCTCGCCGCCCGCAGACCGGCCCCGGCCCGCCGCGGCGTCGTACGCCGGCGACCTGGTGCCGCTCGCACTCGACCCGCAGCTCACCGATGGCGTGCGCAGGCTGGCCCGGGAGACCGGTGCCACGGTGTCGATGGTGCTCCAGGCGGCCCTTGCCGCGCTGCTCACCAGGCTCGGCGCGGGCACGGACGTGTCGATCGGCTCGCCCATCGCCGGACGCACCGACGAAGCGCTCAACCGGTTGGTCGGCTTCTTCGTCAACACGTGGGTGTTGCGCGCGGACACCTCGGGCGACCCCTCCTTCGCCGAGCTCGTCGGCCGGGTCCGCGAGAGCAGCCTCGCCGCCTACGACCACCAGGACATCCCCTTCGAGCACCTGGTCGAGAAGCTCAACCCGGTCCGCTCGCCCGCCCACCACCCGCTGTTCCAGGTGTGCCTGGCGCTCCAGAACAACGCGCGGCCGGAGTTCCACCTGGCGGGCCTGACCGTGACCGAGGAGCCGTTCTCCCCGGGCACCTCCCGCTTCGACCTGTTCATCAGCGTCACCGAACAGGACGAGGACGGCGCGCCGGCCCGTATCGAGGGCTTCGCGGAGTACGCCACCGAGCTGTTCGACGCCGGGACGGTCAGCACGCTGCTCGACCGCTGGCTGCACTTCCTGCGCCAGGTGGTCGCCGCGCCGGGGACGCCCATCGGATCCGTGGGCGTCCTGGCCGAGCACGAGCGCGCCGCGCTCAGCGGCTGGGGCGGCGGAGGCCGGGACGCCCGGTTCGACGCCGGCACCCTTCCCGAGCGGTTCGCCGCCACGGCCGCGGCGACCCCGGACGCGACCGCGCTGGTCTCCGCGGACGGCACGCTCGCCTGGACCTACGCCGAACTGGACCGCTGGGCCAACCGCCTCGCCCACCACTTCCGGGCCCGCGGCGCCCGCCCGGACAGCCGCGTCGCGCTCGTGCTGGAACGCTCGCCGCTGCTGGTCGCCGCCGTCCTCGGCGTCCTCAAGACCGGCGCCGCCTACGTGCCGGTCGACCCCACCTACCCGCCCGAGCGCATCGACTACCTGCTCGCGGACCTCGCCCCGGCCGTCACCGTGTACGAGGACCTCGCCGAGGAGGATCTCGACGGGCTGCCCGACTCGCCGCCCGAGGCGGAGGGCGTCGGCGAGCACGCTGTCGCCTACGTGATGTACACCTCGGGTTCCACCGGCCGACCCAAGGGCGTGGAGGTGACCCACCGGAACGTCGTCGACCTCGCGCTCGACGGCTGCTTCGGCACCGGCGCCCACCACCGCGTCCTCCTCCACTCGCCGCACACCTTCGACGCGTCGACGTACGAGATGTGGGTG
The DNA here is from genome assembly GCF_043083485.1 of Streptomyces sp. NPDC014727. Taxonomy (NCBI): domain Bacteria; kingdom Bacillati; phylum Actinomycetota; class Actinomycetes; order Kitasatosporales; family Streptomycetaceae; genus Streptomyces; species Streptomyces sp. NPDC014727. Next base: position 34,970 of record NZ_JBIBYR010000032.1, on the reverse strand, counting down.
CCGCTGCTCGGCGGCGGCATGGCCGTGGTGGCTCGCGCCGGCCGGCCGGACACCGCGGAACTCGCCCGGGTGATCACTGAGCGGGAGGTGACGGGGCTGTGGCTGACCGCCGGACTGTTCGCCGTGATGGCCGAACAGCACGCCGAGTGCTTCGGCGCCGTCCAGGAGGTGTGGGCGGGCGGCGACGTCCTCTCGCCGACCGCCGTCCGCGCGGTGCTCGACGCCTGTCCCGGCGTCACCGTGGTCAACGGGTACGGCCCGACCGAGACCACCACGTTCGCCTCCCGGCACCGGGTGGCCTCTGCGGCGGAGTGCACCGACCCGCTGCCCATCGGCAGCCCGATGGACGGCAGCCGGCTCCTCGTCCTGGACGACCGGCTGCTGCCGGTGCCGCCCGGCGTGGTGGGCGAGCTGTACATCGGCGGCGACGGCGTGGCGCGCGGTTACGCGGGCCGGCCGGGCCTGACCGCCACCCGGTTCGTGCCCGACCCGTCCGGACAGTCCGGGGCGCGGATGTACCGCACCGGCGACCTGGTGCGCTGGAACACCGCCGGCTGCCTTCAGTACATCAGCCGCAGCGACGAGCAGATCAAGCTGCGCGGCTTCCGCGTCGAGCCTGGTGAGCTGGAAACGGTCCTGCGCGAAGAGGACGGCGTGGCGAACGCGGTGGTCACCGTGCGTCAGGACCGGCTCGGCGAACGCCGCATGGCCGCCTACGTGGTGCCCGACGGCTCCGTGTCCACGGACCGCGACGCCGCCGAACAGGTCGGCGAGTGGCGCGAGATCTACGACACCATGTACGGCGGGACGGAGGTCGACACCGACGAGTCCGAGGACTTCACCGGCTGGAACAGCTCCTACACGAGCCGCCCCATCCCGCTCCCCGAGATGCGGGCCTGGCGCGAGGCCGTGCTGCGACGGGTACGGTCCCTGCGCGCGCGCCGGGTGCTGGAGATCGGTGTCGGCTCCGGCCTGCTGCTCGGCCCGCTCGCACCGGAGGCCGAGGAGTACTGGGGCACCGACTTCTCGGCCCCCGTCGTCGAACGGCTGCGCGCCCGGACGGGCGCCGACCCGGTGCTGTCGGACAAGGTGACTTTGCGCTGCCAGCCCGCCGACGACGCCGAGGGCCTGCCCACCGGGTACTTCGACACGGTGATCCTCAACTCGGTCGTGCAGTACTTCCCGGACGCCGACTACCTCACCCGGGTGCTCGACCTCGCGATGGACCGGCTCGCACCCGGCGGACGTGTCGTGATCGGCGACATCCGCAATTACCGCACCCTGCGCACGTTCGCCGCCGCGGTCCACCGCTGCCGGCAGCCCGACGACGGCCCGGCCGCCGTACAGGCCGCCGTCGAGCGCGCGGTGCTCGGCGAGAAGGAACTCGTCGTCGACCCGGGCTTCTTCTCCCGCTGGGCCGAGACCCGGCCGGACGCCGTTGCCGCCGACATCCGCCTCAAGCAGGGCACCCACCACAACGAGCTGACTCGCCACCGCTACGAGGTCGTGCTGCACAAGGCGCCCGCGAGGCCATTGCACCTCGGTGACCTGCCTGAGGAGGTCTGGGGAGCGGAGGTCCGCGAACTGGCCGACCTGGAGACCGCGCTGGCCCGCCAGGGCGGCCGGCTGCGCCTGACCCGTATCCCCAACACCCGCCTGGCCGGCGAGGCCGCCGAGTGGGGCGCCCCCGCCGAAGTGGGCGGCACCCTCGACCCCGCCGACCTGGAGGCATGGGGCGCCCGGCGCGGGCTCGCGGTGTACTGCACCTGGTCGGCACAGGCGGGTGACTGCTTCGAAGCGATCGTCATGCCCGACGTCGACGCCGTCTGCTGCGACGGCCTCTACCGGCCCGCCGGCGCCGGCTCGGCCCGGCTGGCGAACGTGCCCGCGGTCTCCCGCCGCGTCTCCCGGCTGCCTTCCCTGCTGCGCGAGCGGCTCGCAGGCCGGCTCCCGGAGTTCATGATGCCCGCCGACATCGTCGTCCTCGACCGGCTGCCGCTCACCGAGAACGGCAAGGTGGACCGTGCCGCGCTTCCCGAGCCGGACCCGGTCGGCGGCGAACACCGGGCCCCGCGCACCCCGCGCGAGGAGGAACTCGCCGCGCTCTTCGCCGAGGTGCTGGGCATGGACCGGATCGGCATCGACGACGACTTCTTCGCCTGTGGCGGCCACTCCCTGCGGTTGACGCGCCTCGTCTGGCGGATCCACGAGAAGCTGGGTGTGGACGTCCCGATCCGCACGGTATTCCAGTACCCGACCGTAGCCGCACTGGCGGCACAGCTGTCCGCCGACGCCGAGGCCGACTTCGAGGACCCGTTCGCCGTCCTGCTGCCGATCCGCACCGATGGGCACCGGCCCCCGCTGTGGTGGCTGCACCCGGGTGGCGGGTTGAGCTGGCCCTACCTGGGATTCGCCCGCCACGTCGAGCCGTCCCGGCCGCTGTACGGCATCCAGGCACGCGGCTTCGACGGCACCACCCCGCCGGCCTGCTCCATCGAGGAGATGGTCGAGGACTATCTCGGGCAGGTGCTCCAGGTCCAGCCGAACGGCCCCTACCACCTGCTGGGCTGGTCCTTCGGTGGCACCCTCGCGCACGCCATGGCGGCCGAACTCCAGCGCCGCGGACACGAGGTGGCACTACTGGCGCTGCTGGACGCCGCGCCCTCCAGCCACTTCGCCGACCTGGAAGCGCTGGACGAGGCCATGGTCCGCCGCTACCTCGCCAACTACATGGGACACCTGGCGGGGATGGAGGAGTACCCGTCGCTGGTCACCACCGCCTCCTCGATCTTCATCGGACAGATGGAGCAGATGCGGCGGTTCACCTCACCGCGGTACCGCGGTGACGTCGTCTTCTTCAACGCACTTCTCGACCCGGAGACCCACGACAAGCGGGAACTGGACGAGGAACTGGACGTGCTCTGGCAGGAGCACGTCGACGGTCGTGTGCAGCGCATCGACATCGCCTGCGCTCACAACGAGATGTACTGGCCGCGGAACGCGGCTGAGATCAGCCGCGCCATCAACCGGTATCTGCGGGCGGCGCAGTGATCCTGTTCGAAGCCCCAACTGGTGGAACGAGTTCTGGAGGACACAGGTGACCACCAATCCGTTCGACGACGAGAACGGCCAGTTCCACGTGCTGGTCAACGACGAGGACCAGCACTCCCTCTGGCCGGCATTCGCCGAGGTGCCCGCCGGGTGGCGCAGCGTCTTCGGCCCCGCCGCAAGAGCGGAGAGCGTCGCCTACGTGGAGGAGCACTGGACCGACATGCGGCCGCGCAGTCTCCGGGAGGCGATGAACGGCTGAGGCCGTGCGGTGAGGCGCCGTCGCGGATGCTGACCTGAGGAAGCGCGGCGCCTCTGCGGGTCGAGGCCGTGGAGACCGAACCAGACCACCACGGCCTCCGGCCCTTTACGCGTGCTCGGCCGACACAAGAACGCCGTCGGCCGGCGATGACAGTGACCATCTCTTTGCGTCGACCGGGAGGCGCGTGCTGTGGGGTGCACAACCAGCGATGTCATGTTCGTCCGATGGCCGGTACAAATAGACCTTCGGAACCGATGTAAGAGGGACGGCGTACCCCGTCTCCTCGTAGTGGAGGCGGGTGCCCGTCCGCCAGTCTGCACCGATCCGTTCGAAGACTGGGTCCGAGCGCCCATCTCCCGGGATGATCTCGACGCCCGGGTCAAGGCTCTCCAGAACCGGCTCGACGACCGGCAGATACCAACCCTTGACTCCGCCGGAACGCTCAGCTACGGACCGCACTCGATCACCATCTCGAATGTCCAGACCGAATTGATGGAGCTGCTCATCGAGCACTTCGGGGAGGTGGTGTACCGGCATGAACTCACTCAACGGCTGGCGGAACGCGTGCAGAGGCCGACGAGGAATTCGCTCGACCTCCACATCATGCGGCTTCGCCGCCGTCTCTTACCGACCGACCTGGTCATCCGCACGGCCTGGGGGCGCGGTTACGCGCTGGAGACCGAGGCCGACTAGGCGGTGCGGCGAAAGCGGGTCTTGAGCCCTCAATGATCACGCTCATGACACGGGGTGATCGCACGGGACGGCACGTGGCCCGTTCCGCATCGCGCCACCCCAGTCCGTGACGGTGGGTGAAGGCACCGGCGTGATCACCGTCGGTGCGGGCGGCACCCGCGACCCAGCCCCGAGGAGCCGGCCGTCGTCCACCCCGACGCCCAGGACGACATGCCCCGCCCGCGAACCGCCCCCGGCACGATGCCGGGGGCGGTTCGCGGGCGGGGTGGAACCGACGGGGATGCGGCCCGTTCCGACATCGCTGACCGCGGCCCGCGAAAGCCGGGCAGACCGCCTCGGCGCTGTGGACACGCCCTGGCCGGCGGCCGAAGGCTATGGGTGGTGCACCTTCCCGCGCAGCCGGCGAAGTTCCGGGAAGGGCCGGGTGACTCGGCGGGCGAGGAAGTCGACACCGCTCGACCCGCCGGTTCCGCCCTGCTCCCCGACCATCTTGGACACCAGTGCCAGGTGTGCCACTTTCCAGTGCCAGTACCCGTTCCCCAGGTCCACCAGCGCTTCCGCGAGACGGTGCAGCACGCCGGACTCCACGCCACGTCGGCAGACGTCGTCCACGGTCTGCCCGTGGTACTCGACCGCCGCCGCGAACGCCTCGTAGAGACTGCCCTGGTGGTGGCTGTTGCCCAGCAGCGTGGTCAGCCGCCGGAACTGCGCGGACTGCGCGCCGCTCGCCGTGTCCAGATAGGACCGGAACTCGGCGAAGTAACGCAGTGACAGTTTCTCCAGCACCAGAAGCTGCTGCTGGAGCACCCGTATCAACTCGCCGGACCGCAGCAGGAATTCGAGCCCGAGCTCCAGATCGTGCGTGTCACAGGGCGGCAGCAGCGCCTCGGCAGTGGCGTCCAGATCAGCCCCGAGCTGCTTCAGCCACAGCTCGCAGGACTGGTGGGTGATGATGAAGAACTGCTCGGCCAGGACGACCGCACGGCCGGCCGTGTGTGGGGTCCGCGGCTCCTGGAGCGAAAGCAGACTCTCCATTCGGAGATAGTCCGCATACGTCAGACTGCTCAAGACGCCGCCTCCTCGTCAAAGGTGATCTGCCGGCCGCGCCGGACGGTCCGGCGTGGCCAACGACCCATATGCCTGAGCGTGACACGGAAGCGAACCAGCTGATCAGCAATCTTTCGTCTCTCATTCAAGGAGAAATATCTGAGCAAGAAACACCCGGCGTCGGCGCCGCCGTTGGCACGCTTCCTGCATGACCATCCCGACCGAGCTGGACCTGACCGACGCGACCGCCTTCGTACGGCACGACGCATACGAGTTCTGGCGCGACGTGCGGAAGTCCCGGCCCGTGTACTGGCACCAGGGGGACCCCGGCTTCTGGGTCGTCGCCCGCCACGCCGACGTGCTGTCCTGCTACGCCGACGTACGATCCCTGAGTTCCGCTCGCGGGACCGTGCTGGACGTCCTTCTGAGCGGCGGTGACTCGGCAGGCGGCAAGATGCTCGCGGTCACCGACCGGCCCCGCCACCGCGAACTGCGCAACCTGATGCTGCGCGCCTTCTCCCCGCGCGTCCTCGGCGCGGTCGAACAGAAGATATGGGAACGGACGTCACGGCTCATCAAGACCGTCACCGGGCAGGGCGAGTTCGACTTCGCGGCGGAGGTCGCCGAGCACATTCCGATGAACACGATCTGCGATTTGCTCTCCATTCCGGAGGCGGACCGCGAGAAGCTGCTGCGCTGGAACAAGCTGGCCCTCTCCTCGCACGACGCCGAGTCCGACAGGCTGGACTCCCTGGAGGCCCGGAACGAGATCATCGGATACTTCATGGACCTCGCCCGGCACCGCCGCGGCGACCCCGGCGACGACGTCATCAGCATGATCGCGACGGCGGAGGTGGGAGACCGCCCGCTGACGCTGGAGGAGGTCGCTCTCAACTGCTACAGCCTCGTGCTCGGCGGCGACGAGTCCTCCCGCGTGTCCGCGATCTGCGCGGTGAAGACGTTCGCCGAGCACCCCGCTCAGTGGCGGGCGCTGCGCGAAGGGTCGGCCGCGATCGACACGGCGGTCGAGGAAGTACTGCGCTGGGCCACGCCGGCCATGCACTTCGCCCGCACCGCGACCCGGGACACGGAGATAGGCGGCCGGCGCGTGCGCGCGGGCGACATCGTGACGCTGTGGAACACCTCCGCCAACAACGACGAGGAGGTGTTCGACCAGCCGCGCCGGTTCGACCCGGCCCGCTCGCCCAACAAGCACCTCTCCTTCGGCCACGGCCCGCACTTCTGCGTCGGCGCGTTCCTCGGCCGGACGGAACTGCGCGCACTGCTGAGCGCGCTCACCGAGTCGGTCAACGAGATCGAGGTGTGCGGCAAGCCCACACCGATCTACTCCAACTTCCTGAACGGCTACGGCAGCCTGCCGGTCGCCTTCCGCTGACGGCCGTCAGCCGGACAACCGGCTCTCGACGGCCGCGGCCAGCTCGCCGATCGTCGCCGCCTCCAGCACGGTCCGGATCGACAGCGCGACCTCGAACCGCTCCCGGATCCGGGCGGCCAGCCTGGTCGCCTGCACCGAGTGCCCGCCGAGCTGGAAGAAGTTGTCGGAGAGCCTCGCCTCCGGGACCTCGAGGATGTCCCGCACGATCGCGCAGACCACGGCCGCGCAGCCATCCGCCTCGGCGGCGTCCGGTGCCCGGCCGCCGTCCGGGAACCCCTCCGCCCCCGCGTCCGGCTGCGGCAGGGCCCCCCGGTCGATCTTGCCGTTGGCCAGCGTGGGGAACCGCTCCAGCGCCGTGACCCGTGCGGGCACCATGTGCGCGGGCAGCGACTCGGCGACATGGGCGCGCAGGTCATCCGGCTCGACCGGCGCCGTGGTGGTGACGTAGCCGACGACATGCGCCTCGGCCAGCTCACCCCGCACCACGGCGACGGCGACGTCCACCGCCGGGTGGGCGGCGAGCCGGGTTTCGATCTCACCGAGTTCGACGCGGAAACCGCGCAGCTTCACCTGGCCGTCCGCGCGGCCCGCGAAGAACAGCTCGCCGTCCGGCCCCCTGCGGCCCCGGTCGCCCGTGCGGTACATCCGGCTGCCGGGCGGCCCGAACGGGTCGGCCACGAACTTCACCGCGGTCGCCCCGAACCGGTTGAGATAGCCGCGCGCCAGTCCGCTGCCCGCGATGTACAGCTCGCCCTCCGTGCCGGGCGGCACCGGGCGCAGGCTCTCGTCGAGCACGTGCACCTCGTTGCCGATCCACGGCATGCCGATCCCGATGTCACCGGCGTCGCGCACCGGCCCGCCGATCGTCGCCCCGACGGTCACCTCGGTCGGGCCGTAACCATTGAACATCCGCCGTGCCCGCGACCACTTGCGCACCAGCGTCGGCGTACAGCTGTCTCCCGTGGACATGACAGTCCCGCCGAGCAGAATGTCCTCGGCGTCAGTCTCGCTGAGCGCCACCGGGGGCAGTACCGCGTGCGTGATGCCGTACTTGAACAAGGTGTTCCACAGCGGATGGCCCGGCAGCAGGTCGTCGGCGGGCACCATCACGAGTGCCGCCCCGGACAGCAGCGCCAGGGACACGTCCCAGAAGGCGGCGTCGAAACTGATGGACGCCCACTGGAGCACGCGGTCGCCCGGGCCCGCGCGCAGGACGGCCGCCTGGGTGGCGGCCATGTCGCGCACACCGCTGTGCGGCACGGCGACACCCTTGGGCGTTCCGGTCGACCCCGAGGTGTAGATGACGTACATCAGGTGCTCGGGGCGCAGTACGGCACGGCGCTCATGCTGGGCGACGTCGTGCCCCGGCAGAGCCGCGCACGCGGCGCGGAACGCCGGGTCGTCAAGGACGAGTTCCTCCGGACCCGCGCCGAGGGGCGCCACCGAGGAGGAGCGCAGCAGCAGCACCGGCCGCGCGTCGGCCAGCATGAACCGCAGGCGTTCTGCCGGATAGCCCGGATCGAGCGGGAGGTAGGCGCCGCCGGCCTTGAGCACCGCCATGATCGCCACGATCAGTTCGCTCGACTTCGGCATCGCGACCGCGACGAGCGAGTCGGGGCCGACACCGTGCGCGATGAGCCTGCGGGCGAGCCGGTTGATCCGGGTGTTCAGCTCCGCGTAACCGAGGGTGCTCTCCCTGTCGATGAGGGCGGGTTCTCCGCCCCGTCTGGCGACGGTTGACTCGAACAGTGCCGGAACCGTGTTCAAGCGCGGTCAGCTCCTTCGGGGGCTCCCTGATCGACGGCGAATCTAATCTCCGGCGACCGGGGAGCCCGGCGAATCCTTCCCGACTCTGTCAGTACCCGCTCCCAGCACCGGCGGGTACGCGCAGAAGGTCCCGGCTGACGGCGGCGCCGTCGCTGACGTGCAGGACCGCGTCGGCGGTGTCCAGCGTGGCCCGGTCGAGCGGGAAGTAGCCCTGCTGCGGGGTGGTGTCCGTCCGGGTCCGGGCGGCGGCGACCTCGCCGGTGGGGGCCATGGCCCAATCGGTGACGCGGTCCTGCAGGCGGCTCTCGTAGGTGCCCGGCTCGGGATCGCTCAGCCCGACGGCCTCGCTGCGCCCCAGGCTGCCGACGATGAAGACGTACTGCTCGCCCAGCAGCGGTGCCACGACGGTGCCGGCCCCGGGCCAGTTGACGGACAGGTCTCCCAGGCTCCAGGTGCTCGGGGTCCGCTGGAGGTGCACATTGTGGGCGAAGACCAGCGTCGCGCCCCGGCGGCCCTCGACGCTGCGGATGTCGAGGAGGTTCTGTGCCATGAGCGCGTCCCGGGTGGCGAACAGCCGGGACAGCCGGTCGTTGTTCTCCAGGCGCTGGGCCGCCTGCCGGTGGTAGCGCAGCAGACCGAGGCCGGCGGTGAGGTGTGCCCTGGCCCGGAGCCACTCCGCGCGCGAGGTCTGCGCGATCCGCTCGGCGGCGTTGGAGTGGAGCAGGGTGAGCATGTCGTCGGCGAGGGACCACAGCCGCTCGGCCTCGGGCGTGGCGCCGACCGACATGGCCGGGTCCATCACCGCCTCCGCACGGCTCCACTGCTCGTCCGCGCCCAGCAGCCCGGCGAGGTCGAGGTCGAGCCGCAGATAGTCCCGGGCGAATTCGAGACAGCGCCGCGGGCTGGGGGCACTCGTCGTCTCCGTAGGGACGTCGAAGCCGTGAAAGCTCAGCCGCTCCTCCGGCGGCCGGCTCGCGTTGTGGTCGCGCATCCAGGCGACGAGGCACCGGTTGGTCTCCAGGTTCCCGAAGTCGTGGGAGAAGCCCTCGCTCGCCACCTCGTCGAGATCCCCGTCGCCGCCCTTGACGAAGTCGTCGACGCGCAGCGCGGCCACGCGGTCGGTCTCCAGGGCGATCGAGCGGAAGCCGTTTTCGGCCAGTCGGGCGAACAGTTCGTTGCGCACCCACCCGAAGGCGGGCTCCCGGTGGGTGGGTTCGCCGAGCGCCAGCACAGCGCACGAGGACACGGGAAGGTCGTGAAAGTCCTTGCTCATGTCTGTCAATCGAATCATTGAAAGACCCGTTGAGGCTTACAGCGATGCCGCCGGTGCAGCGGTCGGACCCACCGGGCAGCGAGGTCTCAAACCGTCGGAGGGGGCCCCGGCGCGGGAGCCGGTTCCGTGGTGGCCGGCGGTCCGGCTGGGACGCCCAAAAGGGCCACGTACCCGCCGAGCTGGGACGCCGCGCCGAGCATGGATACGCCGCGTGCTGTGAGCCGTCGCCGCCAGTCGTCGAGGGCGGCGGACAGCGCCTCGGTGCCGCCGGCCGTGCGGATCTGCCGGACCACCGTGCGGATGTGCTCCAACGGGTAGCCCCCGCGCCGCAGGAGATGGGTCAGCTCGGCGTCGCGTACGTCCGTGGCGTCGAACGAGCGGTGGCCGGTGACCGGCTCGCGCGCCGGGGTCAGGATGCCCACCGCTTCCCAGTTCCGCAGGGTCCCCGCGGTCACCGCCAGACGGCGCGCGAGTTCGCCGATGCTCAGCGGCTCGCTGCCGGCGGACGTGTGCTCGGCGAGGCCGGGGGCGGAGGTGAGGTGCTCCACCGCCCGTCCCACCGCGTCCAGCGTGGCTCGGTCGCGGAGCAGTTGGGCGTGGCCGCGGTCGACGGCCGTCAGCGCGGCGTCGAGGTCGCCGGTGTTGAGCGACCGCATGATCTCTCCGCCCGTGGCGTACCCGTACGCCTGGACGAGCGCCAGATAGGCGCGCAGGGCCGCCGCGTGGGTCTCGGTGTAGGTGCGGTAGCCGGACGGGGTGCGCTGGGCGAGCGGGATGAACCCGTCCCGCTCGTAGTTGCGGACCGCCTGGGTGGAGATGCCGTGCTCACGGGCCAGGTCGAACGGACGCAGGTGCTTCACGGTTTGAGACTTTATCCCAAGGAATCCGCTTAGCTCCTCCAAAAGTCTCAACGGACTTTGCAGGTATACGCTTGAGTCCCATGAACCGGGACGTTCAGGAACTCGTCACCACGTCACCTGACGAAGGCATGCCGCGTCCGACAAACGGGAGGGACAACATGGCCGCTGGCCAGGAGACGGACACTCAGCCTCCTGGGCTGTGTGCCGCCGACAGCCACGATCTGATCCGTGTGCACGGGGCTCGTGAGAACAACCTCAAGAACGTGCATGTGGAGATCCCCAAACGGCGGCTGACCGTGTTCACCGGGGTCTCCGGCTCGGGCAAGAGCTCGTTGGTGTTCGACACGATCGCCGCGGAGTCGCAACGGCTGATCAACGAGACGTACAGCGCCTTCATCCAGGGCTTCATGCCCACCCTGGCGCGGCCCGAGGTCGATGTGCTCGACGGGCTGACCACCGCGATCCTCGTCGACCAGCAGCCGATGGGCAGCAGTCTCCGCTCCACGGTCGGCACCGCCACCGACGCGGGCACACTGCTGCGCATCCTCTTCAGCCGGCTCGCCAAGCCGCACATCGGGTCGCAGAAGGCGTTCGCCTTCAACGTCGCCTCGGCCGACGCCTCGGGTGTCCTCGTGGTGAACGGCAAGAAGATCGAGAAGGGCTTCAGCGTCGTCGGCGGCATGTGCCTGCGCTGCGAGGGCATGGGCACCGTCTCGGACATCGATCCCGCCCAGCTCCTCGACGACTCCAAGTCGCTCGCGGACGGCGCGGTCACGGTCCCCGGCTGGAAGCCCGACGGCTGGGTGGTGCAGTCGTTCACCGAGTCGGGCTTCCTCGACCCGCACAAGGCGATCCGCGACTACACCGAGCAGGAGAGGTACGACTTCCTGCACCGGGACCCGGTCAAGGTCAAGGTGAAGGGCGTCAACACCACCTACGAGGGCCTCCTCGCGCGGGTGCGCAAGTCGTTCCTGTCCAAGGACAAGGAGACGCTCCAGCCGCACATCCGTGCCTTCGTGGAACGGGCGGTGGCGTTCTCCGTCTGCCCCGAGTGCCACGGCACCAGGCTCAGCGAGACCGCCCGGTCCGCGAAGATCGACGGCCTCAGCATCGCCGACGCCTGCGCCATGCAGATCAGCGACCTCGCGGCCTGGGCCCGCGGTCTGACCGACCCTTCGGTCACGACACTGCTCACCGTGCTCGGCCAGACCCTCGACTCGTTCGTCCAGATCGGCCTGGGCTACCTCTCGCTCGACCGGTCATCGAGCACGCTCTCGGGCGGTGAGGCCCAGCGCGTCAAGATGGTCCGCCACCTGGGCTCCGCGCTCACCGACGTCACCTACGTCTTCGACGAGCCCACCGTCGGCCTGCACCCGCACGACATCCAGCGGATGAACGACCTGCTGCTGCGACTGCGCGACAAGGGCAACACCGTGCTGGTCGTGGAGCACAAGCCGGAGACGATCCTGATCGCCGACCACGTCGTCGACCTGGGACCGCACGCCGGCACCAAGGGCGGCGAAGTCGTCTTCGAGGGCACCGTCGAGGGACTGCGGACCAGCGGCACCGTCACCGGACGGCACCTGGACGACCGGGCCTCACTGAAGCCGTCCGTGCGCGAGCGGTCCGGTGTGCTGGAGGTGCGCGGCGCGAACGCCCACAACCTGCGCGACGTCGACGTGGACATCCCGCTCGGCGTGCTCACCGTGCTCACCGGCGTCGCGGGCTCCGGCAAGAGTTCCCTGATCCACGGCTCGGTAGCGGGCCGCGACGGCGTCGTCACGGTGGACCAGTCGCCCATCAAGGGCTCCCGGCGCAGCAACCCGGCCACCTACACCGGCATGCTCGAACCGATCCGCAAGACGTTCGCCAAGGTCAACGGGGTCAAGCCCGCACTGTTCAGCCCCAATTCCGAGGGCGCCTGCCCGACTTGCAAGGGCGCCGGTGTCATCTACACCGACCTGGCGATCATGGCCGGCGTCGCCACCACCTGCGAGGAGTGCGAGGGCAAGCGGTTCCAGGCCTCGGTGCTCCAGTACCGGCTCGGCGGTCGGGACATCAGCGAGGTGTTCGCGATGCCGGTGGCCGAGGCCGCCGAGTTCTTCCGCAGCGGTGAGGCGCGGACGCCGGCCGCGTATGCCGTCCTCGACCGGCTCGTCGAGGTCGGCCTGGGCTACCTCAGCCTCGGCCAGCCGCTCACCACCCTCTCCGGCGGAGAGCGGCAACGGCTGAAGCTCGCCGGTCACCTGGCCGGAACGGGCAGCGTCTACATCCTCGACGAGCCGACCAGCGGCCTGCACCTGGCCGACGTCGAGCAACTGCTCGCCCTGCTCGACCGGTTGGTGGACGCCGGCAAGACGGTCATCGTCGTGGAGCACCACCAGGCGGTCATGGCGCACGCCGACTGGATCATCGACCTCGGCCCCGGCGCCGGCCACGACGGCGGCAAGATCGTCTTCGAGGGCACGCCCGCCGAGCTCGTCGCCGACCGCCCCACCCTCACGGGCGAGCACCTCGCACAGTACGTCGGCGCCTGACACGACGCGGCCCGCCCGCCCCGTTATCTTTTTCGCGGTCCTGCAACGGGACCGCTGGCCTCCGGGCCCGGCATGACTGTTGCCCCCTGTCGAAGACATGACCTGGGGGGTGGTGTCACCGGGCCCGGAAGGTGCCGTCGGAGACGCTGATGAGAGGTCCGGCCACCGCCCGGTCCGGCGCAATGCCGGACGGCTCACGGGCGGCAGGTCTGCATAACGTGGATGCGCGCGTACGACACCCTTGCCGAGGCCGGCACCGCCAACCCCCTGGGAAGGGTGCGATGTTCGACACCGAAGACGTGGGCGTCTTCCTCGGCCTGGACGTCGGCAAGAGTGCCCACCACGGCCATGGCCTCACCCCGGCAGGGAAGAAGGTCTTCGACAAGCCGCTGCCTAACAGCGAGCCCAGGCTGCGGGCCGTGTTCGACAAACTGGCCGCGAAGTTCGGCACCGTCCTGGTGATCGTGGACCAGCCCGCATCCATCGGCGCTCTCCCGCTGGCCGTGGCCCGGGACGCGGGCTGCAAGGTTGCCTATCTGCCCGGCCTGGCCATGCGCCGGATTGCCGACCTCTACCCGGGCGAGGCCAAGACCGACGCGAAGGACGCCGCGGTGATCGCGGATGCGGCCCGCACCATGCCGCACACCCTGCGCACCCTGGAGGTGACCGACGAAATCACCGCCGAGCTGACCGTGCTCACCGGCTTCGACCAGGACCTCGCCGCCGAGGCCACCCGCACCTCCAACCGGATACGCGGCCTGCTCACCCAGTTCCACCCCAGCCTGGAACGCGTCCTCGGCCCCCGCCTGGACCACCAGGCCGTCACCTGGCTCCTGGAACGCCACGGCTCGCCAGCAGCCCTGCGGAAAGCCGGCCGCCGCAGACTCGTCGAGGCGATCCGGCCCAAGGCCCCGCGCATGGCCGCCCGGCTGATCGACGACGTCTTCGACGCACTCGACGAACAGACCGTCGTGGTGCCCGGAACCGGCACCCTCGACATCGTGATCCCCTCCCTGGCCCGCTCGCTCGCCGCCGTCCACGAACAACGCCGAGCTCTAGAGGCACAGATCGAGGCTCTGCTGGAGGCCCACCCTCTTTCCCAAGTCCTGACGTCGATGCCCGGCATCGGCGTCAGGACCGCCGCAGTCCTGCTGACCACCGTCGGCGACGGCACCAGCTTCCCCACCGCCGCCCACCTCGCCTCCTACGCCGGACTCGCCCCCACCACCAAGCAATCCGGGACCTCGATCCACGGCGAACACGCCCCACGAGGAGGAAACCGGCAGCTCAAACGCGCCATGTTCCTCTCCGCCTTCGCCTGCATGAACGCCGATCCCGCCTCACGTGCCTACTACGACAAGCAACGCGCCCGCGGTAAGACCCACACACAAGCCCTCCTCCGCCTCGCACGCCAACGCATCAGCGTCCTGTTCGCCATGCTCCGCGACGGCACCTTCTACGAATCCCGAACCCCCACCGTCACCCTCGCCGCGTGATTGAGGCAAACACCCTGAAATCCGACAGCACAGCCTTGACGAAAGACATAGAGGCACCCCCCGCCTGGTGACAGGGGGCGGGGGCGGGGGCGGCGGGGGCGTCGACCGTGGCCGGCCTGCGCCGGGCCGAAAGTCGACGTCGCTCGCACCGCCGTACGCGCACGACTGTCTGGCTCACCTCTTTCGCCCGTACCTCTCCCGCACCGCGGCGGCGACCACAATGCGGACCGACGGCCTCCGCCCGCTGACAGCCCGTTCCGGTGTTCCCCACCGCGCGCCTGCCGGACCGCACCCACGGTGGACGGACCCCGCTCACGCCGCCCGAAGGAAGGGATCAGACCGATGTCCTCGCACGCCGACCACACCACCGTGATCGTGGGAGCCGGCCCCGCCGGGCTCACCGCGGCGCTCAGCCTGGCCAGATACCGACACCCGGTGACCGTCGTGGACAGCCCTCGGGCACCGCGCAACAGCGCGTCGGCGGGTGTTCACGGCCATGTCGGAATGGACGGCGTCACGCCCGGCGAGTTCCGGGCGCGTGCCTGGCGGGAACTCTCCCGGTACGCGACCGTCGAGCGGCTGGAGGCCGACGCCGAAAGCGTGACCCCCGCTCCGGGCGGAGGCTTCCGGGTCGCCGTCGGCGGCGGTGAGATCGTCGAGGCCCGAACCGTTCTGCTCGCCACCGGTGTCGGGGACGTCCACCCGGCCGACGTGGACGGTTTCGCGGAGTGCTGGGGCCGCAGCGTGATCCACTGTCCGTTCTGCCTCGGCGAGGAGAACGCCGGCGGGCGCTGGGCGACCGTCGCCGACAACGCGGAACTCGCGGGACTGTCGGCCGTGGCCTTCCTCGCCTGGAGCGAGGACACCATCGCGATCTGCCAGGAGTCCATGCCCGGCCTGGAGACCGCTCGCGCGACGGCGCGGAGCAGCGGGGGCGAGGTCGTCACGGGAACGGTCCGCCGCCTGCACCACCGTCAAGGGGCTTTGTACGCCGTCGAGTTGGACGACGGCCGGGTCCTGGAGCGGGAGACACTGGTCTGGACGCCACGACAGCGGCAGCAACCCGTCGTCAGGCGGACCGCCGAAGAGCTGAAGCTGACGGTCGACGACGCCGGCTTCATCGGCGTCGACGCCTCCCAGTGCACCAGCGTTCCGGGCCTGTACGCGGCCGGGGACCTGACCAGCCGCTGGAAGCAGTCGGTCACCGTGTCGGCCGCGGCGGGCGCCGCGGCCGCCGACGCCATCCACATGTCGGCGTTGCTCGGCGCTGTGCGCCGCTGAACCGGTTGCCCCGCGACCACTCGATTCAGGGTTGCGTCGGATCCGGAAAGGAACCACGGCAGATGCCAGCAGCGATCAGAACGGCCGGACTGTGCAAGCGTTTCGGCTCGCTCACCGCACTCGACCACCTCGACCTCACGGTGTCCGAGGGCACGGTGCATGGCCTGCTCGGCCCCAACGGCGCCGGCAAGACCACCGCCGTCCGGGTCCTGGCCACCCTCATCAGACCGGACGAGGGAGCGGCCGAGGTGTTCGGCGTGGAGGTGCGTGACGACCCCGGGCGGATCCGGTCGGTCATCGGCCTCACCGGCCAGTACGCCGCCGTCGACGAACTGCTCACCGGGCGTGAGAACCTGCACATGATCGGCAGGCTGTTCCGGCTGTCGAAGTCCGACTGCCGGGCCCGCGCGAGCGAACTGCTGGAACGCTTCGGCCTGGACGACGCGGCCGACCGGCAGCCCAGGACCTACTCCGGCGGAATGCGGCGCCGGCTCGACGTCGCCGCCAGCCTCATGGCGCGGCCCAGGCTCATCTTCCTCGACGAGCCGACCACCGGCCTCGATCCGCGCAGCCGCATGGAGGTGTGGCGGCTCGTGCGCGAACTGGTCGCGGAGGGCACGACCGTACTGCTCACCACGCAGTACCTGGAGGAGGCGGACCAACTCGCCGACTCCCTGTCGGTCATCGACCGGGGCAGGGTCATCGCCGGCGGCACCCCGGATGAGCTGAAGGCCCAGGTGGGTCAGGACCGGGTCGGCATCACGCTGTTGGACGGCGAAGGCATGGACCAGGCGGTGCGGCTCCTGCGGGAGCGGCTGGGCGCCGACCCGGTCGCCGACCCGCAGAAGATGGTGGTCCACGCCCCGCTGCCCGACGGCGGCACCTTGCCCGACCTGCTCCACCTGCTCAGGGAGTCGGGGATCGCGATCGGTGACGTGGCGCTCCGCCGCCCCACTCTCGACGACGTTTTTCTCGCCGTGACCGGCCGGTCCGCCGATCACGGCGTCGACCAGCGAAACATCGGGAAGGAAACCGGGCGCACATGACCTCCACCACCCTGACACGGGAGAGCGGCACGTCGTACACGCAGTCGCGGAACGCCCTCGGGTGGTGGCTCTCCGACGTGTGGCAGATGACCCTGCGCAACGTGCGGCACGTGCTGCGCAGCCCCGATCTGGTGATGTTCTCGCTGGTCCAGCCGGTGATGTTCATCCTGCTGTTCACCTACGTCTTCGGCGGCGCCATAGACGTCGGCGGCGAACACTACGCCCAGTTCTTGCTGCCCGGCATCCTCGTCCAGATGGCGCTCTACGGCTCCGCCGCCGGCACGACCATCGGGGTCGCCGCCGAGATGCGCGAGGGCCTCATGGACCGCTTCCGCTCGATGCCGATGAGCCGTACCGCCGTGCTCATCGGACGCACGCTGTCGGAGATCTTCCGCAACGTCGGCGTGGCCTGTGTGACCGTGGGAGTCGGCGTGCTGGTCGGCTTCCGGTTCCACAACGGCCTCCTGCCCGCGCTGGCCGGCCTGCTGCTGTTGCTGCTGTTCGGCTACGCGGTGTCGTGGTTCGCCGCCTACCTCGGGCTGTCGGTGCGCAACGCGGAAGCCGCCCAGGCGGTCGGTGGCGTGTGGATCTTCCCGTTCACACTGATCTCCTCGGCGTTCGTACCGACCGACACGATGCCGGGCTGGCTCCACGCGTACGCTGCCCACAGCCCCATGACTGCGGCCGTGAACGCCCTGCGCGCACTGTTCACCGGGGGCCCGGCGACGAGCTACGTCCTCCAGACCGTGGCCTGGTCGGTCGGCCTGATCGCGGTGTTCGCCCCGCTCGCGGTCCGCAAGTACGGCTCGCGCTGACCGGCGGGCGGTGCCTCCCTGACAGAAGTCCGCAAGAGAGCGAGGACGCACCGGGGGGCGACGCAATCATGGCAGCCATGACTGAACCTGTCGCCGCACCCGACGGACCCGCCCCGATGACCGAGGTGTTCGACGCCGTCTACCGCGGGGAGAGCCCTTTCGGTAAACGCCCGCCGTGGGACATCGGGGCGCCCCAGCCCGCATACGTCGCCCTTGAGGAAGCGGGACTCATCGGCGGCGCCGTCCTCGACGCGGGCTGCGGCACCGGTGAGGACGCCCTCCACCTGGCGGGCAAGGGGTACGCGGTGACAGGGCTGGACCTGTCCCCGACGGCGATCTCCCTCGCCCGGGACAAGGCCGGGGCACGCGGACTCGACGCCGTCTTCGAAGTCGCCGACGCCCTCGACCTCAAGGGCTGGGAAGGACGCTTCGACACCGTGATCGACTCCGGCCTCGCCCACACCTTCGAGGGCGACACTCTGCGTTCCTACGCGGCGGCCCTGCACCGGGCCTGCCGCCCGGGGGCGGTGGCGCACATCCTCTCGATCAGCGACCGGGGGTCCGCGGAGATGCAGACGCGGCTCGCCGAGGCCATCGAGGAGATACCGGCGCCGCTTCCGGACAACGACGAGCCGCCCGGCCTCAAGCGCTCCGCCGACCACTTGCGCCACGGCTTCGCCGACGGCTGGACGGTGGAGTCGATCGACGAGACCCACATACGGGGCATCATCCCGACCACGTCCGAACTCCTCGACGTGCACGCCTGGCTCGGACGCTTCCGCCGTAGCTGACCGCGACCACCGAAGACGGCCCTTGCGAAGGTGATGAACGATGAAGGTGCGAGTAGGCAAGTGGCTGCGGACCGTCGCGTCCTCACCGGCCGGCCGGGCGGCCCGACGGGTGGCCACGTCGGCGGGCGCCTCCCCGGCCCCGCCTCCCTGGACCGGGGCCGCCCGCGCCGCCTACCGGTTCGGTTTCGCCTACGCCGGCCTGTACTGCCTGACCTCCCCTCAGGTCTATCTGGCCCTGCGCGGGGGCGGAATGGGGCGTCTCCAGGAAGCGGCCGACTCCTGGGCGAAGCTCTGGGAGGTACGCCCGGTGCGGAACTGGATGTCCGTCCGGGTCCTCGGCAGGGAGCTGGGTGACCGCTTCGACGGCGGCGACGACCCGCACACCTGGGCGGGGCAGCTCTGCTGGCTCGCGGGCGCCGCCGCGGCCACCCCGGTCTGGTCCGTGATGGACCGGAACCGGACGGACTACGCGGAGCTGGACAAGTGGGTCCGCCTGGCCGCCCGTTTCTGCCTCGCGGGGCAGATGTTCTCCTACGGCGCGGCCAAGGCCGTCCCGCTCCAGTTCCAGATGCCGCCGTCCAAGCTCGTCGAGCCGCTCGGTGACCTCAGCCCGATGGGCCTGCTGTGGGCGCAGACGGGGTCCTCGAAGCCGTACCAGATGCTGCTCGGCTGTGCGGAGATCGCGGGCGGGCTGCTGCTCATCGTTCCGCGCACGGCGTCGCTGGGCGCGCTGGTGTCGGCCGCGGAGATGGCCCAGGTGCTTCTCCTCAACATGACCTTCGACGTTCCCGTCAAGGTCCACTCCTTCCACCTCCTCCTGCTCAGCCTGCTTCTGCTGGCCCCGCACACGCCTCGCCTGGCCGAAGCCCTGCTCACGGAGCGCCCGGTCCCCGCGGCCGCCCCCGCGGACCTCTTCCGCTCCCGCCGGGCGAACCGGATCGCCACCGCACTGCAGGCCGGGGCGGGGCTCTGGCTGCTCGGCGCACAGCTGCGCAACGACTGGTCGTTCTGGAAGAACCACGGGGGCGGACGGGAAAAGCCCGATTTGTACGGCGTCTGGGACGTCACCGACTTCTCCATCGACGGCGAGCGGCACCCGCCCATGACGACCGACGGCCAGCGCTGGCGCCGAGTCGTCGTGGACTCCGTCGACGCCGTGGCCATCCAGCACATGGACGACTCGCTCGACCCCTGCATGGCGGCGATCGACATGAACGCCCGTTCGGTCGCGCTGACCAAGATGGCCGACCCCAAGTGGCAAGTGACGTTCACCTTCGAGCGCCCGGCCGACGACCGCCTGATCCTGGAGGGCGACGCCGACGGCTACCACCTCCGCCTGCATCTGCGCCGCCGCGATCTCGGCGCCTTCCCGCTGGTCGGCCGTGGCTTGCACTGGGTGCAGGACAACTCGTACCTGCGGTAGCGGACCAGTCGACCGAACGGCACACACGGGACGGCGTCCCGCCGTCCACGGGAGGAGAACAACGGATGAGCGCGGACGTGGAGACGCTGGCCGCGGAGGTGCGAGGACCCGTCCTGCTGCCCGGCAGCCGAGGGTACGACGAGGAACGGACCGGTTTCCAGACCGGCTTCCGGCACCGGCCCGCCGTCGTCGTCGGCGCCACCCGCCCCGAGGACGTGCGCGCCGCGGTCCGCTTCGCCGCCGAGCGGAGGCTGCCCGTCGCCGTGCAGTCCACCGGACACGGCATCGTCACGGCCCTGGACGGTGAGGGCGTACTCATCACCACCCGCCGGATGAAGGCCGTCGTGGTGGACGCGGAGGGCGGAACCGTCAGAGCCCAGGCCGGCGTGCTGTGGGGAGAGGTCATCGAGCGGGCCGCCCCGTACGGTCTGGCCCCTGTCAACGGCTCAGCTCCGCACATCGGCGTCGTCGGCTACCTCCTCGGCGGCGGTGTCGGCCTGCTCGGCCGCCGGACCGGTTACGCCAGCGACTACGTCCGCGCCATCGACATCGTCACCGCCGACGGCGCGCTGCGCCACGTCACGGCCGGATCCGACACCGACCTGTTCTGGGCGCTGCGCGGTGGCGGCGGCAACTTCGGCGCCGTCACCGCCATCGAGACCGCCCTCGTGCCAGTGACGAGGCTCTACGGCGGCGGCCTCCACTTCGCCGCGGACCACCCCGTCGACCTGCTGCACGCTTACCGCGCGTGGACCCTCACGCTGCCCGAGGAACTCACCTCCTCGATCGGCCTCATGACCTTCCCACCGTTGCCGTCCGTCCCCGAACCGCTGCGCGGACGCTACGTCGCACACGTCCGGATCGCCTTCACGGGCTCCGCCGAGGAGGGCGAACGGCTCGTGGCGCCCCTGCGCGCGTTCGGCCCGCGTCTGATCGACACCGTCCGGGAGATGCCGTACACGGAGGTCGGCACCATCTACCAGGACCCGTACGTCCCGCATGCCTACTTCGGCGGGAACGTCCTGCTGAGCGAACTCGACCCCACGGCCCTGCGGACCGTCGTGGAGGTGGCCGGACCCGATGCGACCGTCCCCTGCATCGTCGACATCCGTCACCTCGGCGGGGCCTTCGCCCGCCGGCCCACCGATCCGGGCGCGGTCGGGGGCCGTGACGCCGCGTACATGCTGCGAGTGATGACCGGCGGCACGGCCGCGCCGTCCACCGCAGCCCGGCCGGTCCACCAGCGCGTCTACGACGCCCTGAAGCAGTGGGCCGTCGGCCGCAGCCTCAACTCCGTCTACAACGACGGCGCCCCGGTCCACCAGGAGCAGGTGCGGGAACTCTTCGCGGCCGAGGACTTCGAGCGGCTGCGACGCGTAAAGAGGCTGCACGATCCGCACAACCTGTTCCGGTTCAACCACAACATTCGACCGACAGCAGCGACTGACTGAGCTTTCGCGCTCTCCTGGTCTCCGGCCGGCCGGGTGCCGGCGTCACCAAGAAGGAGCCCGCCGACTCCCTCACCGCCCGCACCGGCGAGCGTCGCGCGGAGTACGTCGTACGAGAAAGGGATTCTGGATGTCCGGCACAGCGGCATCTGTCGTCGAGGTCTTCGAGCAGCAGGCGGCGAAGCGTCCGGAGGCGATCGCGGTCCGTGGCGTCGGCGGCGAGCTCACCTACGTCGAGCTGGACCGCCGGGCGAATCAGCTGGCTCACGAACTGCGCGCCCGAGGGGTGGACGTCGAGGTCCCAGTGGCGCTGCTGATGTGCCGCTCGACCGATCTGATCGTCACCCTGGTGGCCGTTCTCAAGGCGGGCGGAGTCTATCTGGCCCTGGACCACCGCCTGCCGGCGGAGCGCCGGGCGATGGTTCTGCTCGACGCCCGTCCGGCGCTGGTCATCACCGACGAGGGGGAGTCGTCCGCCACGGACGGGGGTCCGCCGTGGTGTTCGCTGCCGGAACTGTCGGCGTGCGCTTCGCGACGGCCGACGACGCGCCCGGTGACCCGTACTTCACCGGAGAGCACGGCCTACATCGCGTACACCTCCGGATCGGCCGGGAAGCCGAAGGGCGTCATGGTGCCGCACCGGGCGATCGAACGGCTGGTCGTCGGGGCCGGTTATCTGCCGATCGGGCCCGACGACGTCTTCCTGCAACTGGCCCCCATCGCCTTCGACGCCTCGACCCTGGAGATCTGGGGGCCCCTGCTCAACGGCGGCAAGCTGGTGGTCGCGCCGGAAGAACAACTCCCCCTGGGAGCAATCGCCGACCTGGTGCGCGGCGAGGGCGTCACGATCCTGTGGCTGACCGCCGGGTTGTTCCACCACCTGGTCGCGTCAGGGCTCGTGGCACGGCTGCGTGGCCTCAGGTTCCTGCTCGCCGGCGGCGACGTGCTGTCGGTGGAGTCGGTCAACGCCGCCATGGCGGAACTCGCCGGCACGACGCTGATCAACGGCTACGGCCCCACCGAGAACACCACGTTCACCTGCTGCGCACCCCTGGCCGAACCGGTCACGGCGCCGCGGGTGCCGATCGGACCGGCGATCGACGGCACCTCGGTCTACGTGCTCGACGACGCCGTCGGGGCAGCGCCGGACGGGCAGGCGGGCCGCATCCACGCCGCCGGCGCCGGTCTGGCGCACGGCTATCTCAACGATCCGGCGCTGACCGCTCAGCGGTTCGTGGCGAACCCGTTCTCCGGGGTACCGGGGGATCGCATGTACCGCACCGGGGATCTCGGATCTCGCGGCGAGGACGGTGCGCTCGACTTCCATGGACGGGAGGACCGGCAGGTCAAGATCCGCGGCTTCCGGATCGAACCGGGCGACGTGGAACACGCCCTGCGCGCGCACCCGGACGTGGCGGACGCCGCGATCGTCGCCACGTCGTCGGGGGACGAGCGCTCCCTCGTCGGGTTCTACGTCGCCGACGAACCGCTGGTCTCCGAGCACCTGCGCAAGCACATGGAAACCCTTGTCCCCCCGTACATGGTCCCGGCTGTCCTGGTGTGGTTCGAAGCCCTGCCCCTGACGGTCAACGGCAAGGTCGACCGGGACGCGCTGACCGCGTACGCGCCGCCGGGCCGGGGGGCCCTGAGCTCGGACTACCGTGGCCCCGGCAATCCCCTGGAACAGTGGCTCGCCGAGATGTGGGGCGATCTCACCCAGACGTCCCCCGTCGGCGTCGACGACGACTTCTTCGAGCTCGGCGGTCATTCGCTGATGGCCGTCCGGATCATCGTGGAGATCAGCGACCGCACGGGCGTCGAGATCGACCCCCAGGATTTCTACGCTTGTCCGACGATCTCCGAGCTTGCCGGGCTGATAGCCGCCGGCGCCCCCGAATAGGCGGCAAGAGGAGTGGGGAAGACCGGCAGTTCGCCATGAATCCGCCCATGAATCCGCCCATGAATGAGAACCGAAAGATTGCTGATCAGTATCCGCGCCAGCGTGCGATGCTCCGACCATGGGCCTCGAACGCCGTCCGCGTTCGGTTCCTGCCGCGGCTTTGTCCCTCTCGCCGGCCCTTCGAGCTCCGGCACTGCCGGGTGCCACCTGATGGGAGTTGATGTCGCAATGGAGCTGGAGCGTACGGCCCCGCTCTCCTACACCCCGCTGACCGAGGAAGAACGACGGCGGCGGGCGGAGAGCACCGGCGGCGAGCCGATGCTCGATTTCGATGTCACGAACGGCTCCGAGAGCACGGCCTACATCGGGTACCACCACTTGGACGTCCTGCTCGGTCTCCAGCACCCGCGCACCAGCGAACCCGCCGAGCTGTCGTTCTACATCACCGGCCAGATCCAGGAACTGCTCTTCAAACTGCTGTTCACCGAGGTCAACCGGATACGAGACCTGTTGTTCGCGGACGACCTCGACGAGGCCCTTCGGTATCTACGACGCGCCGGGCACGTCCAGCGGGTACTCACGACGACGTGGGAGCCGGTGAGCACCATCACGCCGGCGGAGTTCGCGGCCTTCCGCGACGAGCTGGGTTCGGCGTCGGGCATGCAGTCCTACATGTACCGGCAACTCGAGTTCGCGCTCGGCAACAAGGCTCCCCGGATGGCAGAACCGTACCGGCCGGTGGGCTGGGTGTACGAGCAGGTCATGACCGCGCTGCGGGCACCGAGCCTGTACGACGCGGCGCTCGGTGTGCTCCGTCGCCGCGGCCTGGGCGTCCCGGCCCACTGCGTCGAGCGGGACTTCGCCGAGCCGTACCAGCCGCACGCCGCGGTTGAACAGGCCTGGGCGCGGGTCTACCGGTCGCACCGCGAGCATCCGGACGTTCACGCCCTGGCCGAAGCACTGTGTGACCTCAACCATCAGCACGCGCAATGGCGCTACACCCATCTGCTGACCGTGGAACGCATACTCGGCCACAAGCCAGGCACCGGCGGAACCTCCGGCGTCAGCTGGCTGCGCAAGGTGGCCGAACACCGATTCTTCCCGGAGCTGTTGGGCGCCCGCACCGCCATCTGATGCCTATCTCCCGGTGATATGGGGACGATCCTTGAGTTTCCTCGTTTACGGCCGGTACAACCAGACCGAGCTTGATCGTCAGTATTCTCCGAGCTCCTGTGTGGACGACCTGTCTGCCTTTCTCACCTCGTACACGACGCGGAGCGCGCGAACGAGGACCGAGCTGCCGGTCAACGCCGGCATCCCGTACGGCTCACTGCCCTGCGAAAGCCTCGACTTCTTTCCGGCGCGCGGCCCACAGGCGCCGCTACTGGTGTTCGTGCACGGCGGCTACTGGCGGGAACTCGGCAAGGACGACTCCTCCTTTCCGGCGCGCCGGCTCGTGCCGGCGGGCGTCGCGTTCGCGGCCATCGGCTACGGGCTGGCTCCGCGGTACCGGCTCGACGAGATCGTCGATCAGGTACGACGCGCCGTCTGGTGGCTCGTGGAGCACGCCGGGGACCTCGGGGTCGACAGCGAGCGGATCGTGCTCGCCGGAAGCAGCGCCG
The DNA here is from genome assembly GCF_043083485.1 of Streptomyces sp. NPDC014727. Taxonomy (NCBI): domain Bacteria; kingdom Bacillati; phylum Actinomycetota; class Actinomycetes; order Kitasatosporales; family Streptomycetaceae; genus Streptomyces; species Streptomyces sp. NPDC014727. Next base: position 10,265 of record NZ_JBIBYR010000032.1, on the reverse strand, counting down.
GCGCTCATCTGGCGCTGATGGCGCTGCTCGACGGCTGGATGCCCGAGGGCACCCGTCCGGCGGACGTGATCGCTGGAGCGGTCCTGCTCAGCGGCGTGTACGACCTCGAGCCGATCCGCCTCACCTACGTCAACGAACCGCTGGGGCTCGACGCCGAGGCGGCGGCCCGGCTCAGCCCGATCCGCCGCCTCCCGGACCGGCTGCCGCCGCTGGTCGTGGCGCGCGGCGGCGCCGAGACCGCCGAGTTCGCGCGTCAGCACCGCGAGCTCGTCGAGGCCGCCACGCCTCGTTCGACCGCCGTCCACGATCTGGTGATCCCGCACCGGAACCACTTCGACATCACCTTCGACCTCGACGATCCCGTCAGTGACCTGGGCGCCGCGGTGCTCCGTCAGCTGGGGCTGCCCGGACGGGCATCCAGCAGAACGGCAGGCGACTCCGTTCGATCCCATCGAGACATTGGACGCACATGAGCGACAACCTGATCAAGAAGATACTCGTGCTCGGAGGCGGCACGGCAGGCTGGATGACCGCTTCCTACCTCGGTAAAGCGCTCGGCTCGACCGTTGGGATCACCGTGCTGGAAGCGCCGGCCATCCCGAAGATCGGCGTCGGCGAGGCCACGATCCCCAATCTCCAGCGGGTGTTCTTCGACTACCTCGGCCTGACCGAAGAGGAGTGGATGCCGGAGTGCAACGCCAGTTACAAGATGGGCATCAGATTCATCAACTGGCGTACTCCGGGCACCGGTACGGCCCGCCCACGGCCCCACGGGCAGTACGGGGATCAGTTCGACCACCTCTTCGGCCTGCTTCCCAACCACGACAACCTGCCGCTGTCGCACTACTGGACGTACCAGAAGCTCAACGGAATGACCGATGAGCCGTTCGACCGCGCCTGCTACCCGCAGCCGGCGCTCTTCGACCGGAAGCTGTCCCCCCGCTTCCCCGACGGCCGCCGCGTGGCTAGTTACGCCTGGCATTTCGACGCCGACCTCGTCGCGGACTTCCTGCGCAGGTTCGCCACCGCCAGGCAGGGGGCGACGCACATCGAGGACAAGTTCATCGCGGCTGAGACCGATCAGCGCGGCCACCTCGTCGCCGTCACCACCGAATCAGGGCGAAGGCTGGAGGCGGATCTGTTCATCGACTGCTCCGGTTTCCGCAGCCTCCTGATCAACCAGGTGATGAAGGAGCCGTTCCTGGACATGAGCGACCACCTGCTCAACGACCGGGCGGTGGCGACCAGGCTGGAGCATGACGACGAAGAGCACGGCGTCGAGCCGTACACCTCCGCGATAGCGATGAGCTCCGGCTGGGCCTGGAAGATACCGATGCTCGGCCGTTTCGGCACCGGGTACGTGTACTCCAGCCGGTTCACCTCGCAGGAGGAGGCCACCCGGGAGTTCTGCCAGATGTGGGGCATCTCCCCGGACACGCATCCGATGAACCACGTCCGGTTCCGGGTCGGCCGAAATCGGCGGGCATGGGTGAAGAACTGTGTGGGAATCGGTCTTTCGTCGTGCTTTCTGGAACCGCTGGAGTCCACCGGGATCTACTTCACCTACGCCGCTCTCTACCAGCTGGTGAAACACTTCCCGGACAAGCGCTTCGACCCGATGCTGACGAAACGCTTCAACAGCGAGATCGAGGCGATGTTCGACGACACGAGAGACTTCATCCAGGGCCATTTCAGCTTCGCGCCGCGCGACGACACGCCGTTCTGGCGGGCGTGCAAGGAGCTGGAGCTGGCGCCGGAGTTCGTCCGCAAGGTCGAGATGTACAAGGCCGGCCTCGGGGTGGACCTACCGGTGACCGACGAGAGCACCTACTACGGAAACTTCGAGGCCGAGTTCCGGAACTTCTGGAGCAACGCCAACTACTACTGCGTGTTCGCCGGCCTCGGCATGATGCCGGAACACGACCCCACGCCGCTCGACTACCGACCGGAGTCCGTCAAATCCGCCGAAGCGGTGTTCGCGCAGGTCCAACGGCGACGGGACGAGCTGCTCGACACCCTGCCCCTGATGCACACGTACCTGCGTCGGCTCCACGGGAAGTGACCGCTTCCTGGCGACGCCGGGACAGTGCCCGGACACCGGGAGACCCGTCACGGAGACTTGGATGGAGACAGCCATGCCCACCCCCAGCCGGGAAACCGCCGAACGACTCGACCGGACCGATCCCCTCGCCGCGGTGCGTACGAGGTATTCGTTGCCGGAGGGCGTGGTGTATCTGGACGGCAATTCCCTCGGCGCGCTGTCCGTGGGCGTGCCGGCGGCGGTCCAGACGGCCGTCGTCGAGAACTGGGGCCGGCATCTCATCAACGTATGGACCGATGACGGCTGGTGGGACGCGCCGCTGCGGGTCGGCGACCGCGTCGGGCGCCTGCTCGGTGCGCGGGCCGGCCAGACCGTCGTGGGTGATTCGACCTCGGTACACCTGTTCAACGTGCTGACGGCCGCGGCCAGGTTGCGTCCGGACCGCCGACTGCTCCTGGTCGAAGAAGGCGGTTTCCCCACGAACCACTACTTGGCCACTTCGGTCGCCCGCATCCTCGGGCTGGAGGTCCGCCGGGTACCCATGCCCGACATGGCATCCACCCTCCGCCGGCTGGGTGAGAGGAGCGCGGTCGCCACAGCGGGGGCCGTCGACTTCCGCACCGGCGAACTCTGGGACATCCGCGCGGTCACGGACGCGGCGCACGACGTCGGCGCGCTCGTCGTCTGGGACCTCTGTCACGCCGTCGGCGCCCTCCCACTGACCCTCGACGCGGACGGCGTGGACTTCGCGGTGGGGTGCTCCTACAAATTTCTGTCGGGCGGCCCCGGCGCCCCGGGGTTCGTCTACGCCGCCAGCCGCCATCACGGTGACATCGATCAGCCACTGTGCGGCTGGCACGGACACGCCGAACCGTTCGCGATGGTGCCCGACTACGAGCCCACGACCGGAATCGGACGGCTGCGGGTCGGCTCTCCGAACATCTTGTGCATGTTGGCACTGGACGCGGCACTCGACGTCTTCGACGACGTGGAGATGGCAGCGGTCCGCGAGAAGAACGTGGCGCTCGGGGATTTCTTCATCGAGGCGGTCGACGCCCACCTGGCCGGGCGCGGATTCGAACTGGTCACGCCGCGCCGTGGCGATCAGCGCGGAAGCCAGGTGACGCTGTGTCATCCGGAGGCGGAGCGGATCATGCGGGCCTTGAACAAGCACGGGATCATCGGCGACGTGCGTCCTCCGGCGCTGCTGCGGTTCGGGTTCAACAGCCTCTACATCTCCTACACCGACATCTTCGCAGTCGTAGAGGCACTGCGTTCGTGCACGCGATGCGCATGAAGCGTCGTCCGAGGACTCTGTTCACGCGACACTAGGTGGTGCGCAACTTCGTGACCACCGGCATGTGCTTGATGCCGGCCGCGAAGTTGGACGCCAGATGCTCCACCGGGCCGGCGAGGTCGAATCGCTCCACCGAGCGGGCGATCTCGGCGAACAGCGCGTTCAGCGCCATCCGCGCCAAGGCGGCCCCGACGCAGTGGTGCGGCCCGAAACCGAACGCGACGTGGGGGTTCGGTGATCGGGTCACGTGGAACCGGAAGGGCTCGGAGAAGACCTCCTCGTCCCGGTTCGCCGAACCCAGCCAAGTCACCACCGCGTCGCCCTCACGCACCTGTCGGCCGCGCAACGTCGTGTCCTGGGTCGCGTGGCGCAGGAAGTGACTGGCCGGCGAGGACCAGCGCAGGCCCTCTTCCACCGCGCCGGGCACCAATCGCGGATCGTCGACCAGTCTGCGGTACTCCGCAGGGTTCTCGATGAACGCCAGCACCGTTTGCGTGATGGCGTGCGGTGTGGTGACGTTGGCGCCCAGCAGCAGGCTGTAGCAGTTGTAGACCAGCTCGTCGTGGCGCAGTCTGCGCCCGCCCACCTCCAGGCCGAGCAGCGCGCCGATCAGGCCGTCTTCCCGGGTAGTGCGGCGAGTCCGGCGGGAGAAGTACGAGAACAGCTCGTGATGCGCCGTCGCCAAGGTGTTGAGCCCGTTCCCCAGCCGGAAATCGGGGTCTTCCGGTGCGATGGCCGCGGTGGTGAGCACGGTCAGCCGCGCCCAGTCCTGCTCCGGAATGCCCATCAACGTGCCGGTGAACGCCATCGGGAAACCCGCCGCGAGTTCGGCCAGATCCCGTGGGCCGTCGGCCAGTCGCTCGAGCAGGCGGTGGGCCACCCGCCTCACTTCCGGGGCGAACGGCTCCAGTGCCCTCCTCGACAGGAGCTTGGCGATCGGCTCGTGCAGCATCGTGTGCACCGGCGGGTCGCTGGCCGCCATCATCTTGCCGCCGGCCGGGTCGCGACTGCCGAGGACCGACAGCAAGGTTCCCCGGCTCGAGGTGAACCTGGTGTGGTCCCGCAGCACTTCGCGGACGTCATGGTGTTTGGTGACCGACCAGAATCGGCGGCCGTCCGGCAACGACTGGAGGTGCAACGGGGCGCGCTCACGCAGCGCGGTCCAGATCGTGTGCGGGTCACCGGAGCCGTACAGGCGCGGATCCATGAGATCCAGCGAGTCCAGATCCGTGGAAGCCGCCGGCGCGGTTCGCTCACTCATCTTCATCGAGGTCTCCCTGCTCTCGGCCGTCAGCCGGTTCCTGGACGCCGACAGCGGTCCACATGGCCGTCGCCTTGGCCACCAGCTCGCCACGGGCGTCGTACAAGGCGGTGCCGACCGACGCGGTGCGGCCTTGCCGACGCCATCGGCGCGCGACCACCACATGGGGTGCCAGCGGGCGGGGCGGCCTGCGCAGGACCGCGGTCATGCGGGTGAGCACCATCGGCTCCCGGACCGGGTCCGTGGTCCACCCGCCGGGGCAGTCCAGGACACTCCATACCAGCTCGGGCTGATCGGACGCCGCCGCCGTCGGCGTCCAGGGACACGCCACGATGCCGGGCGCACCGGGGACCTCGCCCGGCGCCACCGGGAAGCCGTCCGCCGGTTCACGGTCCACTCCACAGACGAAGCAGGTCGGAAACGGATGTCCCACACGCCCCCGGTAACGTCGACTCGCATCGGCCGCCGCCTGGAGCGACACCGCTTCCACGGCTGGGAACTCCGCCGAGGCGGTGGTCGTGGTCGCGATCAGCCGGTCGCCGTCCCAGATCTGGGAGCGCCGTGATCCGGGACGGAACTCCAGGGCGTGGTCGAGCCGTGGCGCCACAAGCAGCGCCACGGCGACCGGCGGGCGTTGGTGGTCCGCGGCCGGCTTCGCGAACGTGCCGCAGGCATAGCCGCCGTTCGCCGTGCCGGGCGGGCCGTTGTACCTGGCGGGTATGCGCACTGTCCGGTCCGCCATGTCACAGCGCCCGCGTGTCGGTTTCGACACCGGCTTGGAGAGCGTCGAGAAGGTGGCCGGGCGCCTTCACGAACGCTTGGTGATCGCCGTCCAGCACGAGCGAGGTGCAGCGTCCCCACCGTGCCCACCCGGCCATCAGCCCGTGCGGGATCTCCACGTCGGCGGACCAGCCGATCGCCCGGATCTCGAAGGAATCCGTCGTGGACCGGTCCGGACGGTAGACCTTGTTCGCCGCCAGGTCGTCCACCAGCACTTTGACGAAGAAGTCGACCAAGCGCTGCGCCGGCGTAACCAGTCCCAGCAGGTTCACGACCACGACCCTGAGCTCGTCCTCGCTCATGTCGAGGAACCGGCCGTACGGCCCGTCGTCCGGCGCCACTTGTGAGGACACGAAACAGGTGGTCGGTGACCTGGTGTCGCCGGACGCCATTCGCCGCGCGAACTCGAAGGCCGCGAGCGCCGCCCCGCAATGCCCGAACACACTGAAGTCGCGGTCCAGGACCGGGCCCAGCTCGGCGGTCATCTGCTCGGCCAGGTTCTCGTACGTTCCGTAGTGGGCTTCGCCCATCCGCGTTTCCCGGCCCGGCAGTTGCAGCGGTACCACGGCCGTGTCCCCGATGCGGTCGGGCCACAGGCGGTACATGGAGGCGCCGCAGCCGGAATAGGGAAAGCACAGCAGCAGATGGTCGCAGTCGTCCGGCGGCACAGTGGCGAACCAGCGGTTGTGGTTCTGTTCTTTCCCGATCACGCGTCCCCTCCGGCGGTCCTGTTGCGGAAAGTCTGTTTCAGTACATTGCCGACCACTTGCATGGATTCCGGCCTGTCCATGTCCTGATGGCTGGTCGGAACGACGTGGACCGTCATGGGGCCGTGGATGTGGCCCCGCCACGCGCCTGCGGGATCGAGCCGCGAGGAGTCCTCGCCGTCCACCGTGACCGCGCCCGCCTTGAAGAAGACCGCGGCCCCGTCGAATTCCGGCGGCAGGTATCCGGTCAGCATCGCGATGTGCTCCACGCTGATCCCCGTCACGAGGTCGGAGATCGCGTCCACATCGAGCGAATCGGCATCGGCGTACCTGTGGCGCAGGAACTGGTCGAACCCCTCGCGGATCTCCTGGCCGTCGAGGTTCCCCGCTTCGACGGCGGTGTCCGGATAGCAGTCCATCATCGCCAGCAGCTCGACCTCCTCGCCGCGGGCCCGGAGCTCGGCGGCGATGGCGTGCGCGGCGAAGCCGCCGAACGACCAGCCGAGCAGGTTGTACGGCCCGTGCGGCTGGACCGACCGGATCCTGGCCAGATAGGTCTGGACGAGCTGGGCCATCGAGGTCGGCATGGTGTCGGGGCCGGTGGGATCGAGACCGGGCGCCTGTAGCGCATAGATCGGCCGGTCGTCGATGTAGCGGGCCAGGCTGAGATAGAACCAGCCGACGCCGCTCACCGGGTGCAGGCAGAAAAGGGGCCGTTCGGCGCCGCCGGAGCGGATGGTCATGAGCGGTGCGTAGGTCTCGTCGCGGCCGTCCGGGGCCATGCCGAGCAGTCGCGGCGCCAGGTCGGCCACCGTGGGGCACTCGAACACCGTCCGGATCGGGAGGTCGATCCGGAGAACGGTGCGGATGCGGGACAGCAGCCTCGTGGCGAGCAGCGAGTGGCCGCCCAGTTCGAAGAAGCTGTCGTCGATCCCGACGTCGGGTACGCCCAGCACCTCGGAGAAGAGGCCGGTGAGCACTTCCTCGTGCGCGTTCCGTGCCCGCCGCGACGAACTGCCGGTGATCTCCGGCGACGGCAGCGCCTCCCTTTTCAGCTTTCCGTTGGCGGTCAGCGGCAGACGGTCGAGGAAGGTCACTGACGAGGGGACCATGTACGCGGGCAACTGGCTGCTCACGAAGGCACGGAGGTCTACCGCCTGGTCGGCGACCGGAACGTTGCCGTACACCGTCAGCGGTCCGGCCTGTGCGAAACCGGGCACGTACACATCGGTGCGGACGGTGTTGCCACCACCGGGTGCCGCAAGTACGACGTCCAGGTGTCCTGCGACCTGCGACCACGTCACCGCCGTCGAGTACCCCAGCCGCTCCCCGAGCGTGTAGAGCTCTTCGCGCAGCTCGCCGTCGGCCGCCGGCGCGTTGTGCTCGTCGTGGAGAAGGCCGGTGGCGCGCACGGCGGTCGCCAGGGCCTGGTGAGGCACACCGACGATCCGGACGGTCTCGGGCCGCCGCGTCCGGAGGTGCTGTTCCAGCTCTTGGAGGCCGCCCGCTTCGCTCCACCGCAGACGGGGGACGGCAGCGAGGGATTGTGCCCGAACCGGCGCCTTGCGCACCGTCACGTCGTACCGGTACTGACTCAGTTCGTTGTCGTACCAACCACGTTTGACCTGCACGTCGACCGCGCCGATCGCGGGCAGTTCGTCCCCCAGCGCCGCGAAGAAGTCCGGATGCAGGACGAGCTCGGTCTCCATGGCGATCGCCGTGGCGATGGTGCTGCGGATTCTGCCTTGCTCGGCTTCGTCGAGGTCGGCTGCGTCCTGGTGACCGAGTCGGCTGATCTGAACCGCGGTGGCGAATTCCCGCAGCAGTGCCTTGTTCCGGATGTCGCCGATGAACAGCGCGCCGCCGGGCGCCAGCAGTCCCATCGCCTTCTCGATGACGTCCACCAGGTACTGCACGCTCGGGAAGTACTGGACGACGGAGTTCAGCACGATGGTGTCGAAATCGCGCTCCGGCAGCAGATCCACTTGATCGGCCGGCTGGACGACCAGTTCGACCCGGTCCGCCCAGTCCGCCGGCACCTCGGCGAGGTGCCGGCGGAGCCCGTCGATCACCGACTCGGAGAAGTCCGTGCCGTAGTACGTTTCGCATTCCGGGGCCAGGCGAGCCAGGAGGAGCCCGGTGCCCACTCCGATCTCCAGCACCTTGGACGGCCGCAGGGACCGGATCCTCGCGACGGTCGCGTCGCGCCACTCCCGCATCTCGGCCAACGGAATCGGCATCTCGGTGTAGCTGCTGTTCCACCCGCGGAAGTCGTCACCGAAGCCGGCGTCGGCAGGGTCACCGGCGTGGTGTTCTCCGCGATACAGATCGTCATACGTGTCCCGCCATTGCTCCACCAACTCGATCTCCCGGCTCTCCTGCCGGTCGGCGGATGCCACCTGGTTCCGGACGACATAGGCGACCAGTTGCTTGACGCCCTGCCCGGTGATGTCGCGAGCGACGACCGCGGCCTGCGCCACCTGGGGGTGCGCCAGCAGGACCGCCTCGATCTCACCGGGCTCGACCCGGAACCCGCTGATCTTCGTCTGGTCGTCGACCCGGCCCACGAACACCAGCACGCCCTCGCGCGTCCAGCGCGCTAGGTCGCCGGTGCGGAACATCCGCGAACCCGCCGGACCGTAGGGGTCCGCCACAAAACGTTCCGCGGTCGGCCCGGGTCGGCCGGAATACCCACGAGCCAGGCCCGCGCCGGCGATCCACAGCTCACCGACGACACCGGTGGCGACGGGATCCAGCTCAGCGCTCAGAACGTAGACCCGGGCATTGCGGATCGGGACGCCGATGGGCACCACCGGATCGTCGAACCGCTGACGGGTGGCGGCACAGACCACATGAGTCGTCGCATTCACCGTGGTCTCGGTCGGGCCGTAGATGTTGATGACCCGGATGGCGCTGTTCGCCCGCAGAACCCGGTCGACCGCCGCGGTCGGCACCTTGTCGCCGCCGGTCGCCAGGTAGCGCAGCGTCCGCAGGCCCGACAGCTCGTCCAGCTCCTCAGACGACATGAGATCGAACAGGCCGGCGGTGGCCCACAGCGTGTCGATCTCGTTCGCCGCGATGAACCGGAGGCGTTGCGCCGGTGACTCCCTGTCAGCCGACAGCGGGACGAGGGTCCTGCCGCGCAGGAGCGCCGGCCAGATCTCGTACACCGACGCGTCGAAGGCGATCGAGGACTGGACGAGAATCCGGTCGCCCGGTCCCTCCGGCCAGCCGTGCCAGGCATCGTTCAGGACACTGCGATGGGAGACAGCGACTCCCTTGGGGCGTCCGGCCGATCCGGACGTGAACATGACGTACGCCAGATGGGCCGGGCACAGTCGGTCATGGGACGGGTTCGTGCGCTCGCCGGCGACGATGTCCGCCACGTACAGCCTGGGGATTCCTTCGACGGGCAGCACATCGGGCGTGTCGACGGCGCTGCTCGTCAGGATCAGAGCCGGCTGCCCGTCGGCCAGGATGGAACCGTTGCGCAGGCTGGGATAGGCGGGGTCGATGGGCAGGTAGGCGGCGCCGGCTTTCAGGATCCCGAGGATGGCGGCGATCAGTTCCGGCGAGCGGGGGAGTGCGACCGCGACCACTGATTCGAGGTGTACGCCGTGCGCGGTCAGCTCGTGGGCGATCTGGTTGGCGCGCACATTGAGCTCGTCATACGTGATGTCCTCGCCGCCGCTGGAGATCGCGATCGCGTCCGGAGTCCGCGCGGCCTGCTGTTCGAACAGGACGGGGATGGAGCCCTCCGGAATCGCGGCGTCCTCGGTGGCCGGGTCCGACGACCCGAGGAGTTGGTGGCGCTCGTCGGGAAGGAGTACGTCGAGGGTGCGAAGGGGTGTGTCCGGGGTGGCGACCACCGTGCGCAGAACTGTTTTGAACCGGGCGATCAACTGTTCGATGGTCTCCCGGTCGAACACGTCGGTGGCGTATTCGACGTACCCGACATAGCCGAGAGGATGGTCTCCGTCGCGGGGTAATTCCGAGATGTTGAAGAGCAGTTCGAACTTGGCTGTGCCGGTCGATATCGGCTCGAAGTCGATCTTTATGTCGCCCAGGGCGAAGGTCGGATAGATGTTGTTTTGGAAGGCGAGGGAGATTTGGAAGAGGGGGTGGTGGGCGGTGGTGCGGGTGGGGTTGAGGAGTTCGACGAGTTGTTCGAAGGGTGCG
>NZ_JBIBYR010000031.1:0-82287 GCF_043083485.1 Streptomyces sp. NPDC014727 | reverse complement strand
CGCGGACTCGCCGTCCCAGACACCGCCGAGCAACGAGAGTGGACCATGGAACTGCTCAAATAGGCATGATGTTGACAAATCAGATTCCACAGAATCAGCCGGTTGACGTTGCCCTCGACGGCGCCGGAACTGTAGGGCAGGGACAGGCCGTTGCGGACGGCATCGAGGTCGCGGCGGAGGTTGCGGGCGAAGGACGCGAGCGGGGCCAGGGTGTCCTGCTCGGCGTCGGCGATCCAGTCCTCGAGACGGTCGCCGTGGCGTGCGGTCATCATGACGGCAAACTTCCTGACGTGGAGAGTGAGCCGTTCCAGCTCGGGATCGCGCTCTCGCAACCGGTGCAGGTTGTTTGCGTGCTCGTCCCGCAGGTGTTCGGGGTGGGTCATGATCCAGGAGGTGACCTCACGGACCGACGGGGGCCTGGGCCCCACGGCGGGCGCATGTCCGCGCCCGGTCCGATAGCGCCGCAGGTGACGCTGGACCGCCAACTCGCCTCCGGGGTAACCGAGGTATTGGATTTCTCGGTAGAGCTGGGCGGCGTTTCTGACCCCTTCGTTCCAGCGTCGGTGCAGGTAGCCGACGTACGGGTCAACGATGTGTGCCCGCTGCAGGCTCTTGGCGACGACATCATCGGCGGAGCGGGCGTTGACCAGCTTGCGGACGGTGGCCTGGTGCAGCCCGAGATTCCGCCCGATCGCCGCCTTCGACATCCCCTGTTCCCACAGCTCGTGGGCGGCGGCGTGCTGTTCACGCAGCCGCGTCACGATCCTCAGTTCCGCCGACGGCTGGACCACCTCCGGCTGGTCCTCCAGCGCGTCGCGTGTGCCGACAGGTTCGGAAGGCAGTTCGGCCAGACGGGAGCGATGGGCGTTCACGCTCTTCTCGACCGCCTGACCGAGGTTGGCCCACAGGTGATAGCGGTCGGCCACTTGTTCTGCCTGCGGCGCCCCGATCCGCGCGCCCTCGCCGTATCCACTGGAGCGGTCACGGCAGATGACCTTCACCTCGGGATGGCTGCGGAGCCAGGCAGCCAGGTCCTCGCTATCGCGTCCGTCGTAGAGGTGCAGCGGCCGGTGGGTGGCCATGTCGATCAGCAACGTGCCGTAGTGGCGGCCCTTGCGAAAGGCGAAATCGTCGACGCCCAGCACCTCCACGTCGCCGACATGCGGTTCGGGCAGCGCCCTGACCAGGCGCAGGAGGGTGTCCTTGCCCACCGTGATGCCGATCACCCCCGCCAGACGGGCTCCCGCCCGGCCCGCCAGGGCCAGGCCGACTTGCATCAACACCCCACGCAGCAACGGGGTGTAACGGCTATGTGGAGTCGTCAGTCCCGCGATCTGCTCGGCGAACGTCACGGCCGGGCATGCGGCGTTCTCGCAGCGGAAGCGGCGTATGGATAACTCGATCACGACACCGGTATCGCCCACCGCGACGTCACGCAACCTTCGGACGTACCGGCCATGCACCCGCGTCGAACTCTGGCCGCACCGGCAGGCCGCGGTCGCCGCCCGCACCCGCGTCCTGAGCATGACCTTGTCCGGCTGTCTCTCGACCTCCTCGATCAACAATGCGGACAGGTACGGGAACAGCTCCAAGAGCACATCACGAGGGCACGCGATGCATGATCGCGAACGACTGACGCGCCCCGCTAAAGCGTCCGCATCACAAGATCGTCGACAGAACCCGGATCTTCACGTGGATCGCGTCGATGAAGACCACTGGATAGACGGCGTCGAGCGGCCGGTTCTGCCACTCGGCCATGCCCTCGAGGACCTTGTCGGTGATCGTGGAGATCGTCTGGCGGGATACGTCGGCGCCATAGACCTCAGCCAGGTGGGCCTGGACCTCGCCGGTCGTCAGGCCCTTCGCGGCGAGCGAGATGACCATCTCGTCCACGCCGGACAGACGCTTCTGCCGCTTCTTGACGATCCTCGGCTCGAAGCTTCCTTCCCGGTCGCGAGGCACGGCTACCTCGACCGGGCCGACATCGGTGAGCACGGTCTTGGCGCGGGTGCCGTTGCGTGAGTTGCCGCCGTTCTTCCCGGCAGGATCGTGCTTGTCATAGCCGAGGTGGTCGGTGATCTCGCCTTCGAGAGCGGACTCCAGGAGCCGCTTGGTCAGCTGCTGGAGCAGCCCTCCCTCGCCGGTCAGTTGAAGGCCCTCGGCCTGGGCCCGGCCTACCAATTCGTCGATCAGCCGGTCGTCCACAGACTTTGCCGGCGCCGCCTCAGAGGGCTCGACAGACTCGGCCTCGGTCATGTTGTTGCTGGTCATCGATGCATCTTCCATGATCGGGAGTTACACCGAACGTTTTACAGTCCCCGCCCTGGCACAACCGAGCCTGACGATCACCGTGCCGGCGACCGCCAACCTGGGCTCTGCCTCGGCCGGCACTACCCACAGCGCGCAACTGGGTACCATCACGGTCACAGGAAGTGATGTCCCCCAGTGGGACGTCACGGTGACCGCGACCGCCCTGACGACCACGGGCGGCAGCATTGCCACCAGCAACATCGCCTACTGGTCCGGACCCGCCACCGCCGACACGGGCAACGGTGCGTGCCACGCCGGACAGAAGACCGCTGCCGAACAAGTCACGCTCAACGCGGCCCGCACGGCCTTCTCCCACTCGGGAGCAACCGCCACCGAGAGCTGTAGCTGGAATCCCACCCTGGTCATCACTGTGCCCGCCACCGCGGCCGCCGGCCGGTACACCGGCACGATCACCCACTCCGTCGCCTGCCCAAGCACACGGGCTTCCGCCACTGCGGGGGTTCGGGGGCCACGTTCGCGTATCCGCAGCCACGTGCCCCGGGCCGGGTGCTTTGCGGCGGGCCGCGGAAGGCTGTTCGGCTTACCGTTCAGATGGCTGGGTTGTCCTGGTAGGTGAAGAAGTTCCAGAAGTCGCTGCCACCGGCGGTGGTGATGGAGACGGGGATGTTCTGGCCCGGGGACTGTGGTGGGGCGATGGCGATGACCTGGGTGTCGGAGATGACGGAGAAGTCGGCGGTGACATTCTCGAAGGCGACTTGCTGCGTGGTGGCGAGGCCCGTGCCAGTGAGGGTTACGGGTGTCCCGCCGCTGGTCGACGCGGTGTTGGGGGTGACGTTGGTGATGACGGGCTGGAAGAGGTAGGTGTAGTAGGGGCCGGAGGCGGTTCCGCCCGGGGTGGTCACGGTGACCGGGAAGGTGCCCGAGGTCTGGGCGTTGGGAACAATGACCGTGAGCTGGGTGTCCGTGGCGGACTCGATGGCGGCGCGGTCGGGGCCGAAGAAGGCGGCAATCGCGCCCGCGAGTTTGAAGCCGCTGATGACGACGGTATTGCCGCCGAAGGAGGGCCCTTCGGTGGGGCTGACGTCGTTGATCTGGGGGGCCGGGAAGTAGACGAAGTCCCCCAGGAAGCCGGTACCGCCGGGGGTGGTGACCGTCACGGGGACCGTCCCGGACCCGGCTGGGGCAACTACGGTGATCGAGGTCGCGGTGTTGGTGAGGATCGTGGCCTCGGTGGTTCCGAAGCGGACGGCGGTGGCGTTGGCGAGGTTGTGGCCGTTGATGGTCACGATTGTGCCGCCGGCGGTGCTGCCCTCGTTGGGAATCAGGGTCAGGGGGATGACGCTGACGGTGCCTGCGTCGGTGTTGGTCACGTAGAGGCGGGTGTCGTCGGCAGTGACGGCGACGCCGGTCGGGCCTTGCCCGACGTTAAGGTTTCCGGTGAGCGTGTTGGTGGCGGTGTTGATCACGCTGACGGTGTTGGAGCCGTAGTCCGCCACGTAGACGTGGGAGCCGTTCTGGCTGACGGTGACGAAACGCGGCTCGGTGCCTACCGCAATGTCCGTGGTGATGGTGTTCGTTGCGGTGTCGATGACGGCGACAGTGTTGCCTGCGAGGTTGCTGGCGTAGCCGCGGGCGCCGTCGGGGGTGACCGCCACGACCGCGGGGCCGTTGGCGCCGGTAATGGTAGCGGTGACCGTGTTCGTGGCGGTGTCGATCACGCTGATGGTGTTGCTGGCGCTGTTGCCGACGTACGCGTGGGCCCCGTCCGGGGCGACCGTCACGCCGATCGGCTGCTGGCCCACCGGGATGGTGGTGATGACGGTGTTCGTGGCGGTATCGATCACACTGACGGTATTCGCGTTCTGGCACGCTACATAGACGCGGGTGCCATCGGGGGTGGCCGACACACCCGTTGGCCCTGCCCCCACCGCGACGCTGGCCGTGATGGTGTTCGTGGCGGTGTCGATCACGCTGAGCAGGGCATCGTCGTTCACGGTCACGTAGACGTGGGCCCCGTCAGGGGCGACGGCCACGAGCGTGGGCCCTGCACCTGTGGCGATGGTGGCGGTGACGGTGTTGGTGGCGGTGTCGATCACGCTGACCGTATTCGTCGACCTGCTGGCGACATAGGCCCGTGCACCGTCGGGCGTCAGAACCACCCCCAGCGGGTTGCTGCCGACAGGAATCACGGCGGCGGGAAACGCCGTCGACGAGAAGCGCGGCTCACTCAGCGGAATTGAGCGGGCATCGGTGAAGACAGACATGGCGGACCCCTTGTTCGAGAAGCGGGATGCCGCCTACGTCTGGTCCAGGCGAAAGCCGCATCGCCGCGTGAATCGGCAGATGGACACCAACTCGCCTTTGGGCCTGAGACGATGGGTTGATTCACAATTACCCTGATAGCCAAGGATTTCAACAGATACTTCATAAGTGTGATGATCGACTGATTGGTTCCAGAGTCATCGCCAGCTGACGCCGGGGGGCCGGGCTAAGCTAATTGACGGCGCGGGGGCGCTTTGTGGTCCGGAGGACACTGTGTCTCGCCTGCTGCCTCACCCCCACGCCGTGCTCGGTTACCGCAAGGACGGCCGGCCCATTCACCCCATCCTCGGCGCGTCCGAGGGCGATCCCGCACAGCCTCCGACCCCGCCTGTGCGGACGTTCACGCAGGACGAGGTGTCGCAGCTCTTGGCCCGCGAGAAGCAGCAGGGCGCCCGCGCCGGGATCGGGGACGTTCTGGCGCAGCTTGGCTTCGACAAGATCGACGACCTCACCGCGTTCGTGAAGGCCCAGAAGGACGCCGAAGCCGCGCAACTCAGTGAGGTCGAACGCCGCGAGAAGGCCGCAGCAGAGCGGGCAGCGGAGGCTGAGCAGCGCATCGCGGCCGCCGCCGCCCGTGAGCGCGCGGCCGAGCGCCGGACCACGCTCGTCAGCCCGCGACCTGCGCCGCCGAGCCTGCTCGCCGCAAGGGCTCCGCGTCTGGACCGGGCACTTCGCCAGATAGCCAGGCGGGGCGGGGAGGTCGTGCTGATCGACGGCACCCTGATCCCCACCCAGCGCCGTACCGGAGCGGCGAACGCCCGAACTACTCGGGCAAGCACCACCGCCATGGCCTGCACTTCCTCGCCCTGACCGACGAGAGGGGCAGGCTGATCTGGATCTCCGCGGCCCGGCCCGGACGCACCCACGACGCCGCCGCCCGCCCGCCGCGACAAGATCGTCGAGCACTTGAAGGCCGCCGATCTCGGCGCGCTGGCCGACCTCGGCTTCATCGGCGTGGACAAGCCCGATAACCTCGATGACCTGGTCGTCGTCACCGGCTACAAGGCCACCCGCGCCCGCAAGCTCACGCCCGGTCAGAAGCAGGCCAACCGGATCCTGGCCGCCGGACGCGCCCCGGTCGAACACGGCTTCGCGAACCTGAAGGCATGGCGCGTGCTCACCAAGCTCCGCACCGACCCCGCCCGCGCGACCGCCCTCCTGCGCGCTCTGCTCGTTCTGACTGGCCTCGAAGTCAACCGATAACAGACGCCCGACGGGCGATCAAGACCGCAGGCCCCCGCCCGCGAATGTCGCCCGCACTCTCGTTCCTGGGCGCGACCGGCGGTCTTGGGGGAACCGTGATCGTCGATGGCGTGTGGCTGATCAGGCGCGGTCGTGGAGAGCGACTTGGTAGCCGTCGGGATCGGCGAAGGTGAATGTCCGGCCGAAGGGGCCGTCGATCGGTGCGGAGACGATGGTCTGACCGTCGGCGACGAGAGCATCGTGGATGGCCTGGACATCGGTGGCGTGGAGCCAGATCGCGGCACCGATGCCGGGCTGGGCAACGGATGAGAGATCGGTGCCGGGAACGACGTCGCGCAGCGCGAACGCGATCGGCTTCGTCTCGAAGACAACGGCGTGCGGAGGTCCGGCCTGCGAGCGGACGAGGCCGAGGTACTGCTCGTAGAACGCCTGAGAAGCGTCGAGGTCGCGTGCCTGGAGCGAGATGAAGTCGGGGCCGGTGGCGGGCATGAGGATACTCCTTCTCTTCGTGTCAGATTCCTGACACGGGCCAATGTATGTCAGAATACTGACATGAGTCAAAACGGTGTCGGCATCGACCTGGACAAATCACTGGGCTACCTGCTGAAAGAGGCTTCGAGCGCCCTGCGCACAGCCATGGAGGAGGTGCTGCGGCCACTCGGGATGAGCGTGACGCACTACTCCTGCCTCGAGCTGCTGGCTCAACGGCCGGGCTTGTCGAACTCCGAACTCGCGCGTGGCGCGTTCGTGACACGGCAGTCGATGAACGTGCTGCTCCAGACCCTGGAACGAGACGACTACGTGACCAGACCTGCGGAGGCGACCGTCGGGAAGGTTCTTCCCGCGCGGCTCACGCCTCGCGGCCGACGGAGCCTGCAGAAGGCGACCGTAGCCGTCCGGTCCGTCGAGGTCAGAATGCTGGCCGGCATGACCGAGACCGAGCAGTCAGGCGCGTTCCGGATCCTGCAGAGCATGATTCATTCCCTGCGCGATAGCAACGACAGCGCATAGCTCGCTCCTCGGCGCACGTCTTGCCGTGCCCGGACAGAACTACAGCCGAGCGTGGGAATCCGTGCAGGCGACCTCACCAAGCTCCGTACCGATCCCGCCCGCGCCACCGCCCCCCTGCGCACTCTGCTCGTCCTGGCCGACCTCCGGCCGACGGACGATCAAGACTGCAGACTCCCGCCCGCGACCAGCACGAGCACCGCGGCCGCGTGTCACGCCAGCCCCTATGACCAGCACGTTCGAAGATGGCGAAACCTCCATAATGGCCAGGAAGCTCTTGGCTGCTCTGGCGTGCCCCCGGCCGCGTGCGCCGATTGCGGAGGCGCACGGGCCGGGCGACAAGGGTCCGTCCGGCTCAGTTTCTGATCCTGATTTCTGGCGGAGGGGCACGAGAAGCGCCCGGTCAAGGGTGGCTTTTCGGGCCAATGACCCGCTATTTCAGCCACGGGTACGCACCGGCTCTCTGGTCATGGCTATGCGGAGATACACACGGCCTATGAACCTGAACCTGGGACGCATCGGCATCTGGAGCCTGGCCTTCACCCACGGGGACCGTGGGGCGGCAAGCGAGGCGGCCACCGAACTGGAAGAACTGGGCTATGGCGCACTCTGGCTCGGCGGCAGCCCGGGAGGCAACCCCCGCGGTGATCTCATCACGACGTCCGAGCTGCTCGCGGCAACCAACCGCGCTGTGATCGCTCCTGCCTGCGTGTCCATCTGGCATCAACCCGCCCACGCACTCGCGGCGGCGTACCACGCGCTGCCAGCGCAGATGCGGGATCGTCTGCTCCTTGGCCTGGGGGTGGGGCACCCGAAGCTCGATCAGGACTACCACCGCCCATACACGAGTCTTCGTGACTACCTGGACGACCTGGACCGTTCACCGGCGTTGATTGCCCGGCCGGCCCGGCTCCTTTGCGCACACGGCCCGAAGATGACGCTGTTGGCCGCCTCCCGGACCGCGGGTATCCAGCCGCACTTCACCACGGTTGGCCACACTGCGCACACCCGCGAACTGCTCGGCGGCGGCCCGCTGCTGGCACCCTCGGCGTCGGTGGTCCTGGAGACGGACCCCGGAAGGGCCCGGGCGATGGCTCGCACCGCGCTCGCCCCCTACCTCGCCCAGGCGAACTACGCCAACAGCTGGCTGCGCTCCGGCTTCACCGCGGACGACCTCGCAGCCCACGGCAGCGACCGCCTCATCGACTCCCTCTTCGCCTGGGGCACCCTCGACCGGATAGCCGAACGGGTCACCGAACGCCTCGACGCCGGCGCCGACCACGTAGCGGTCCAGGTTGTCACCGACTCCACGTACGGATTCCCGCTCGCCGAGTGGCGCTCACTGGCCCAAGCCCTGCCATTGAAAGGCGCTGGGGGCCGGACGGGGGCGGTCTCAGAACCGGCCGCTTATGCGTAGGACTGACCAGGTTCCGCCACCCGCGATGACCAGCAGCTCCGTGACCGGCCAGGGCGCGCTGACCGGGCCACATGTTAGTGTCTCGTGATCCTGTTTGTGGAACCTGAGGCGTCTGTGATCGTTGAGTCTAATATGGATCTCTCCTCTGAACAGATGACTGAGCTGCGGGAGTTGGCGGGTTCGCGGGATGTGCCGGCCGTCGTGGCGCTTCGCGCACGGATCGTGTTGTGGTCCGGCGAAGGGCGGCGGCGTAAGGACATTGCCGAGCTCGCCGGTGTGGCGCCGCTGACGGTGGACCGCTGCAAGGCTCGTTATGCCGAGCGGGGCCTTGCCGGTTTGGAGGAGAAGCGTCGCGGTGGGTCGCGTACCCAGGTGCCGCCGCAGGTACGGGCTCGGGTGATCGCTTTGACGAGGATGTCGCCGCCAGCGGAATCCGGTCTGTCGCACTGGTCGACGCGGACACTCGCCGACCATCTGAAACGGCGGGAGGGCATCTCGGTGTCGTGGCATTACGTCGCCCGCATCTGGCGTGAGGAGAATCTGAAGCCGCACCGCTCGGGCACCTTCAAGATCTCTGAACCGTTCCGGGTTCGGTGGAGACTCAATTCCGTGAAAGGATTGAGTCATGGCACGTCCCTCCTCCTATCCCGTTGAGCTGCGCAAACGAGCGGTCCGTATGGTCGCCGAGGTCCGTGGTGACTATCCGAACGAGTCGGCCGCGCTGCGAGCGGTCGCCCAGAAGCTGGGCATCGGTTCGGCCGAGACCCTGCGGAACTGGGTGAAGCGCGATGAGGTCGACTCCGGGCAGCGGCCGGGGACGACCACGGAGGAGTCCGCGCAGATCAAGGCGATGAAGAAGGAGATCGCCGAGCTGAAGCGGGCGAACGACATCTTGAAGGCTGCGGCGTCTTTCTTCGCGGCCGAGCTCGACCGGCCACACACACGCTCGTAGCGTTCATCGACGAGCACCGGGCCCGCTTCGGCGGTGTCGAGCCGATCTGCCGCGTGCTCACCGAGCACGATTGCAAGATCGCCCCCTCCACCTATTACGCCCACCGCAAGCGGCTCCAGGCCCCGTCTGCCCGCACTGTCCGCGACGCCGGGCTGAAGCCGCTCATCCAGCAGATCTTCGAGGTCAACTACCGTGTCTACGGGGCCAGGAAGGTCTGGCGTGAGCTGCACCGCCAGGGCCACATTGTGGCCCGGTGCACTGTCGAACGCCTTATGCGCGAGCTCGGCGTCACCGGTGCCGTCCGCGGGAAGAAGATCATCACCACAATCCCGGACAGTTCCGTCGAGCGGGCGCCGGACCTGCTGGACCGCAACTTCGTCGCGCCGGCCCCAAACCGCTGCTGGGTCGCGGACTTCACTCACATCACCACTTGGTCGGGAGTGGTCTACGTCGCTTTCGTCGTGGACACCTTCTCCCGCAGGATCGTCGGTTGGTCCGCCGCCCTGTCGAAGGAGACCAGGCTCGTCTTGGACGCCCTGGACATGGCCCTGTGGCAACGCGACCGCGATGAACACCCGCACCAGGCAGGTGAGTTGATACATCACTCCGATGCCGGGTCGCAATATACGAGTTTCCGGCTCGCCGAGCACCTGGACGCCGCCGGCATCGCTGCCTCGATCGGCTCGGTCGGCGACGCCTACGACAACGCCCTCATGGAGTCCACGATCGGCTTGTTCAAGACCGAGCTGATCAAGCCCGGACGGCCCTGGCGAACGCTTTCCCAGGTCGAACTCGCCACCGCCGAGTGGATCGACTGGTACTGCCACCGCCGACTCCACGGTGAAATAGGGCACATCCCACCCGTCGAATACGAGACCAACTACTACCGCGCAACCCCGAAACCCCAGGTCAAAACCACAATCTGAAGTCTCTACCGAACCCGGAACGGTTCACTCGAAAGACCCGGCGTTCGCGGAGAAGGTCGTCGATGTCGTCGGTTTGTACCTGGCCCCGCCCGGTGGCGCCGTGGTGCTGTCGATCGACGAGAAGACGCAGGTGCAGGCTCTGGACCGGACCCAGCCGGTGCTGCCGGTTACTTTCGCGGCCACGGAGAAGCGCACCCACGACTATGTGCGGCACGGCACCACGAACCTGTTCGCCGCGCTGAACGTCACGAAGATCCTCGACGCCTGGGACGCGTACTCCGACGAACACACCGACCTCGACGGCTGGCCCCACGACGACCACGCCTACGGCCTGCGCGCGAGCCAGCGCGACGCCAACACCGCCGAGGCGTTCGAGCCGCTGCGCTACGGCGCACGCCATCTGCTGGCCACGGCCGAGACACAGCTGACCCAACTGCCGGAGAACACGATGCAAGGCCGCTGGGTCTACCAGTTGGGCGTCCTGCGCAGCGCCCTCGACCGGCTGGACGAACTGCACGAGCAGTGGCTAGCTACCCGAGACGCCCTCCCCGCCACCGCCAAGGCCGGCACCGCCGACTTCGACGACGCGCTCGCCGAGCACCACGCCGAATCATGGAGCTACCTCGACGACTGGGCCACCCACGGCAAGGCGGTCCGGGAAATCAACACCGCCGCCCACAAGGCACGTTCGCCGCTGGCCCCCGTACCAGCCCCCGCGCCGGCCCGGCGCACTGCGGCACGGAAGTGAACATGCCCCCGACTCCCGAAACCGTCGAGGTCGACTTCATCACCCCGCGTCACCTCGGGGGCGGCGGTGATCCCGCGTGGGTCACCGTCCCGCTCGTTCGTGCCTGCGGCTGGAGCCACGGCAACGACCCCTTGATGCCGCGTGTCCTGCTCTCCCGCGACGACCAGAAGGCCCTCCTGCGTCTGGAGCCCGTCCCCGACGGGCAGTGGTGGACGCTCAGCCACGCCCCGGAGCCCGGCCGGCCTGGTACGCGAGCTTCGGCGGCCACACCCCGGTGGAGCTGATCGCCGCCCTCACCGACGCGCTCACCGACCCAACGCCCGCAGACCCGCCGTCCGATCCGTACGAGCCGCTCGCAGATGCCGACTGGTGCCCGGTGTACGGCAAGAAGGGCATCGTCTCGCCCGACAGCAACGCCCGGGTCGAACATGTCGTCGGCCGCAGCGTCGATCACTGGGTCGCCACCACCGCCGTCGGTGACCGCCCCGTATGGCAGGCCCGCTTCGGCGAACACACCCCACCGCACCTGATCACGGCGTTCACCACGGCCCTCGCCGACACGCGTCCCGTGGCTCGTACGGAGAGCCCGCTCAGCCTCCCCATCCTCAACCCGGGCCTCGTCACCCGCAGGTCCACCGAGGTGCGCGCTGTGCTCGTCGCCTCCGCTCTCGAAGAGCGCGTCCGCTCCCTGGCCGCCCGCCACGCCGTCCCGGTTCCTGCACAGCGACCAGCGCGACAGGCGCCGCTTACGAACGGCCGCAGTCGCTGAACCCACCGCCCCCGCCCGGAAGTACGTAGTCCTTGCCCCCTTCCTCCTCCAGCAGCAACACCGACGGGTACGACCTCGTCTTGCGCCTCCTGCTCGGCGTGCTCGCTGTCGTCGTCCCCCTGTCCCACCTCGCCTGGCTGTCCGGCAACATCGCCGCCCACCTCACCGGAGGCACCTGGGCGAGGTATCAGCCGACCAATGCCCTGCTCCATCCCGAGCAGGTCTGGCCCGACGCGGGAGAAACGTCCCTGCTGATCGGCGCCCGCATCGTGCCTGTCGTCCTGCTCCTGACCCTCGGAGTTGGAGCGGGCGTCCTGTGGGCCCGGCACAATAACCGGAGCGGCGGCCGGAAGAAGATCACCGACATAGCCAAGGCCCGGGACATCGAGCCGCTGATGGCCAAGGCGATCACCGACAAAGCCCGCTCCCTGCGTCCCAGCCTGAAGAACAGCAAGCACATTGAGGCGAAGGACACCGGGATCCTCCTGGGCAACCTGCAGGGCAGCCGACACGAGGTGCGGATGGGGTTCGAGGACGTCGCCGTCGCGATCATGGCACCCCGCTCCGGCAAGACCACCTCGCTCGCCATCCCCTCCATGCTCAGCGCACCCGGCCCGGTCCTGCTCACCTCGAACAAGGCTGCCGGTGACGCCTTCACCACCGCCTACGAGGCGAGGGCACAGGCGGGGGCGGTGTGGACCATGGACCCGCAGCAGATCGCCCACGCCACCCGCGAGATGTGGTGGAACCCCCTCGCCACCGCGAAAACCCTCGACGGCGCCGGTCGGCTGGCCGGCCACTTCCTCGCCGCGAGCGTCGATGCGTCCCAGCAGGGCGACTTCTGGTCGAAGGCCGGCAGCAACATCTTGTCCCAGCTCCTGCTGGCCGCGGCGCTCGACGACCGGCCCATCACCGACATCATGCAGTGGCTGGCCTTCCCCGCCGACCGCACCCCGCTGGACATCCTCCGCGACCACGGGTTCGCCGCCGTCGCCGCCCAGCTCAAGGGCACCGTCGAGGGCCCGCCCGAGACGAGGGACGGGATTTTCGAGACCGCCCGCCAGTACGCCGCCGCCCTGCTCAACACCGAGATCGCCGCCTGGGTGACACCGCAGAAGGACATCGCCGAGTTCCGGCCCGCCGACTTCGTCACCTCCACCGACACGCTGTTCCTGCTCAGCAAGGACGGAGGAGGCGGGGCCTCGGCGCTGATCGCGGCGTGCGCCGACTCGGTCATGCGTGCTGCGACCGCCCAGGCCGAACGCGCAGGCGGACGTCTCGACCCGCCGATGCTCGCCATCCTCGACGAGGCCGCCAACGTGTGCAAAATCTCGGACCTTCCGGACCTGTACTCCCACCTCGGCAGCCGCGGCATCATCCCCATCACGATCCTCCAGAGCTACCGCCAGGGCCAGAAAGTATGGGGCGACGCGGGCATGGACGCCATGTGGAGTGCCTCCACCGTGAAGGTGATCGGATCCGGCATCGACGACCCCGACTTCGCCGACAAGCTCTCCCGCCTGATCGGCGACCACGACGTGGAAACCACGTCCACCTCGTACTCAGACTCCGGGAAGTCGACCTCGGTCAGCATGCGGCAGGAGCGGATCCTGCCCGCCGACGCGATCCGCGCCCTGCCCAAGGGCACCGCCCTCTGCTTCGCCACCGGCATGCGCGCCGCCATGCTCGACCTCCGGCCGTGGTACCAGGAGCCCAGAGCGCAGGAGTTGTCCGCCGCGTCGGCCCGCGCGTCGCAGGCGATCACCGCCCGCGCCGTGGCGAAGCACGCGCCGACACAGTCCGACTTCGGGAAGGCCGTGTGAGCGATGCACGGCTGCACCTGGTGCCGGTCCGCTCACGCCAGGCGAAGGACTTCGTGCACGCCTGGCATCGCCACCACCTGCCGCCCGCCGGTCAGATCTTCGCCGTCGGCGCCGCCGACGGGACCGGCACGCTGCGCGCCGTCGCCATAGTCGGCAGACCCGTGGCCCGTCACCTCGACGACGGCGCCACCCTCGAAGTCACCCGCACCGCCAGCGACGGCACCCGCAACGCCAACTCCCTTCTGTACGACGCGTCGTGGCGCGCGGCGAAAGCCCTCGGATACCGGCGACTGATCACCTTCACCCAGGAAGGCGAGAGCGGGGCGTCCCTGCGCGGTGCGGGCTGGCACCTGATCGCCAGCCGCCCGCCCCGGACCGGATGGCACACCCCCTCCCGCCCTCGCGTCGACCACGGCAACGACCACGTCGCCCGCTTCCTGTGGCAAGCCCCCTGACCCACATGTCTGGAGACGACCTGCACACCTACGAACCCCCCGACCTCGACGACATGTCCCCGCGCCAAGCCGTGGACGCCGTGACCGCGGACATCCGCGACCACCGCATCACCGCAGACGGCACCGGCCTGTTCAACATGACGCGGCACATCGGCCTGCTGTGCCACCTCGCCGCCCGTATGGCTGGCGACGCCGAGTACCAGCTCGCCCCCAACAGCGCTGGCCTCCCGCCCGCCGAGAACCTCAGCGCGAGCGCCGGCCACCTCGGAAAGGCCATCGCTCACTACACCCAGGCCCTCGCCCCGCTCCTCGTCCTCACCACCACGGCGCAGGACACCCTCCAGCAGCAGCTCGACTCGCTCGACCATCACAGCCGCCTGCGGATCCACCTCGATGACGGCGGCCGAGCCCTGGCGGCGGCCCGCACCGCGCTGGAAGCACCGCGGTCTCCCGCTGCTGCGTGCGCACCTGCTCCGGCACCGCTGCATGCCACGGCCGTCCGGCGCCGTGTATGACGACACCGCCGAGCGATGATGGTCTGCTGTTCGATGTGGCCGCCCCGCCCACGCCGGTCGAACGACTGCTGCTGCTCGCCAACCAGTACGTGCTGCACAACGACACGCTCGACCGGCTCCTGCGGGCTGGTTCGCCGTCCGAGCCCGGCACCTACGTCGCCTCCGTACAGCAACTCGCCTCCGCGACTCGCGCCGCCATCACAGCGGTCACCGACGAGCGGCTCTTTGAGAGTCACGAGTTGTCGGACGCGGTGGTCCGCCTGCAGCAGCTCGCTTTCCTGAGCAGCGCTTCCACGGACCACCAGCTCCCGATGGCCCGCACGCTGACCGCCCTGGCACCGGCAGCCGCCGTGAGCTGCGCCGACACCGTCGCCCGCGAAATGAGACGCCGCCGTGGGGCCACGCCCGCCGCCCCCGACCACCGGCTGACCGCTGCCCACCACACCGCGTTGTGGGAGATCGCCTGCGGGAACGTCGTGGCGACCAACTCCCTGGGACGGCAGTACGTCCACTACCGCGAAGAGCGCGTCCTGATCGGCACACTGCGGACGCTGGAGGCGAACGGACTCGCGGAACGTGTCCCGAAGTCCGCGCCCTCCGCCTACGTGGGCGGACCGCTCCAAGACCGCGTCCGTCTCACCTCCGCCGGCACCACCGCCTTGGCCGCCGCCATCAGCAGCCCTCCCGCCAGCAGAGCGCCCGGCAGTACACCCGCGCCCGCTCCCGCTCCCGCCGCCGCGAAGACAGCCATCCGAAGCCGCTGACCGATCCTCCCGGAGCCACACCACCCCATGACCCCGCCCAGCCTGATCAGTGGCCGGCCTGCCAAGGGCACCGCGCCCGACCTGCGCGCCACTCATGGCCGGAGCGCCGCCGCTCCCGCGGCCTCCCCGCCGTCACCGGCCGCACGCCACCGCTGACCTGCGGCAACAGCCCACCCCGCCGAGAAAGGCACTTCCTGTCCACCGCCGACTCCCTCCACAGCCTCCTTACCCAACCTCATTGCGCGCTGGGCGTGTTCGTCCCTGCCGGGCTGCACCCGCCCCACATCGAGCACCTGCATCTCGACCAGATCGCACGGGCAGGCACCTCCCTGTTCGAGGTCGGGCTCGCCCACCATGACGCCAGCCTCGACGGACCCGTCATCCAGGCGGCCTACCACCGCGCCCTGAGACGCAGGAACGTCCTCGACCACACCCTCCGTACGGTCGAGCACGCCGCCGGCCTGCGACCCACCGTCGTCATGACCTACTGGGAACCCGTCAGCCGGCACGGCCCCGAACACCTGGCCCGCCTGTTCGCCGACGTCGGTGCCGCCGGCGTGATGGTCGTCGACCTGCCCGACCACCAGGCAGCCCGCTGGCAGGCAGCAGCGAAGGACGCGGGCCTCCACACACCTCGCCTCGTCCCACGTCGCGGCACCGACACCAGCCTCGCCCGTGTGGCCGCCGGAGCGTCGGGATGGCTCTACGCCCCCGCGAGCACGGAACCCACCGGCTACAACGGCCCGCTCGACATCCCGGCGCTCGCCGACTTCACCGAGCACCTGCGCACCGCCAGCCCACTGCCCGTGGTCTCGGGCGTGGGGATCTCCACCCCAACCCTCGCAGCACGCGTCGCGCCGCTGGTGGACGCCGTCGTCATCGGCACCCCCATCGTCCGCGCCCTAACCACCGACCCCGATCAGGCCCCGGCACTGACCGCCATGTTCGCCCAGTCCCTGACACCGAACACCTCCACGGAGACCCGTGCCTGACCGCTTCACCCCGGCCCAGATCCTCGACCGGATCACGGCTGACACCCTCGCCTGCACCGAGCTCTGCGCACCCCCGCTCCCGACCACGCAGCCGCGCTGGCCACGCGGATCACCGACGCACAAGAACTCGCCGACACCACTCTGCAGCTGTTCCTCGACCTCGCCGAGCACACGCCGCACCCCTCATCCGCAGGTCTGCTGCTCCTCGAACGGACCGCGCAGATCACCAAAGCCGCCCAGGACGCGGGGGCCGAGCTGACCGCGGCCCTTGCTCGCTCTGTGGAGAACCGGCGGCGACGACCCGAAGCGGCGTCAGGACGAGTCGTCCTCATCGGTCCGTCACCACAGCAGTTCATCGAGTCGGCCACCGACCTCCTCGACCGCATCCCCGCCCTCTACCGCGCCATACATCGCGACCGGCTGCTCCCGCCCAGCCCGCTCACAGACCGGCCGCACTGAGGACACACCCAAAATTCCCGACCTCCAGGACAGACCATTTCAGATCAGCCTCGATTTCGCTCCCTTTCTCTGGGTGCGGGTGTTCAATCCAGTGCCCTCCTCTCCCTGTCGGCCGAAGGGATTCTCCCCAAGGTCGACTACGCGATTTTCGCCGACACCGGGTGGGAACCCGAAGCGGTTTACGCCCACCTTGACCGCATGGAAGAGAAGATAGCCCATCCCGCGGGAATTCCAATCCTTCGCGTGTCATCCGGAAACATTCGCAACGACGCCCTGAACCCGAATCACCGATTCGCATCCATGCCCCTCCACATCCTCGATAAGGACGGGCGACCTGGGATGACCCGAAGGCAGTGCACGGGCGAATATAAAATTAAGCCAATAAAGCAGAAGGTTCGCGAACTGCTCGGGTACCCCTACCCGTCTCGCATCCCAAAGGGGGTTTTCGTCGAGCAATGGGTGGGAATATCGACCGATGAGTTCCACCGGGCCAAGGATGCCGACGTCAAGTACATGCGCAACCGGCACCCCCTTCTGGACATGTCCTGGAGTCGGGCCGACTGCGTACGGTATCTAGCCTCTCTCGGGCTTGCCGATACACCGAAATCGAGTTGCCTCGGATGCCCGTTCCACGGAAATGCTCAGTGGAGGCACATCAGGGACACCTCTCCGTCCGAGTGGGCGGACGTCGTCGA
Source organism: Streptomyces sp. NPDC014727 (assembly GCF_043083485.1). Lineage (NCBI taxonomy): Bacteria > Bacillati > Actinomycetota > Actinomycetes > Kitasatosporales > Streptomycetaceae > Streptomyces > Streptomyces sp. NPDC014727. The sequence goes on along the minus strand of NZ_JBIBYR010000031.1, from coordinate 64,968 downwards.
ATTCGACGCGGCTATCCGGCAGGGCAATGCCCGCGCCAACGCATCGGGTAACCAATTGCTCGGCAAGGCATTCCTGCACCGCTCCCGCGTTCCCCTGGACCGGGCCCCGATCGACCATGTCACCGCAGCCGAACGAGCGGCCCTGCGCATCGGCGCGGACGAGGCCGACGTGCTGGAGAACGGCGTCGAGGACGGCTGCTCACCCTGGGCGTGCCGCGGGGAGGCCGACGCATTGACGCGGGACGACTTCGGGCTGGCCACGTGATACTCGACCTCTTCGCGGGGCCTTCTGTACGCAGAACTGCAGCGTCTCATTACTGCCTCGCATCCCCACGACCAGCCCGTTTGCGCTTTGCAGTCGCTTGAGTCGCATAGGTACGGTCCCCGCCATGCTGATGACGTTCTTCTCGTCTGACACCTGGGAGTCCTGGGGGCTGTCGAGCCAACCGGTCATCCCGGACCAGATGCCGATCCTGCTTGACGACGACCTCCTCTTCGAAGACTCGGCTGGCCCGCGCGTCACGACCGTGATCAACCGGTGGGCCCAGGAACTCCCGGCGAACGGATGCCCGGCCCCGAACTCCTGGGAGACCTACGTTCGGGTTGTGCGGGACTGGACGCTCTTCCTGGCCAGCCGGGGCATCCAACTCTTCGACGCCCGCAGCGAGTTGAGGCGCGGTCTGAGCGCCTACGCAGTCCACCGCGCGTGCGGCCCGCTGGAGGAACGGTTCGCCGCCTCCACCTGGAACCAGCACATGAGCATCCTGTCCCTGTTCTACGGGTGGGCCCAGGACGAAGAACTCACGACGGCGGTGCCGTTCACTTACAAGCAGGCCGTCACGGCGTACGGCGACCAGGTGCACCTGCAGTCGGTGAATCTCTCCAAGCGGCGGATGCCGAAGCCGCACGTGACGATCAAGTACTTCGAGAAGGACTTCGAGGACACGTTCCTGAAGGGCCTGGGCGGTCTACGCCCGGACGGCGCCGAGGACGGTCTCTACCGGGGCCGGACGACGGCACGCAACGCGGCGGTGGGCAGCTATGTCTTGTCCAGCGGGCTGCGGCGGCAGGAGTTCACGTACATGTTGGAGTGCGAGGTGCCGCCTCTGCCACCCCGCCGGACAGAGCTGCCGATCTGGGTGCCGGTGCCGCCCGGCGTCACGAAGGGCCGGAAGTTCCGCACCACGTGGACGACATACGACGCGCTCGCCCGGCTTCACCAGTACTTGCGGCTGCAGCGCGCTGTGGCGGTGGCTCGCTCGTCGTGGATACCGCCGGCCAAGTGGGGTTCGCCTCTGGTGGTGACCGAGGCGGACGAGGTCGGTGGCCGGGTCGATGGCGAGCGTGTGCTGTGGGCGGAGTTGACGCCTCGGGAGCGCCGGTGTCTGGTCCGGCCGGACGGCGGATCGATGCTGCTGGCCGTGCAGAGTGATGGGAGTCCGTTTCGCGACTGGCCGACGGTCTTCAAGCGGACCTCGGAGCGGATCAGGAATCGGTTCGATCCGCGTTTCCCGCATACGGCCCCGCACCGATGCCGTCACACGTTCGCGATCAGGACCCTGGAGATGCTGATCGGCGGCTACTACGCCCAGGTCGCGAAGCTCGTCAGGGACACCGACGCGGACGCGGCCCTGGCGCTCTACCTGCGCAAGAACGACCCGGTGATGATCCTGCGTGACCTCCTCGGTCATACCAGCACCCTCACCACGGAGGTGTACCTCCGGCGCCTGGATACCACCCGGATCTACCGCGAGGCATACGAGCGCGCGGGCCACGACCACGGTCTGCTCGCCGAGGCCGAACACGAGGCCGATGCCGAGTTCGACGACTTCGATGAGGACGATATCTGATGCCCGCGGAGATCCTGGAGAACCCTCTGCGACTGTCCTGCACCTTCACCCGCGGCACCACGTCGACCCTGAACGTCGACGACTCGGTGAACCCCGTACTCGTCCGCGAGTTGCTGACGGGCCTGGTCTACCTCATGCACCCGAACGGCCAGGGTGACTCGCATCGAACCGCGGAGAAGTACAAGGGGACCATCGACTGGTTCGTCGTCGAACTGGATAGGCGGGGCCATCGGGGCGGGGTCGCCGAGCTGACCCGCACGGGACTCGCAGCGCTGTGGTGGGAGCGGGAAATCGGCGGGAGTCGGAGAGCCGCCGCATGCTCGCTGCCCTGGACGCCGAGACCTCTGTGCTGGCGCCGGATGTGCGGGAACTTGTCCGAGGGCGTCTGTACAACCGGCATCCGAACAGTGAGCCGCTGCCACCGTACGACGAAGTTGCCTGGGTGGGGCTGACACGTGCAGCCCGCACGATCGTCAAGGAGTCATGGGCTGCTTACCGGGCGGCCAGAGCAACGGCGCAGGCGGGCTCGGACCCGTACGTGCACGGCTGGACGAGGGAGAACATCTTCTGGTTGATGGTGCACCGCGGCCCGGTGACGACACGGGAGTTGGGCGAGCGCGTCGGCTTGTCGTACGAGGAGATGCGCCATCGGATCGGCCGTGACCGTCAGCACTTCTTCGTGGAAGCACGCGAAGCACTCTTCCCCAGCCCTCGCGTCGTCATCGCCTACCAGGTGCTGTTCGGCGTGTACACCGGCATCGTGCCGGACGGCATCGCCGATCTGGGCCTCGACGGCCTTGACTGGGCCGGCGACAGCGCGGTGCTGGTCCGCTACATCAAGGGCCGCACGTCCGAGGAGAGCATCACGTTGCCGAGCAAGGCAGTGCGGCTGCTGGAGCGCTGGCTCGAGTATGCCGAACTGGCGAGGTCACACTGCCCACCCCAGTTGCGCAACGGGCTGTGGCTGTGGCTCGCCTACACCTCGCGCCGCGCGGGCGACGAGGGACTCGGACCGTGGAGGTACGGGCGCCCCTACAAGTCCACCATCGTCGACTGGTCCCGGGACGCGGGGGTGGTCGACGCCAACGGGGCGCCGGTCACGGTGCACCGTCACCGGATCCGCACGACGTTCGAGTCCCACCGGGACCGCTCTTCCTGGATCGGCAGTCGGCGCTCGACGATCGACCCCAACCACACCCCGGGAGTGGAAGGCGACCACTACCTGTCCGCGATGACCGAGGCCCAGCAGAACGCCCTGGAAGACATCGTCGAGCAGGCCCAGGGCGATCTGCTCCGCCGGGGCCAGCCGCCCATGGTGCTGTCGAACGAGCAGGTCGCCGACTTGGCCCGTCAGTTCCCGCAGCTGGTCAGCGAACTGGAGTTGGACGATCGGGCGATCGCCGAGCTCGTGGGTGGGCAGCGCGATGTGTTCGTGGCGTCCTGCGCCGATCCGACCGCGGGAGTGCACGGCCCGAAGGGAAAGCCGTGCCCGGCCCGCCCCTGGGTGTGCCTGCTGTGTCCACTCGCCCTGTTCACGCCGCGGCACGCGGCGAACCTCCTGCGCATGAAGGCGTTCTTCGCCCGGCAGTGGCAGCAGATGCCCGCCGCGCAGTTCATGGCCGTCTTCGGCCACTATGCCCAGCGCATCGAGGACGTCCTGATCAAGTACGACCCCACGCAGCTCGCTGCGGCTGCCGCCCAAGTCACCGACACCGACGCCGAGATACCGCTCCTGCCCGAGGAGAGCACCCTGTGAGCATCATCCCTCAGACCGCGGCTTCGCCGCCCGGCACTGCAGCGTCGCCCTTCGCCGAGGCAGACATGTGCGGCCTGGCCGGCTTCGTCCTCCCCATCGGGGCAGCCCGCCCGGTCTTCGAGGACGACGTCTGGGTCTTCACCCAGGTCATTGGGATCCCCGCCTACGTGTCGAAGTGCGCACGGCGCCTGGACTTCTCGGGGATCATCAATGAGCGGTGGAAGACGGTGGCCAAGGAGTACATCGCCGCGCAGATGGCTCCCGGGCACGAAGCCGTCCGCACGCTGCCATACGCCAACCGGACGGTCCGCGTCGTCAACGGCCTGTACGCCGAACTTCTGGAGCTGGTCCGGTGGCTGAACTGGCTGACCGCCCAAGGGGTCGCCGAGCTCGGCGAGGTCACCGATCATCACTGCAAGTCCTTCGCCCAATACCGCGCCACCCACCGCCCCAACGGCAAGAAGAGACACGACCGCCCCAGCGTCCGCAGGGCCGTCGAGCTGACGATCATCGGGCTGGCCCGCTACAGCGAGTTGTTCACCACCGACCGCTATCACCCCGGACTGCGGCCATTCCCGGGACAGGCCACCAGCAAGCCCAGCAGCAATGCGAACAAGACGCCTCCGGTCGCAGACCCGACGTTCCAGCCGCTCCTGGCGGCAGCCCTCTACCTCGTCCAGACCCTGGCCCCGCCTCTGCTCCGCGAACTTGACACCAAGCGGCGCTATGTCGCCCATCGGGCAGCGCTGCCCGCAGCACGTATTGATCTGGACGAGCTTGAGGCGGTCATCCGCCGCCACGTCGAAGAGCAGCGTCCCTTCGACCGGAACATCAACTGGGCCAAGGCGCGGACGTGGATCAGCAAGGACGACCCGTTGAGCCAGATCAACCTCTACGCCCTCGCCGCAGAAGGCGGCCGGAGGGAGATCAGCCCTTCCACATTGGAGTCTGTACGCGACGTGCTGGAGGAAGCCGTGGAGGCAGTGGGGATCGAGGAGCCGTTCTGCCGCGGGGCCAGCATGGTGGAGCGGGCCGACAGCCAAGGGGAGGTGCCCTGGTCAGAGCCACTCTCTGAGCGTGGCCTGCGGGCGCTCACCGGCGTGGTGAAGACCGCCTCGCACGTGGTCATCGTGGCGCTTTCCGGTATGCGCCAGAGCGAACTGCGCGAGATGAATGTGGGATGCCGCGTTCCCCCGATCGAGGCCGGCCCGGGGCTGAAGAGGTACAAGCTGGCGAGCCGGGTCGTCAAAGGAAAACCTCTGGGCGGCGTTCCCGACGAGTGGGTCGTGATTTGGGAGGCGTATCAGGCGGCGGAGGTTGCCGAGCAACTCCTGGGGCCGAACGCCGAGATCGGTGATCCCCTTCTCGCCTCGCCACTCGACCGCGCCCGCTTCGCGCTATTCCGTCAGTGGGTCAACGGCCCCGCAGGACAGGCTCTGGGACTGGCTCCGATCCCGGAGGGACAACTGACTGCGAGGATGCTCAGGCGCACACTCGCCTTGGAGATCGCCTACCGTCCCGGTGGCCTGCTGGCCGCAAAAGTACAGCTCAAGCACTTGTCTGTGGTGACAACGGAAGGCTATGCGGCCCGTCCGGGCGGGGCACAGGCCAAGTTCCTCGCGGAAGTCAACGCCGAGGAGGCAGAGCGGAACAAGGACCTCGTGCTGGCCGAGTACCGGCGCTATCAGCAGGGCGAGATGCCGTCAGGTCCCGGCGCCCGCGATCTGATCAGCTTCTTCGCCAGCGTCGACGGGAAGCTGGCCCGCGCTGCCGCCGAGGACCCCACGGTCGTCGGCAGCGACCAGGAGGTGAGAGCGCTCCTCGCCGAGGTCGCCGGCGTCCTGCACCTGGGAGTGGCGAACTACTGCTGGTTCATCGACCCTTCCAAGGCGTTGTGCCTGAAGCTGGCCGGCACCCCGAACGCGACGAAGCCGCTGGCGGGCATGTGCGATTCCGCCCGCTGCCCGCAGGCCACCCACCATCCCTGCCACCGCCCTGTGTGGGCCGAGAGCGTGCGGACCAAGCAGGTCTTCATCGAGTCGATCGGCCGCAACCACAAGACCGAAAAGGCCCGACTGCAGGCCGACCTGGATCGGGACATGAAGGTCCTGGCCTCGATCGACGCCGCGTAAGGAGAAACCCCGCCTCATGGCTCGCATCAGCGCAGAGACCCGCGCCCGCAACGAGGAGGCCGTCCGGGCCGCGATGGACCGGCTCCTGAAGGGTGACCTCCCGCCCGGCGGCAGCTGCGACTTGAAGACACTGGCCGTCGCAGCCGGGGTGACCCGCACCGCGTTCTACCCGAAGAAGAACCGTGACGGCACCACCCGCCCTGGCCCTTACCAGCACCTTGCCGAAGAGTTTGAGCGGCGCCTTCGTACTCTGCGGGAGGCCGGGGAGGTCGTCGACCCACGGATCGCGCAGATCGAACGGCTCAAGACCAAGGTCGCCGAGCTTAAGGAACGCCTGGCTCAGCGGGACGAGACCGTTGCCGAGCTCACCACGTTCAAGGAGCTCGCCGTCTCGCGCTTGGCCGCACAGCACGACGAGATCGTGCGTCTACGGGAACAGGCCGCAGCCCTCGGCAACGTCCGCCGCCTGCCAGCCGCCCGCCCCGGGGCCGCCCCGTACGGATCATGCAGCTGAACTTGACGCTGATCGACGTGTCCGAACACGGCGAGGGAGCCCGCTGGCATGGCGTGCCGTACTCCCTCGCCGGTCCGAACTGATACTCGCGTGGGATCAGCGAGACAGGGCGAGTAGTTCGTCGATCGCCGGCTCTGGGCCGTCATAGGTGAGGTGCGCGATGGCTGCCATTGGTGCGATCACTCGGCTCCAGGCATACAACCGGTCCCCATCGAGCCCGCACGCGGTCGCCACCCGCTGGCAACGGGCCTCGACACCCTCTTGTCCGGCGCCGGCCACCACGTAGTCGACGGCGTCGAAGCATGGGTCGCCTACGCATGCCTTGGGGTCGATCGCGATCAGACCGCGCGACGGGCCACCGTCCAGGACGTTGCCGAGGTGCAGATCGCCGTGCAACAACACGAGCCTGGCCTGACTGTCCAGCAACCTCTCACAGCGCCGTATCGCCCGCTGCCAGGCGGCCTGGTCGATCCGTGCGCCGATGGCCGGCTCGGACAGCCGCCGACCGATCCGGGCGAAGGATTCGTCAAACCGACCGCGCAGATCCAGTGGCCAGTGCGCGGGTGGGGCCACGGCGTGCAAGGCGGCAAGCAACTCGCCCCACTGCTGCGGCAATGACGTCTGCGGCATGTCGTCGGCCACGGTGCCGGGCAGGACCTCCTCCAACACCATCGCCCCGGCCTCCGCGTCGGCAGACAAGACGGCCGGCACCCGACCCGACGGCGCGAACACGCGCAGCATCTCCACCTGCTTGGTCAACAGTGCCCGGTCCGGGCTGAGTTTGAGAACCGCTGGCCTCCCGTCACGCCATTGACAGCGCAAAACGACAGAGGAGGCTCCACTCTCGAACAGCTCACCCAGCTTGAACCCCCACCGCGCAGCCAGCCGTGCAGCGAGGTTCGGAACCTCGGCGAGCCAACCCTCGGCTTCAGGGCCGAATCGACCTACCAACACCGCGCCGACCTCTTCCATATTCATCCCGGTAGCTTGCACCCCGAACTGCCGCCATGCACACGCATATCGACGCCGCTCCGCGGGATGGGGCCGTTTGAACGATCACCAGTCGCCTGGGAAATGGCCTTGAGCGAGCTGGGAAACCACAGGCCAGCGGCACCCGTGAACGGCCCCTCGCCATCGGCACCACTGATCTCCCCAACGCCCTCTACACGGAAGGCCCCTGTGCCTGAACCCACACCTTCACTTATCGTTCCATCTGACGTACCACCCCCACGCAGACGTGATCTCGGTCACGCAGTCGTGCAGCATAAAGGGACAACATGCCTCTCTGTAACGCGACACGACAGAGACTCTCGACCCACGCGTAAAGCGACATGACCTGCGTGGGACACGGCGTCTGCCGTCACAACGGGCCGGGCGGCTGGAGCACCGCTCTGAGTGTGTTCGGTGTGCGGGACGTCGGGCTGGAATGGGATCAGTGGGCGTGCAAAACACGTTCTGCGGCTGGTCAGTTGACCATCCGTACCGACGTGGCGATGTATCCGACGCGGCCCTTCATCGGCCGCACCCGCGGCGTGATCGCCTCCCCGCCGTGCCAGGCGTGGAGCATGGCGGGCAAGCGCCTGGGCCTGCTCGACCAGCCACTGGTGCACGCGGCGGTCGAAGACCTCGCCGTCGGACGCGACACCCGTGAACGCCTCCTCGCCGCCTGCCGCGACGAGCGCTCTCTGCTCGCGGCCGAGCCGATGCGCTACCTCTACGCCCTGAACACGGTCGGCGATCCCGACTGGGTCGCCATAGAGGAAGTGCCAGACGTTCTGCCCTTGTGGAAGCAGTACGCGGCCGTCCTGCGCGGGTGGGGATTCTCCGTCTGGTACGGGATCCTCAACGCCGCCGACTTCGGCGTCCCGCAGACCAGAAGGCGAGCGATACTCCTGGCCTCCCGCGTCCGCACGGCGCAACCGCCCACGCCCACGCACGCTCAACTAGCCGAACCGGACTCACTGTTCGGCCCGGGCCGCACTCGCTGGGTCAGCATGGCCGAGGCCCTCGGGTGGGGCGCGACCGACCGCCCCGTCCCCACCGTCTGCGCCGGTGGCGGACCCGGGGGCGGGCCCGAACCCTTCCCCTCGGGCTCCCGCAAGGCGCTTTCAGACGCCCGGGAGCGGGGCACCTGGACGCCCCGGGCGGACGGTGTGGTCCTGCAGTCCCGCCGCGAAGGCGCCGGATGGGCGGCACGGCACGGTACCCGCGAGAACCCTGCCGCCGACGCTCCGGCGCCGACGTTCACCGCCGAGGCGCACCGCTGGTCCTGGTCCCTGCGCAGCAACAACCAGGCCAACGCCACCATCCGTTCGTTGTCCGAGCCGGCGGGCACGCTGTTCTTCGGCCACCGGGCGAACGAGTGCACCTGGGTCGCCGAGCCCACCGCACCCCCAGTCAGGGACACGGACGCGCTGGCATTTCCCGAGCCGATCCGAATCACCGCCCGCGAGGCCGGCCTCTTGCAGACCTTTCCGGCCGACTGCCCCTGGGCCGGCAACAAGGGCCAGCAGTTCTCCCAGATCGGCAACGCCGTGCCCCCGTTGCTCGCCGCCCATCTGCTCGCCCCGCACCTGGATGTCCCCCTCAATCCCAACGACTTCACCCTGGCCGCTTAATGCCGCACGCCCCCGAACCCGACGAGGACGACCTCGACGCGATCCCACGGCCGCACCCTGTGTTCCACGTCGAGCAGGCCCTCCTCGGCGCTCTCCTGCTCGAACCGCAACGCCTTCGCGACGTGACCGGTATCGGCCCCGACGCGTTCTCCACCGCCGCCCACGCCGCCCTGTTCGACGCGATCCGCTCCCTGCCGGCCCCCGACCCGGTCGAGCACGCGAAGAACACGAAGTGGCTCGACGCCGTGCTCACCGCCGCTCGCGAGGAAGCGCGCGGGCTGTCCGCGCCGTACCTGCACAGCCTGATCCAGGTCTGCCCGTGGACCCGGCACGCGCCCGCGTACGCCCGGATGATCGAGGCGGAACACTGCCGGCGCCGTCTGGCCGCCGCCGCCCAGCGCCTCATGCACACCACTGGGGACACCTCGCTCCCGCAGCGCGTGGCCACCACCCTCGATGAGGCCGACGCCGTGGCCACCGTGGTGGACGACGTCGCTGCCCGCTTCCCCCCGCACGCCGGGTCCCTGCCCCGCACCTCCGTTCCTGCGCCGGCCACGCCCCAGGACGAGGAAGCGATCGACGAGGAGCGGCTGCTGCTCGCGACCTCGACCGCGTACCCCAGCGGCATCGAGCAGATGCGGTGGCTGACGCCCGGCGACTTCACGCAACCGCTGCACGCCGGGCTGTGGCAGTGCCTGACGACCCTGGCCCGGCGCGGCACGCCCGTCGACCCCGTGACCGTCCTGTGGGAGGCACAGCACCGCGGGCTCCTCGGCCCTGCGGCCGATCCGCGAGAGCTGCTGGACCTCCTCGCAGGATCGGTCGGTTCCCCCGAGCACTGGGGCGAGCGCGTCGTGCAGCGCTCCGTCCTCACCGCCGCACACCAAGCGGGCCGGGCCATTGGGGCGTTCACCGACGATGCGGCCACCACGCCGTACCAACTCGTCGTCGGCAGCCGCCGCGCTCTCGCCGACCTGTCAGCCGTGCGTACCCGATGGCAGCACGCCGCCTCCCCCTCCCCCTCCCTCGCACCGGCCGACCGGCCCGGACGCGCCAGGGCCACGAGAGCCACGGGCGTGCCCCGAGCCGGTCCGCCGCGGACCACGACTCCGTCCGCCGCGCGCAGTTCCCGCTGACCCCCACCCGCCGGTTGCCGGGCCCTTGCGACCCGGCAACCGGCAGAAGAGAGCCCCTTCATGACGACACCATCCATCGATGCGCACGTCCGCCTCGACGTCCACCCCAACCATTCCAGTGCCGTGACCGCCTTCCTGACCGGCTCCCAGGCCCACATCCCCCACCTGGGTCTGGAGGCCGCCGACTGGACCGTCGTAGCCAAGAACACCCTGGTTCTCGCCCGCATCGATCACGAGGAGCCCTACTGGGCCGAGAAGGCGGCCGAACAACTGGCCGCTGACGGGATCACCGTCGAGATCACCCCGCGGCTCCGGGAAGCAATGGACGAGGAATGGACCTGGGCCAACTACCCGATGCCCTGGTGCACCCGCAGCGAGATCCGCGAGGTCTCCAACGAGGCCCAAAAGATTCATGACGACATCCGCCACGGCCAGCTCCTCATCCACGCCCACGCCGAGGACGGCCACACCACCGTCGCGGTCGGCACCTACCTCAGCGGCGGCAAGAGCGTCTACCTCCACGGAGAGAACCACCTACGGCAGATCGCCGACACCTTCGACTCGCCCGCTGGGGCCCTGGTCGCCTTCGAGAAGGCCCACGGCGCCGCCATGCGGCCCGGCCCGGCACCCCTGACCGACACAGAGCGAGCCACCGCCCAAGCCCGAATCTCACTCGGCATACCTACCGTCGGCGCTGAGCCTCCGCGCCCAGAACCGGAAACCGTCCCCGCTTACGCAGCCGACGCCGGCGACCACGATGCCCTCCTGGACGCATTCCTCGACGCTCACGGCGACTGGCAGAAGTGGCGCACCTGGTCCGACGAGACGACCCACGCCATCCACGAGGATCAGACCCTGCGCATCGAACGCATCCACGACGCTCCCGCCCACGAGACGGCGTGGACCGTGGCGGCGTACGAGACACCCGTCTCCGACCGCATGTGGGTCCTCACAGCGACCGGGGCCACCCCGACCCCCATGCTGCAAGGGCTTCTGGATCACCTCGCCGATGCCGACAGCTGGGACACAGCCCTCGGCTCCCCAGTGGGCGAAAAGACCGTCACCGCCGCCACCCACCCCCTCTCCGAAGCCGGGTGGAGACACACCGTGGACGGGCGATGGATCCGCTGGACCTCCCCCACGGGAGACGCCGGGGTCCAGTTCGATGCCTTCGCCGCCCAGCACCCGAACCAGACCCTCACCACCTGGACCGTTTGGGCCGGCCCGAACCCCGACCACCCCGCCTGGACCCTCACCGCGTCCCCGTACACGCCCAGCTCGCTGCTGGCCGACCTCTCCGAGAACCTCGCCCACGGAACCGGCACCCGCCAGAAGCAGGCCACGGGCCGCGAACGCAGGACGAGCCTTGGCACCACGTCCCCGGCCGTCCGAGCGGTCATGGCCAGCCCCGCCGCCAGCCGTACACGCTGACTACCGGCACGCCAGAGCAGAACAACGCGGGATCACCGGTTAGCCAAACCGGCGATCCCGCGCATCATTTTGTTGGTCCACCACCACGACCTGCCCATACGTCAAAAGGCTCCACCCGACGACCACCGACCAACCGCGAGACGCTCACGGCCAAGGTGCCGGCGAGCGATCACGCTGCTGCGTAGCTCGCGCGGAATCCTGCGCCCGCTCCACGTCCCTCGGCGTGCGGGCTGCACCTCCAAGTCGCCCGTCCCGTGGTGGCCGAGCCCGGACACGCCCAGGGTGAACCCAGGAACGAGATCGACGTGCTTCGGGTCGACCTTCAGGTAGACCAAGAGCTTGCTCCGCCAAGGCGGACAGAACCAGGCGAAGTTCCGCAAACGCTGATAAAGGTCCGCTGGTGGCCAGATCCCAGCCACCGGCAGAAGCGCGCCTTTCGTGACGACGCCCGCGCCCAACGCCGCATCCGGATTCGGCGCGCCGTGGCGGGCACTTGGTACGTTCGGGCCTATGACGTTGCGTTCGGTGAATCTGCGTAATGAGCCCGTGGAAGCCGTACTGGACCGTGTGGAGCGGTCGCTGGGGGTGCGCTTGGATCACCAGACTGTGGTGCGCAAGGAGCTGGATCGAGCACCTGCGGGCCAGCCGTCTCATCGGCAACCTCCTCACCGAGCGAACAGCCGCCCAAGAAGTACGTATCCACGCCGTCGGTCCCTTCCTCCTCGACCGGTACCGGCGCATGGCCGCGAGCGCAGAAGCGGAACAGGAACGCCTGGCCTCCAGCAAAGCCATCACCGAATGGGTCGCCTCCGCGCTGTCCGGACTAGCGATGGCCGCCACCTACGGAAGCATGATCTGGCTGATCGTCGCCGGGCACATGAGCCTCGCCGTCGCCGGCACCGCCGTGATCGCGGTACGGACCGGGTCAGCGAGCCTGGGCGCCCTGGTGATGAACATCAACCAGCTGCACGAAGAGTCCCTCTACGTTAGGGACCACGGACAGTTCCTGGTCGATGCCACCCAACGCGCCATCCCGCAGACCGGCAGTCCCGTCCCTGCCCAGGTCAAGCAGGTCTCCTTGGAACACGTCACCTACCGGTATCCCGACCGCGACGCACCGGCCCTGGACGACGTGACGCTCACCTTCCCCATGGGGTCGGTCACCGCCGTGGTGGGCGAGAACGGCTCCGGCAAAAGCACGTTGATGAAGATCCTGTCCGGGCTGCTGCTCCCCCACGACGGAACCGTGAAATGGGGTGAGACAGACATCACCGAGCTGGAACGCTCCCAGGTCTTCGACCGCGTCTCCCTTCTCACCCAGGACTTCCAACGCTGGCCCGTAACTGCCGCGATGAACATCCGCATCGGCCGCCCCGGCCACGATGCCTCGACCCGTGACCTGCAGACATCCGTCGACTTCGCCGGAGCCGGGCCAATCACCGCCAAACTCCCCAACGGCCTGCACAGCATGCTCGGCCGCATGTTCCGCGGAGCCATCGAACTCTCCGGCGGTGAATGGCAGAAAGTGGGCCTCGCCCGCACCCACTGGCGCAGCTCAACATCGCAGGCGGACAGCATCCTCATTGTCGACGAGCCCACCTCCGCCCTCGACCCCGAAGCCGAGATCGAAGCCTTCGACCGCATCCGCCGCCTCGCCGCCCCGAACCGGGCCGTCGTCCTGGTCACCCACCGCATGTCCGGCGTCCGTCACGCCGACCACATCTACGTCCTCAGCCAAGGACACCTCGCCGAACACGGCACACATGACGAACTCACCGCCGCGCGCGGCCGGTACGCCGCCATGTTCGACACACAAGCCGCCCAGTACGCCCCCACCGCCAGCATCCCGAACCCTGCCGCACCCACCGTCGCGGATCCCGCATGACCCGCTCACCCGAAAGGCCCGCCGTGACGACACTCCTCACCACCGACCTCGATGAAGCACGCGCCCTGCGCCACCAGTTGGCCGACCAGCTCGCCGAGGCGGGTCACATCCGAAGCCCCGCGGTCGACGAGGCCTGCATGCCGTGCCCCGGCACGCCTTCGCCCCCGAAGTACCGATCCAGAAGGCGTACGCCAACGACATCGTCGCCACCCGCCACAGCGACGACGGCAGCATCATCAGCTCCATCTCTGCGCCCTGGCTGCAGGCCGACATGCTCGAAGCTGCCCGCATCCGGCCTGGCCACCGTGTCCTGGAGCGGCTCCGGCGGCTACAACGCCGCCCTCATGGCCGAACTCGTCGGCCCGACCGGCAGCGTCACCACCCTCGACATCGACCCGGCCGTCACCGACCGCGCCACCCGCTTCCTGCCCAAGACCGGATACGACCACGTCCACGTGGTCACCGCGGACCGTCCGCCCCCATGCGGCGCAGTCAAAACGTGTACGCCGCGGGTCAGGGGGCTTCGCCGTCCCCTGCGGCGCTCTTCGGAGCCCTTGAAGGATCTGCGCCTCCTTGAAGGGGCGGAGCTTCCGTGATCGACCGTGAGTACGCGGTCATCTATGAAGCAGGCCCTCGGCCTTGGCGACTACGAGGCCGGACCTACCACGGCTTTCACCACCACGTGACCCTCGTCTCCGCAGCCCACCCTCAGGTCGTCGAGGTCGGTGACGTCGGTCAGCCGCAGATGGATCCGACTCGCGCCGATCGCGGCGAGCTCGCCGACCCGCTCGACGAGGTGGGCCGGAGCTCCGACCACCGGGTCCTCCGGCGGCAGCGCGCTCTTGACGTGCGTGCAGCGGAGCGGCCGCCGCTGCTGACGGCGCGCACGCCGCATGAGAAGCTGTGGTTTCCCGGGATCGACGGCGTCGTGGTCGAGGGCGTCCTCGTGGACGAGGAGTTGGCGGTCGTGCGGGCCCGGACGACCCGGGCGTGTGTCTGCTGTCCTTCGTGCAGGGTGGACCGGCACATCGCAGTCGGGCGACTTGAAGCGGAACCAGGTCTTCCGAGCCCAGTAGCCGGTGCCCTTGCTGGGGAAGTTCTCGGTGAGCGACGACTCCATCTTGGACTCCTTGGCGCTCGACCCGCCTGCCTTCCAGTCACCCGCCTTGCCCGTGAGCGACACCGCGACGCCCGGCGTCGCGGTGTCGCTCCGGCGCGACAGACGAAGTCCGTCGTCGCGCCCGACCACCGGACGCCGACAGCGTTGACCTGCGTGATGCGCTGCCCGAGATCCTTCGTCACCTTGGTCGAGCAGGCTCCCTTGTCGACATCGTCCACGGGACCCACCGACTTCTCGGGGACCTGGTCGCCGATCGGGCTCTGGTCCACCTGCACGACCGCGAGCGCGGCCAATGATCTTCCGATCACACTCTTGTCCCGAGAACGTGCGGATGTGCCGCGCATTGCCTCAAGCCAAGTCGATCGCGGAATCTGCCGGAAAGCGGGGTACGCAATACGTCGATCCTCCGGTCAGTCCACCTCCGGCTGCGGGAACACCCGCGGCGTCAGCTCCAGCGACCGCACGTGCTCCGCGATCTCCCCGCACGTGGTGACCCACAGCTCCGGCAACCCGGCCATCGTCTCCAGCAGCGACTCCAGCGCGCGCAGCCGCCCCAGCCGGCCGCTCAGGAACGGGTGGATGGTGAGGGTGAAGCACGACTCGTAGCGGTAGGCCTCGGCGAGCTCGCCGGTCCACATCGACAGCGCCTTGGCGGGGTCCTCGATGACGCCGGGGCCGAAGACCTCGGGGACGAAGGCGAACTGCTCCCAGTCGTCGAGCGCCCACGACACGGGGATCTCGACGATCGAGCGGGCGCCGTCGCCGGGCCGCTCGGCGAGTTCGTAGGGAAGGTCGGAGTCCATCAGGCTGGAGTCGTAGAGGAAGCCGCGGTCGAGCAGGATCTCCGCCGTCGAGTACGACGTCTCCCACAACGGCGCGCGGTACCCCACGGGCCGGATGCCGAGCACCTTGTCGAGCGACTCGAGTCCGCGGTCGATGACGGCCGCCTCCTCCTTGTACGACAGCCCGGCCATCGCCTCGTGCATGTACCCGTGGTGTGCGATCTCGTGGCCGGCATCGCGGATCCGCCGGAGCAGGTCGGGGTAGCGCTCGACGGTGTACCCAGGCGCGAAGAAGGTCGCCTTGAGGTCGAACCGGTCGAGCAGGTCGAGCACGCGGGGTACGCCGGTCAGCGCGCCGTACGCCTGGTGGCTCATCACGGACAGCCGGTCCCGGGTGCCACGGTCGATGGTGAGGGCGACGTCCTCGGCGTCGAGGTCGAAGCCGAGATTGGCGGCGGCCCGGAAGCCGGTCGGCCAGGTGATCGGGGCGGCCGGTTGGGTGGCGTCGCCGGTGGGGGTGGTCATGACGGTTCCTTCAGATCGAGAGAAGCAGGAGTTCAGGCGCGGGCGCGGGTGCTGCCGCCGTTGGCCGAGATGGTCTGGCCGACGAACGCGGTCAGACCCGGCCGCGAGAGCAGGGCGACGGTGGCGGCGATCTCCTCGGGCCGGCCGATCCTGCCGGCGGGGATCTCGGCGCCGTACTGCGCGTGCATCTCCTCCAGGCTCAGGCCGGCGTCGTCGGCGTCCACCTGCAGCTGGGGCGTGTCGATGATGCCCGGCGCGACCGCGTTGACGGTGATGTTCTCGGGCGCCAGCTCACGGCCCAGCGACTTGGTGAGCGCGATGAGTCCCGCCTTCGAGGAGGCGTACGCCGTGGCGCGCGGCCAGCCGACGACCCCCCACTCGGAGGTGATGACGACGATGTTGCCGCGCCCCTTGCGCCTCATCCCGGGCAGCACGGCCTGCACGCACCGGAAGGTGCCTGACAGGTTCGTGTCGATATTGCGCCACCAGTCGTCGAGCGGCTGGTCGAGGATCGGGCTCATCGACATGTACGCCGCATTGCACACCAGTACGTCGACCGGTCCCTGCTCGCGCTCGACCGCGGCGAACGCGGTCCGCACCGCCTCGGGATCGGCCATGTCGGCCACCACCGGGAAGCCACCGGTCAGCTCGACCACCTCACGCATCTGCGGGGTGTCGGCCCGGCCGTTCACACCGACCTTCGCGCCCTCCGCGGCCAGCCGGAGCGCGATCGCCCGGCCGATCCCCTGGGTCGCGCCGGTCACGACGGCGACCCTGCCCTCCTGGCGACGTCGTACGTTCGGCTCGCTCATCAGATCACTGCTCCCATGTTGGGGGAAAGCACTTCGCCGAAGCAGAACCCGCCCTCGTCGACCAGGAACTGCACGGCCTGGGCGATGTCCTCGGGCTGGCCGAGGGCCCGCGCCGGCAGGGACGCCAGGTACTCCGGCGTGCGCTGGGCCGCCGGCAGCAGGGGCGTGTCGGTCGGGCCGGGCGCGACCGCATTGACGCGGACGCCGTGCTCGGCGACCTCCGCGCCGAGGCTGCGCACGAAGCCGAGGATCGCGCCCTTGGCCGCCGAGTAGTGCGCCTCGCTCTCGGTGCCGCCGATGCCGAGCTCGGAGGAGATCGCCACGACGGTGCCCTCACCCCTGTTGATCATCCCGGGCAGCACCGCCCGGACCGGGTTGAGCAGGCCGCCCACGTGGACGTGCATCATCCGGTTCCAGGCCTCCTCGGTGATCTCGCCGACCGGCACCAGCTCGTAGTGCCCCGCCGCCGTGACCAGCGCGCCCACCGGCCCGACCTCGGCCTCGATCCGGCCGAAGGCGGCGGACACCGACGCCGGGTCGGCGACGTCGCACTCGTAGGAGTGCTTCAGGTGCTCGACGGGACGCAGGTCGAGACCGCAGACGGTCCAGCCCGTCTCCTCCAGCGACCGGCACACGGCCGCGCCGATGCCGGAGGCGGCGCCCGTGACGACCGCGACGCGCGCGCTCATCGGACGACCTCCCGCTCGCCCACCGGCTCACTGATCTGGTTGCGGCGGCTCGCGTAGACCGCGACGCCGACGATGCCCAGTGCGACCAAGCTGATCACCATACTCCAGTTGATGTACCACGGCTGACCGGGACTTGTTCGCGGCCAGAGGACGTTGACGATTTCAATGGCCAGCCACGCCGCGGCGGCGTACGTGACGATCCCACCCCAGCGGCCCATGGAGAAGGGCCCGGGCACCCAGCGCCCACTGAGACGGAGCAGGGCGGCAGCGAAGACCGGGATCGCGAAGGCGATGTAGGGGCCCATCACGGAGAAGTTCACCAGCACGTCGTAGAAGTCCGAGCCGGCGAAGAGCAGGAAGAGCGCCGAGACGACGGCGGTCAGGCCGATCGCAGAGATCGGCATCCGTTCCGGGCCGGCTAGCTTGGCGAGGGTGGCCGCGCCGGGCAGGGCCCCGTCGCGGGCCATGCCGTAGACGGCGCGGGAGACGGCCGACTGGACGGCGAGGAACGCCGAGACGAAGCCGATCACGAACATGATGAGCAGCGGCTTGGCGATCGAGGCGCCGAGCTGCTCGGTCAGGGTCGCGGAGACCGGGTCACCGCTCTGCACGTTCAGCACGGCGGGCAGGTCCGGGATGGCGAGGATGACCGAGACCGCCGAGAACATCACGATCACGCCGACCAGGAGCAGGCCGAAGATGATGGCCTTGGGCACGTTGCGCTCCGGATCCTGCACCTCCTCGGCGATCGACCCGGCGGACTCGAAGCCGAGGAACGCCCAGCCGACGAAGGCCATCGCGACGAGCATCGTGCTCAGCGTGCCGCCGTTCGCGTGGGGCAGGCCGTCGAAGAGGGTCGAGACCGGGTTGACCCGGTGGAAGGCCAGCAGCACGATGCCGAGCACGACCGAGCCCACGATCTCGCACAGGATGCTCGCGGTGATCATCACCTTGAGGACCTGGCGGCCGATCATGTTCGCCGCGGTGCCGAGGCCGATGATGCCCATCGCGACCAGGACGCGCTGCCGCTGGCCCGGTGCGGCGTCGAAGACTTCGAGCAGGAAGCCCGCCGCGGCGTACGCCATCGTCGACAGGGTGAGGGTGAGGCCCCAGATGTACGCCCACGCGGCGGTCCAGCCCCAGGCCGTTCCGCGGGCGTGCCGGGCCCACTGGTAGACGCTGCCGGCGTACGGCCAGCGCGAGGCGAGCTCGCCGAAGACGAATGCCACGAGCAGCTGGCCGCCGAGCACGATCGGGAACGCCCAGAAGAAGCGCGGCCCGGCGGCGAACAGGCCCAGCGCGAAGATGGCGTACAGCGCCACGATCGGCGAGATGTCGGCGAAGGCGAGCGACAGGGCGGAGCGGAAGCCGAACCCGCGGTTCAGTACGTCGTGGCCGCCGTCCGGCGGCGTCACGACCGCGCGGTCGGCGGTGCTCTCAAGGCTGGGTGGTCCCATTGCGGTGACCTCCTGGGGTGGGCCAGTGATTTCGGCCTCAGTCTCATGGCTCCGTGGCACTGCGCAACAGCCACCCAATGTCACGCCTTTGGCGCACGGTCCTATACGAATGCACAACGCGCCCGGCGGCGCCGACCACGGGGTCGGCGCCGCCGGGCGCGGGGGTCCTGCCTCAGGCGACCTCGCTCGGCACGGCCACCGGGGCCGGCGCGGCGGGGGCGCGGCGCGCCGGGCGAGCTTGGTCTGGCCCAGGTAGAGGACGGTGGCGACGACCAGGCCGACGATCCAGGAGACGACCGCGCCGCCGAGGTCGTCGACCAGCGGGCCCGTGTAGAGCCCGGTGTTGACGAACGGGACCTGCGCAGCCATCGTGGCCACGTAGGCGGTGATCGTCGGCCAGTTCACCAGACCGTAGCTCCCGCGCCGGTCGAAGAGCTGGTCGGTCTCGTACTCGCTGTGCCGCACCAGGTAGTTGTCGGCGAGGTTGATCGCCGTCCACGGCACCGGCAGGTTGAGCAGGAACAGGGTGATGTTGAGGACCGGCGCGGCTCTGGATCATCTGCGGCACGCCCATTCAGGGCTCCTGGATGGAGTGGTACGCCATGAACAGGGCGCCCACCAGGTTCCCGACGACGATCGCGAAGATCGCCCAGGGCAGGTCGAGCCCGATCAGGACGGCGAGCGCGCCGTTCACGAAGCCGGTGATCTGCAGGTTGCTGGAGAACCACACCGTGAACAGGTGTCAGGGCCTGCCGTGCCGCTCGTTCACCGGGACGTAGTCGATCGAGTGCTGCTCGATGCGCTCGTTGCGCTGGGTCAAGGCCGATGCGGTCGGGCACCTCAGGTGGGAGGTGTCGGTGGACTCCACCGTCGCCCGAGCGCACCAGCACGCCGCAGGGGTGCGTAAAAGAGGGCTGGCGATCCACGCCGGCCGGGCACGGACGGCCTGGCGCGCGAGCCGGAGGACCACGCGCTGGGCCGATCGCGCGGCGGCCCGACCACCAAGGTCCACCTCGCGGTCGACTCTTCCTCGCACGTCCTGGCCGTGGTGGTCACCGCGGGCCAGCGGGCTGACGCGCCGCTGTTCACCGAGGTCATGGACCGTATCCGAGTGGAGTGCGTCGGCGACGGACACCCCCGCACCCGCCCCGACCGCGTGATCGCCGACCGCGTCTACTACTCCCGCCAGATCCGCTCCTACCTGCGCCGACGACAGATCCCATACACCATCCCTGAGAAGCTCGACCAGGCCGGGCATCGCCTGCGTCGAGGCTCGGCCGGCGGTCGCCCGCCCGGCTTCGACCGGGAACGGTACAAGCGCCGCCACAAGATCGAGTGCCGGATCGGCCTCCTCAAGCAATCCCGTGGCGTCGCGACCAGGTACGAAAAACCTCCTTCCCGAGCTCGTACGTACCCGGACGGTAGGCATCACCTGGCTGAGCAGGGAAGGGGCCCGGCCCTCATATGGCCAGGTCAGGCCCTATCCGGTCAGCATTCGATGACGTTGACCGCGAGTCCGCCGCGGGCGGTCTCCTTGTATTTGACCTTCATGTCGGCGCCGGTCTCCTTCATCGTCTTGATGACCTTGTCCAGGGAGACATGGTGGCGGCCGTCGCCACGGAGGGCCATGCGGGCCGCGGTGACGGCCTTGACCGCGGCCATGCCGTTGCGCTCGATGCACGGGATCTGGACCAGGCCGCCGACCGGGTCGCAGGTCAGACCGAGGTTGTGCTCCATACCGATCTCGGCGGCGTTCTCGACCTGTTCCGGGGTGCTGCCGAGGACCTCGGCGAGGCCGCCCGCGGCCATGGAGCAGGCGGAGCCGACCTCACCCTGACAACCGACCTCGGCGCCGGAGATGGAGGCGTTCTCCTTGAAGAGCATGCCGATCGCGCCCGCCGCGAGGAGGAAGCGGACGACGCCCTCCTCGTCGGCGCCGGGGACGAAGTTGACGTAGTAGTGCAGGACGGCCGGGATGATGCCGGCCGCGCCGTTGGTGGGGGCGGTGACGACGCGCCCGCCTGCCGCGTTCTCCTCGTTGACCGCCATGGCGTAGAGGGTGGTCCACTCCATCGCGCGCGTGGCGGGATCGCCCTCGGCGCGCAGCTGCCGGGCGGAGTTGGCGGCGCGGCGGCGGACCTTCAGGCCGCCCGGCAGGATGCCCTCGCGGGACATGCCGCGCGAGACGCAGCTCTGCATGGTGCGCCAGATCTCCAGCAGCCCTTCGCGGATCTCCTCCTCGGTGCCCCAGGCCTTCTCGTTCTCCAGCATCAGCGCGGAGATCGACAGACCCGACTCCCGGGAGAGGCGCAGCAGCTCGTCGGCGGTGCGGAAGGGGTGGGTGAGCTTGGTGTCGTCGAGCTTGATCCGGTCCTCGCCGACCGCGTCCTCGTCGACGACGAAGCCGCCGCCGACCGAGTAGTAGGTCTTCTCCAGCAGCGGCAGCCCGTCGGCGTCGTACGCGAAGAGGGTCATGCCGTTGGCGTGGTACGGCAGCGAGCGGCGACAGTGCAGCACCAGCTGGGTGGGCTCGTCGAAGTCGATCTCGTGGGCGTCGCCGAGCTCCGTCGCCAGCAGCCGCAGCCGCTGGGTGTCGCGAATGCGCTGCACCTCGGCGTCGGCGTGCTCCACGTCGACCGTACGGGGGCAGTGGCCCTCCAAACCGAGCAGGACGGCCTTCGGCGTGCTGTGGCCGTGCCCGGTCGCCCCGAGCGAGCCGAACAGCTCCGCCCGCACCGAGGCCGTATGCGCCAGCAGGCCGTCTTCCTTCAGACGGCCGACGAACATCCCGGTGGCGCGCATCGGGCCGACCGTGTGCGAGCTGGACGGCCCGATGCCGATGGAGAAGAGATCGAACACGGAGATGGCCACGGGCGGGCTCCCTTTGAATAGTTCGGCCTGAAAGTTTCGCCGCGCGGCAGGCGGCTTGCTCCATGGGCGAGGCGCGACGGGCGCCTGCTTTCCAGAGTCCGCCTTCTCTGCGCGGTAACGGGGCCTGAGAGTTTCCAGGGAGGATTTGCTCCTTCGACGCCACGTCCTTCAGGAGACGTGGGCTCTCCCGCGCAGAACCGCCAGCGGTGTGTTCAGTTGTTCGGTTCTTGCGGAAGTTTTGCGCCGAGTGCTTGCTGGTACAGCCGTCCGGCACGGTAGGAGGAGCGGACCAGGGGGCCGGACATCACTCCGGCGAAGCCGATCTCCTCGGCTTCCTCCTGGAGTTCGACGAACTCCTCGGGCTTGACCCACCGCTCCACCGGGTGGTGCCGCGCTGAGGGCCGCAGGTACTGGGTGATGGTGATCCGGTCACACCCGGCGTCGTGCAGGTTCTGCAACGCCGTCGAGACCTCCTCCCGGGTCTCACCCATGCCCAGGATCAGGTTCGACTTGGTGACCAGACCGAACTCCCGTGCCGCGGTGAGCACACCAAGCGACCTGTCGTAGCGGAAGGCGGGCCGGATCCGCTTGAAGATCCGGGGCACTGTCTCCACATTGTGCGCCAGCACTTCCGGGCGGGACTCGAACACCTGGGTCAGCAACGCGGGGACACCGTTGAAGTCCGGGATCAGGTTCTCCACCCCGGTGTCCGGGTTCAGCGCGTGGATCTGCCGGACCGTCTCGGCGTACAGCCAGGCACCGCCGTCGGGCAGGTCGTCGCGGGCCACGCCGGTGATGGTGGCGTATCGCAGCCCCATCGTCGCCACGGACTCCGCCACCCGGCGCGGCTCGTCCCGGTCAAGAGGCTGGGGCTTGCCGGTGTCGATCTGGCAGAAGTCGCAGCGCCGGGTGCACTGGTCGCCGCCGATGAGAAAGGTGGCCTCGCGGTCCTCCCAGCACTCGAAGATGTTGGGGCAGCGCGCCTCCTCGCATACCGTGTGCAGCCCTTCGGCCTTCACCCGCGACTGCAGCGCGGTGTACTCCGGCCCCATCCGCACCTTGGCCTTCATCCAACCCGGCTTGCGCTCGACGGGTGTCTGGCTGTTCCGCACCTCCAGCCGCAGCAGCCTGCGGCCGTCAGGCGCAATGGAAGGCGTGCTGGTTCCGCTCATCTCACAGCTCCGGGTACAAGGGGTGTGTGTGGGCGAGCGTGGCCACACGAGCCCGCAGCTCGGCGGCGACGCCCTCGTCGTACGCCGGCGCCAGGGCCTCCGCGATGATGTCGGCGACCTCCGCGAACGCGGCCTCCTCGAAGCCTCGGCTGGCCAGCGCAGGCGTACCGATGCGCAACCCCGAAGTCACCATCGGCGGGCGGGGGTCGAACGGTACTGCGTTGCGGTTCACCGTGATGCCGATGTGGTGCAGTCGGTCCTCCGCCTGCTGCCCGTCGAGCTCCGACTCGCGCAGGTCGACCAGGACCAGGTGTACGTCGGTACCACCCGACAGCACGGACACACCCGCACCCGCGACATCGGGAGCGCTCAGCCGTTCCGCGAGGAGCCGAGCGCCTGCGAGGGTGCGCTCTTGGCGCTCGCGGAACACCGGCTCGGACGCCATCTTGAAGGCAACCGCCTTGGCCGCGATCACGTGCTCCAGCGGGCCGCCCTGCTGCCCGGGGAAGACCGCGCTGTTGACCTTCTTCGCCACGTCCCTGCGGTTGGTCAGCACCACTCCGCCGCGCGGGCCGCCGAGCGTCTTGTGTGTGGTCGTGGTGACCACGTCGGCGTACGGCACGGGATTCGGGTGGAGTCCGGTGGCGACCAGCCCGGCGAAGTGCGCCATGTCCACCATCAGGTACGCGCCGACCTGGTCCGCGATCCGCCGGAAGGCGGCGAAGTCGAGCTGTCGGGGGTACGCCGACCAGCCTGCGATGATCAGCTGGGGCCGGTGCTCATCGGCAAGTCGCTGCACCTCCGCCATGTCGACGCGGTTGTCCTCCGCGGAGACGTGGTAGGCGACGACGTTGTAGAGCTTGCCGGAGAAGTTGATGCGCATGCCGTGGGTGAGGTGACCGCCGTGCGCGAGGTCCAGGCCCAGGATGGTGTCCGCCGGCTGGAGGAGCGCCGTCATCGCGGCGGCGTTCGCCTGGGCGCCCGAGTGCGGCTGCACATTGGCGAAGGCCGCGCCGAACAGGCCCTTCACCCGTTCGATGGCGAGGGACTCGACCACGTCGACGTGCTCACACCCGCCGTAGTAGCGACGGCCCGGGTAGCCCTCAGCGTACTTGTTGGTCAGGACGGAGCCCTGCGCCTGCATCACTGAGACCGGTGCGAAGTTCTCGCTGGCGATCATCTCCAGCGTGCTCTGCTGACGCACCAGCTCAGCACATACGGCCGCGTACACGTCAGGGTCGAAGTCGGCGAGCCGTCGGTTCAAGACGGACATCTCAGGCTCCTTCGGTGAGAGCCGCGTAGGCGGTTGCGTCCAGCAGGTCGGGCGTGCCGGTGATCCGCAACCGGAACAGCCAGCCCGCTCCGAAGGGGTCGGAGTTGACCAGGCCGGGGTCGGCGACCGCCGCTTCGTTGATCTCGACGATTTCGCCGTCCGCGGGAGCGAACAGGTCGCTCACGGACTTGGTCGACTCGATCTCTCCGCACGTCTCGCCAGCCTCGATCGTCGCGCCGACGGCAGGCAGGTCGAGGTAGACCACGTCGCCGAGCGCGTCGGCCGCGTGGGCTGTGACCCCGACGGTCGACACGTCGCCGTCGGTCGCGATCCACTCGTGGTCGCTGGTGTACTTCAGGTCGGTGGGCAGGCTCATGATGGGTCCCTAAGAATGTCGGTCGGTCCGGGAGGACCGGGTGTGGCTGATGAGGGGTTTTCGGGCAGCGGTCAGCCTTGGCGGCGGTAGAAGGGCATCGGGACGACCTCGGCGTACTCCTGGCTGCCCCGGATGTCGACGAGCACCTTCGTGCCGGGGTCGCACCGGTCGGTCGGCAGGTAGGCCATCGCCACGGGGTGGCCGAGGGTGGGCGACAGCGCGCCGGAGGTGACCTCGCCGATGTGCTCGCCGGTGTCCGGGTCGAGTACGGCGTAGCCGGTGCGCGGTGCTCGTCGGCCGGTCGAGGTCAGCCCGACCAGCACGTGGGTCGGTCCCTTGTCACGGCAGGCGGCCAGGGCCGCCTCGCCGACGAACCCGCCGCGCTTCCCGAACACCACGACGCGGCCCAGTCCCGCGTCGAACGGCGTGTTGCGGATGGTGAGTTCCTGGCCGTACAACGGCATGCCGGCCTCGAGGCGCAGCGTGTCGCGGCAGGCCAGGCCGCACGGGACCAGGCCGTGTTCCGCGCCCGCTGCGCTGACGGCCTGCCAGAGGGCTACCGCGTCCTCGGGGCGGCAGTAGATCTCGAAGCCGTCCTCGCCGGTGTAGCCGGTGCGGGCGAGCAGCACCTCGCGGTCCGCCAGCCAGGCCGGGCCGATCGCGTAGTACTTCAGCGACGGCACGTCGACGTCGGCCAATTCGCCGACGATCGTCGGCGAATTCGGGCCCTGGAGCGCGATCAGCGCCCACTCGCCGGAAGCGTCCCGGACCGTGGTGGCGTAGCCGTCCATCCGGTCGCTCAGGCAGGAGAGCACGATCGGCGCGTTGCCGGCGTTGGCCACGACGAGGTACTTCTCCTCGGCCAGGCGGTAGACGACGAGGTCGTCGAGGACTCCGCCGGTCTCGTGGACCAGAAGGGAGTACCGGGCGCGGCCGACGGTGATCTTCGACGGCTCTCCGACCAGGGCGTGGTCGAGGGCCCGGCCCACCTCGGGGCCGGACAGTTCGATCTCGCCCATGTGGCTGAGGTCGAAGATTCCGGCGGTGGTCCGTACGGCGTGGTGCTCGGCCAGTTCGGAGGTATAGCGCAGCGGCATGGACCAGCCGGCGAAGTCGATGAACGACGCTTTGAGTTCGGCGTGGATCTCGTGCAGGGGTGTCTTCTTGGACATGGTGGTTTCCCTCAGACCGTGACCGGTCGGATCACGACTCGAACGACTCGGGGGGCGGGCAGGCGCAGACCAGGTTCCGGTCGCCGTGCGCCTGGTCAATCCGACCGACCGGCGGCCAGTACTTGTCGGGCGTGACGCCTGCCGGGTAGACGGCCCGCTCGCGCGAGTAGGCCCGGGTCCACTCACCGGCGATCGCGGCCGCGGTGTGCGGCGCCCGTCGCAGCGGGCTCCCCTCGAGGGTCCAGGTGCCCTTGCGCACCAGGTCGATCTCCGCGCGGATCGCGATCATCGCCTCGCAGAAGCGGTCCAGTTCCTGCAGGCTCTCACTCTCGGTCGGCTCGACCATCAGCGTGCCGGCGACCGGGAAGCTCATCGTCGGCGCGTGGAAGCCGTAGTCGATGAGCCGCTTGGCGATGTCGTCGACGGTCACACCCGTGGCGGCGGTGATCGGGCGTACGTCGAGTATGCACTCATGCGCGACGAGGCCGGCCTCCCCGGCGTACAGGACGGGGAAGTGCGGCGCGAGCCGGTGGGCGACGTAGTTCGCGCTCAGCACGGCTGTCTCAGTCGCCTCGGTCAGCCCCTCCGCGCCCATCATCCGGATGTAGGCCCACGGGATCGGCAGGATGCCGGCGCTGCCGAACGGCGCGGCGCTCACCGACCCGATCCCGTCGCGGCGCCCGGTGTCGGGGTGCAGCGGGTGGGTGGGCAGGTACGGCGAGAGGTGCTCGGCCACCCCGACCGGGCCAACGCCCGGCCCGCCGCCGCCGTGCGGGATGCAGAACGTCTTGTGCAGGTTGAGGTGGGACACGTCGCCACCGAACTCACCCGGCTTGGCGACCCCGAGCAGCGCGTTGAGGTTGGCGCCGTCGACGTACACCTGTCCGCCGTGCTCGTGCACCAGCTCGCACAGCCGGGTGATGCTCTCCTCGTAGACACCGTGTGTCGAGGGGTAGGTCACCATGATCGCGGCCAGGTCCTCGGCGTGCTTCGCGCACTTGGCCTCGAGGTCGGCGAGGTCGACCGTGCCGTCGGGCCGCGACGCCACAACGACGACGCGCATCCCGGCCATGACAGCGGAGGCGGCGTTGGTACCGTGCGCGCTTGCTGGTATCAGGCACACGTCGCGTCCGGCCTGGCCGTTGCTCCGGTGATAGGCGCGGATCGCCAGCAGGCCCGCAAGCTCGCCCTGCGATCCGGCGTTCGGCTGGATGGAGACCTTGGCGTACCCGGTGATCTCGGCCAGCCACGTTTCCAGCTGTTCGACCAGGGTCAGGTAACCGGTTGCATCCGTCATCGGCGCGAACGGGTGCAGGTCCGCGAACCCGGGCCAGCTGACCGGTTCCATCTCCGTGGTCGCGTTGAGCTTCATCGTGCAGGACCCGAGCGGGATCATGCCGCGGTCCAGCGCGAAGTCACGGTCGGACAGCTTGCGGAGGTAGCGCAGCATCGCGGTCTCGGAACGGTGCTGGTGGAAGAGCGGGTGGGTGAGGAACGAGGAGGTACGACGCAGTCCCGGCGGAAGAGCCGCCGGAGCGTCGGCCGCCGGCTGGTCGAGGTCGTCCCCGGCCCAGCCAAAAGCGTCGAGCACGAGACTGACGTGGTCCTGCGTGGTGACCTCGGAGCAGGAGACGCCGACGTGGTCGCCGTCCACCAGTCGCAGCCGCAGGCCCTTGTCGTGGGCGGCCGCTACGACCTCCTCGGCACGGCCGTCGACCCGCACCAGCAAGGTGTCGAAGAACTCACGGTGCACCACCGTGATCCCGCTCGCCCGCAGACCTGCGGCGATGAGCGTGGCGTGCCGGTGCGTCCGCCGGGCGATCTCGGCCAGACCGTCGGGGCCGTGGTGGACGGCGTACATGGAGGCGACCACGGCGAGCAGCACCTGCGCCGTGCAGATGTTGGAAGTCGCCTTGTCGCGCCGGATGTGCTGTTCGCGGGTCTGGAGGGCGAGGCGGTACGCGGGCCGGCCGCCGTCGTCCACGGACACGCCCACGAGCCGACCGGGCAGGTGGCGTGCCAGCCCTTCACGGACCGCGATGTAGCCGGCGTGCGGCCCGCCGTAGAACAAGGGGACACCGAACCGCTGGGTCGATCCCACGGCGATGTCGGCGCCGAACTCGCCCGGTGGTACGAGCAGGGTGAGCGCCAGCAGGTCGGCGGTCACGGTGACCAGCGCCCCGCGTGCTCGTGCCGCAGCGGTCATCTCGCGCAGGTCGCGGACCGCGCCCGAGCAGCCGGGGTAGGACAGCACCACCCCGAAGAAGTCGTCTTCCGGCAGCGGCTCGGCGACGTCGATCTCGACGACCTCGATACCGACCGCGTAGGCACGCGTGCGCAGGACGTCGAGGGTCTGCGGCAGGGTGTCACGGTCGACCAGGACGCGGGTGCGGTTCTTGCCGGCGACGCGGCGCATGACCGTGACGGCCTCGGCGACCGCCGTACCCTCGTCGAGCAGCGACGCGTTGGCAGTCGGCAGCCCCGTGAGATCGCCGACCATGGTCTGGAAGTTGATCAGCGCCTCGAGTCTGCCCTGGCTGATCTCCGGCTGGTACGGCGTGTAGGCGGTGTACCACGCCGGATCCTCCAGCACGTTGCGCCGGATCACCGCGGGTGTGATGGTCGCGTGGTAGCCGAGGCCGATCATCGGGACGGCCACGATGTTCCTACTGGCCAGCTCGTGCAGCTCGGCACGCGCCTCGGCCTCGGTGGCGGCGGCGGGCAGGTTCAGGTCGGAGGTGCTCCGGATGCCGCTCGGGACAGCGACGTCGATCAGCTCGGTCAGCGTCGAGTAGCCGATGTCGGCCAGCATCTTGGCGCGGTCAGCGTCGCCGACACCGATGTGACGGGCGGCGAACTCGCCGGACGCGGAGGATCCGGGTGAGGTCATGGTGCGAGGCTCCCTGATGGGGGGCACCGCGGACGCGGCGCCGTGACGGGTGACCTCCCCGCTCTGTCATCGGTACCTGAGAGCTTCACCACCGGGTCCGGCGGTTTGCACCGTGGGCGCAGGACTTCGACGTCCCGTCTTTCCAGAGTCGCTTCACCGGAGCGGTACTTGTGCCTGAGAGATTCTGGGGAGAGTTGCTCCTTCGGCGCCTCGCCAAGACTGGGCAAGGGCTCTCCCGCTCCGGTTCGAGCAGCGTTTGTGTTGAGTTGTCGAGCCCGACCGTAAGGCCGGGTGGAGGTGCCGTCAGGGCGGGTCAGCACCCTGACGACCCTGGTGAGCGTCGACCACGTCCCAAATCAGGCGTGCTTCGATGCCGCGAGCACGGGGCTGGCGACGTGGTTCTTCGTCATGAGCGTGACCAGGTCGAACACGACGGTCGCGGCGGCGACGCAGGTGATCTCGGCGTGGTCGTATGCTGGAGCGACCTCGACCACGTCACCGCCGATGATGTTGAGCCCGTCGAGGCTTCGGAGCAGACGCAACAGCTCGCGGCTGCTGAACCCGCCCATCTCCGGCGTCCCCGTCCCCGGCGCGAACGCGGGGTCGAGCACGTCGATGTCGATCGAGATGTACACCGGTGCGTCGCCCACGCGTCGCCGTACGGCGTCCACCGCCCCGTCGATGCCGATGACATCGAGGTCTCCGGCGCGTATCGCCCGGAAGCCGAACCTCTTGTCATCCACGAGGTCCATCTGGTCGTAGATCGGTCCGCGGATACCCAGGTGGATGGACTTGTCCTCGGCGAGCAGGCCTTCTTCGAAGGCCCGGCGGAACACCGTGCCGTGCGTGATCGGAGCGCTGAAGTAGGTGTCCCATGTGTCGAGGTGCGCGTCGAAGTGGACCAGCGCGATCGGGCCGTACTTGTCCTTGGCCGCGCGCAGCATGGGCAGCGCGATGGTGTGATCGCCGCCGATGCTCACGATGCGCCGGTCGGACTGTCCCACTACGTCGCGGGCGTAGCCCTCGATCTGGGCGACCGCCTCATCAATGCTGTACGGCGTGCAGGGAACGTCGCCGGCGTCGACGACCTGGAGTGCTTCGAGTGGTGCGGTGTCGAGCTCGACGTGGAACTTCGGGCGCAGGTGACGCGAGGCCTGACGAACACCCATCGGACCGAAGCGGGCACCCGGCCGGTACGACGTGCCCCCGTCGAACGGCACACCCAGGATCGCGATGTCGTAGTCGCTGACCGAGCCGATGTCGGGTATCCGAGCGAAGGTGCCCAGGCCGGCGAAGCGCGGGACCTTCGTGGCGTCCAGGGCTCCGATCGGAGCGGTTCGGTTGTCGTGGTTCATCACGGTCTCCAGTCAGTTCGTAACGGTGGTGGTGAGGGAGGAACCAGTGGGCTCGGCCGGGTGGTCGGCGCCCGCGGCGGTGTCGCTGAGCGCCCGGCCTCGGGTCTCGATGCCCCAGGCCAGCGTGACCAGGAGCCCGACGACCGACACGACGGCGCCGATGAGGAGCGGCAGGCTCTGGCTCTTGGCCAGGGCGAACGGCATCAAGAAGGTGGCCGCGGCCGACCCGATGCGGGAGAACGCCGTTCCCACACCGACGGCGGTGGCGCGGACCTCGGTCGGGAAGAGTTCGTTGGGGTAGACCACCTCGAGGAAGCTGGAGCCGCCCGAGGCGAGGGCGAAGACGCAGACCGAGGTGAAGGAGACCCAGGTCGGCACTCCGGGCACCAGACCAGGTATGCCCAGGGCGACCGCGACGATCCCGAAGGACCACAGCAGCAGCGCCCGGCGGCCGATCCGCTCGACCAGCCAGAGTCCGGGGATACCGCCGACGACGAAGAGCGCGGCGAGGAAGACCTCGGCGGTGTTCCCGGTGATTCCCATGCCCGCCAGCAGATCGGGGGCGAAGGAGTAGAGCGCGAACAGCGGGATCACCTGGGCGGTCCAGAAGATGCCGACGAACAGGGTGCGCTTGAGGTACGGCGAGCGGAACACCATGGTGTAGCGAGTTCGCGCGACCGTCGGTTCCGCTGCCAGGTCTGCCACGCCGTACTGCGGGCCGAAGACCTTCTTGATCGCCCGGTCGGCGTCGTCAGGACGGCCCTTGCTGAGCAGCCAGCGCGGCGACTCCGGCGTACCGAGCCGCAGGAACAGGGTCACCATGGCGAACACGGCCGGGCTGGCGAGCATGAACCGCCAGGCGTTCGCACCGAGCCCCGCAAGGCCCACGCCCACGACGTACGCCGCAGCGGCACCGAGTGCCCAGACGACGAAGGTCGCACCGAGCATCCGACCGCGGAACCGCCGCGGGAGGTACTCCGCCAGCAGCGACGTGGCGATCGGATAGTCGGCACCGATGGCCGCGCCGAGGAGGAAGCGCAGGAGCACGAGCTGCCAGACCTCCGTCGTGAAGGCGGACAGCACCGAGAACAGCGCGAGCGCGCCCAGGTCGGCGATGTACATGACGTGCCGGCCGATCCGGTCGGTGACATACCCAAACAACGCCCCGCCCACGAAGATGCCGACCAGGCTGGCGGCCGCGACCAGACCCTTGTCCCCCGTGGTCATGTCCAGGGCGGGCGTAAGCGTCGTGAAAGCGACACCGACGATCGCGATCGCGTAACCGTCGATGAACGGTCCGCCCGACGAGTAGGCGGTCAGTTTCTTGTGGAAGCGCGTCAGCGGAGCATCGTCTATGAGGTTCGATCGAGCAGTCACGAAGGCGTCCTTGGCTCGAGAAGGCCGCGGGGAGGCGTTGCGGGATGTTCACCCAGGTGTACGCCGGTGCGAAGGGCGCCACGAAGACCCCCAACGCTCAAAGTTCCCGCCCGTGACTGTGCATTTGAATAACGCTGCTGTACAGGCGGTCAGGCCTCGTCTTACCGTGGCCTCATGCCGATCACAGTGGGCGAACTGCTCGACATGCCGCACCTGCGCCTGAGACTCCACTCGGGGGCCGGCGCGCTGGACCGCCCCATCTCCTGGACCCACACGACGGACCTGCCCGAGCCGTGGCGCTGGGTGGCGGGCGGCGAACTCCTCATGACCAACGGCAAGCCAGTCCCGCGCAGCGCGTCGGGCCAGGAGGAACTCGTCCGGCAGCTAGTCGAGCACGGTGCTGCCGCGCTGGCCATCGCCGAGCAGATGTACGCCCCGCCGCTGACCAAGCGGCTGGCGCAGACCAGCGAAGAACTGGGTTTCCCGGTGCTCTGGATCGCCTACCCGATGCCGTTCGTCGCGATCTCGCGCGCGGTCGCCGAGGCGACCCTCCTGGAACAATCCCAGCGCCTGATCCGGACCGAGCGCATCTACCAGGCGCTGCAGCAGATCTCCTCGCACGGTTCCGGGCTCACCACGCTCACGAGCGCCCTGTCCCGCGAGCTCGCCTGCGACGTCCGGGTGTGCGACCGGGCGACCGGCTACGGCTGGTACCCGGGCAGCGCCCCGCTCCCGGAAGACATCCGCATCGCCGTGACCGAGCGTCGCGGAAAGCTCCGGGCCGGCATCATCGCGATCCCTCTCCACCAAGACCGTCGCGCGCTCCTGGTCGACGTCCCGACCCACCCGGACGCGGTCCTCGTCGCCCTCTCCGAGCCGACCGGGCAGCCGGACGCGCTGCTGCTGCAGCACGCCGCGACGGTGTGTGCGCTGGCGCTTTCCCAGGCCCGCCTGACCATCGAGCACGATCGCAGGACCGGTGCGGAGCTTCTGCTGCAGATCCTCGATGCGCAGCTGGCGCCGGCGGTTGCCCGGCGCCAGCTGGCAGAGCTCGGCCTCCCGGTCGAAGAAGCAGTGTGCGTGGCGGCACGCAACGACGACCCGGAACTGCTCAAAGGCCTGCACCTCCACCTGTGGCGCTCGGCCGTCAGGCATGCCACGGTGCACCGCGGCAGCACGTCGCTCACGGTGCTGCCCGACGCGGCCGTGCAGGTGCTGGTGCAGGCGCTCGGGCCGGGTGGCCAAGCAGGTGTCAGCGACCTGATCGTCCGCGCTGACCGCGTCGTCGACGCGGCGCGAGAGGCCACTTGGGCGCTCGACACCGCAAGGGAACAGGGCACCCCACTGCTGCGATACGCCGATGCCGATCCGCTCCTCGGCCCGCGCAACCCGACTGAGGCCCGGGCCCTCGTCGATCGCGTACTGGGCCCCGTTCTCCGACTGCCGTCCGCGCAGTCCGGCGAACTGCTGGGAACCCTGCGGGTGTTCCTCGAGAACGGCAGGTCCTGGCAGCGCACCGCCGAGGCCTTGCACGTTCACCGGCAGACGGTGCTCTACCGCGTTCGGCGGATCGAGCAGCTGACCGGGAAGCAGGTCGCCGACACGGGAGATCTGGCCGCGCTCTGGCTTGCCCTGAAGGCCGTCTAACGGCCTCCAGGCGGCCACACCCATGTCTGCCCAGGTCAGATCCCGGGATTTCGCCCTCCAGGCCGCTGAATTACGAACGCGGGCGAGACACAGAGAGCAAAATGGAGGAGTGATCGCACATTCCCGTCATGCGGTTCTGCGGCGCTCCGTTCACTGACAGGTCAGCGTCGGGCTCGTGCAGCTCACTTGTCCTGGCTCCTTCCAGGCCTGGCTGTGCCCCGTCCTTGCCGTGGTGTCGCCCCAGACCCTCACAGCCGTCTAAGCCTCGATCCACCGACGTGTTCTGAAGATGATCTTTTGATCGTTGTGCGAGCTGGTTTCGGTCGGTGGTCGTGGATGGGCAGGTTGTTTCTGCTGGTCTGCCCAGCTTTTCCACGGGTTCGGTTCCGGTCGGGCCCTGGCGGGCGGGTTATCAGGGGGTTCAGGCCGGTGCGGGTGGGTCGTGGACGGTGTCGAAGAGGTGTGTCCAGGCTTGCTGCCAGGGCCAGTTGTAGGGCAGGTGCAGGGTGATACGTCGTGCGGATCGCGCGATCCGGGCCGGGACCTGGACCAGGTGGGTGCGGAGGGTGGCGTTGGTGGCCTTGGTGTGGAAGGGCGAGGCCAGGGAACCTGCGGCCCGCAGCAGGTTGTAGGTCATCGCCCACAGGGTGAGCCAGGCCGCGTTGGCGTGGAAGTGCCCGGACGGCAGATGGGCCAGGGCACCGGCCTTGCTGTCCGCGATCACCTGCTCGACCACCGCATGGTGCCGGTGTTCCCGTTCGGCCCGCACACGCGACCTGCGGCGGGTGGCGGAACGGGTGGCGGACCACGACCGTCCGGCGGCAGCGACATCGCCGCGTCCCATCGGATATTCACCCGATTCGCCGCAGCTGCGCTGCCTTGCCCATGGGCATTCGGTCGCCTGCGACCAGGTGGCGGTCGTTCCGCTGCGGGCCCGGGGAACCACGCTGGGCCTGGCGACGTTTGAAAGGTTCCCGCCGCGGGACGCTTTCGACCCCGAGGAGATCGCCCTCGCGGAGGAACTGGTCTCCCGGACCGCGGTGTGTGTGGACAACGGACGCCGCTACGCTCGCGAGCACGCGATCGCGCTGATGCTGCAGCACGACCTGCTCCCGCATCGCCTAGCGCAGCCCGCGGCCGTGGAGGTCGCTCACCGCTACCTTCCCGCGGCCGGACCCGTGGGAGTGGGCGGGGACTGGTATGACGTCATCCCGCTCTCCGGGGCACGGGTCGGCCTGGTCGTCGGGGACGTTGCCGGTCATGGCATGCGTGCCGCCGCCACCATGGGTCGGATGCGGACCACTGTGGCGGCGCTCGCGGCAATGGACCTCGCACCGGATGAGCTGCTCGCCCGGCTCGACGACCTGGTCGCGCAGTCCCTCGGGAGCGAGGATGACCGGGCCGTTGGCGTGACCTGCCTCTACGCCATCTACGACCCGGTCGAGCGCCACTGCGTCATGGCCCGGGCCGGCCACCTGCCCCCCGCAGTGGTGGCTCCTGACGGCCGCGTGGAAATCCTCGACCTGCCCGCTGGCCCACCGCTCGGCCTGGGCGGCCTGCCGTTCGAAAGCGTCGGATTCGACCTTCTCGAGGACAGCCTCCTGGCCCTGTTCACCGACGGCCTGGTGGAGGCCCGCGACCGGGACATCGACGTCGGCCTGAACGAGTTGCGCGACGCACTGTCCGTACCAGGCCGACAGCTGGAAGAGACCTGTGACAGTGTTATGAGCGCTGTCCTGCCGAAGTCCCCAGAAGACGACGCGGCCCTGCTCCTGGTCCGGGTCCATGCGTTGAGCGACGACCAGGTGGCGAGCTGGGACCTTCCCGCCGATCCCGCAGAGGTCGCCAGGTTCCGCTCCCTGGCGGTCCAGAAGCTGGCTGAGTGGGGGTACAACGAGGCGGTGTTCGTCATCGAGCTGGTGGTGAGCGAGCTGGTCACCAACGCGATCCGGTACGGCGGCGCCCCTGTGCGGCTGCGGCTCATTCGGGACCGCGGCCTGATCTGCGAGGTCTCGGACGGGGGCCACACCTCCCCGCACCTGCGGCGGGCTGCACAGGAGGACGAGGGCGGCCGCGGACTGTTCCTCGTCGCCCAACTTACGGAACGCTGGGGCACCCGCTACACACCACACGGCAAGACGATCTGGGCCGAAGTGCCGCTTGATGCCCGGCCCTGCAGCTGACCCCACCCCACGCGCGCCGAAGCTGCTGGCGGGCCTGGCCGGGCTGGCGTGCTGCCTGCTGCCCGCCCCGATCACCGCAGGCGTCGTCCTGTGGCAGAACCTCGGGCAGGCGGTGGAGAAGACGGTGAACACGCACCGCTCCCGGCTGTCCGATCCGCCGCCGTCGTCGGCGGGGACGAACGTGACAACCGGGTGCGGCACCCGCTGTGGTCCAGGCCCCCACCTGAGCTGAAGATCGTGACCCGGATGCGGGAGCAATGGGGGGCAGGTTGTGCATTTGCTCAAGTCGAACGTCTCATTTGTGGCGGATGAACCTGGTGTCGTCGGGGGCGGGCCGAAGCATTCTGGGTGCGGGTCATTCGATCCCCTGGTCCGGCAGGCACCTGAGAGTCGACCGGAGCGGAAAAGTCCACCGATGTGGGTGCGAACGTGTCCGCAGCGGACTGAGCGAGCGGGAGAGTTACTGGTGAACACGCAGCATGATCACGGGGATGCGGATGTGCTCATCGTAGGTGCCGGCGCCTCCGGTGGGGTGGCGGCCCTGGAGCTGGCCGGCCGTGGGTTTCGTGTGGTCTGCCTGGAGCAGGGCGACTGGGCTCTTCCCGATGACTTCACGGGCGGCAAGCCCGAGTGGGAGCTGACCCGCCTCAAGCAGTGGCACCCCAGTCCGAATGTGCGCGGGCGGAAGAGCGACTACCCGGTCGACACCGAGGAGAGCCCGATCGAGCCGTTGATGTTCAACGGCGTGGGCGGCAGCACTATCCTGTTTTCCGGGCATTGGGTCCGGGCACTGCCCTCCGACTTCCGGGTTCGGACCCTCGACGGGGTCGCTGATGACTGGCCGTTCACCTACGAGGACCTGCGGCCGTTCTACGACGAGGTCACCCACCACATCGGCGCGTCCGGACTCGACGGCGACCCGGCTTACCCGGACCCGCACACTTTCCCACTGCCGCCGATGCCGATCGGCAAGTACGGCCTCGCCGCGGCGAAGGGCATGGACAAGCTCGGCTGGCACTGGTGGCCCGCCCCGAACGCCATCGCGTCGCGTAAGTTCAAGAACCGGCCCGCGTGCCTGCGGTACGGCGCCTGCGAGTCGGGATGTCCGACCGGAGCGAAGGCGAGCACCGACTTCACGCACTGGCGCGACGCGATCGCCGCCGGTGCTGTGTTGGTGACTGGGGCCCGGGTGCGACAGCTCACGGTCGACAACCGGGGTCTGGTGACCGGCGCGGAGTACGTCGACCGCGCGGGAGTCGTGCGCCACCAAGCCGCAGGCGTGACCGTGCTGGCCGCCAACGGGATTGGCACCCCGCGACTGTTGCTCAACTCGGCCTCTGCGCAGTTCCCCGACGGTCTGGCGAACTCCTCGGGGCTGGTCGGCAAGCGGCTCATGGTGCATCCCTACGCCTCGGTGTACGGGACCTACGAGGACGAGCTCGAGACCTGGCTCGGCCCGACCGGGCAGGCACTGCAGTCGATGCAGTTCTACGAGACCGACACCAGCCGCGGGTTCGTGCGCGGGGCGAAATGGAACCTGATGCCGACCGGCGGCCCACTCACCCACACCCTGTGGGAGCCGGGCGAGGACTGGCGCGACGCCTTCGGGCCCGCCTTCCACACCCGGTTGCGCACAACCTTCGGCCGGTACACCGAGTGGGGGATCACCACCGAGGACCTACCTGAGGACCACAACGAGGTCGTCCTCGACCCAGACGCCACAGACTCCGACGGCATCCCGGCGCCCAGGATTCGTTACACCGTCAGCGAGAACACCGAACGCATGCTCAAGTTCCACGTCGACCGGGCGACCGAGGCCCACCTGGCCGCGGGCGCGACCTCGGTGCTCCCCATCCCCGTCGTCCGGGAAAGCGGCTGGCACCTCCTGGGCACCACGCGCATGGGCACCGATCCCGCCACCTCCGTCGTCGACGAGTACGGCCGCGCGCACGACGTGCCGAACCTTTTCATCATCGACGGGAGCGTGTTCGTCACCTCGACCGGCGTCAACCCGACCGCGACCATCATGGCGGTCGCGCTGCGGTCGATGCGCCACCTCGCCGACAACCGCCACAACCAGCCCACCGCCGACTAAGGACCCCGTGATGCTCGATCCCGACCAGCGACGCACTTTTGCCGCACTCGCCGACGTACTGATTCCCGTGTCCGATCCGATGCCCTCGGCCACCGCCGCAGGTGTGCCGGATGCGCTGCTCGACCAGGTGCTCGGCTACCGACCGGACCTGGCCGAACCGTTCGCCGAGGCGGTTGCCTGGTGCACGGGCAAGGACCCGGAAGCTGCTCTGGACGCTCTCTCCGTGCAGCAGCCCGAGCAGTTCCAGGCCCTCACTGTGCTGACCGCCGGCGCCTATTTCCTGAGCCCCCGGACGAAGGCCGCGCTCGCCTACGACCCTCCGCCGCGCACGGCCCACGACGACGTCCACTCCTACATCGACATGCTGGCCACCGTCGTCGATCGCGGCTTTGCGATCCGTTGAGCTCGCGGCCCGCGATGACGTCGATTCCTACATCGACATGTTGGCCACCGTCGTCGAACGGGGCTTCACGATCCGTTGAGCTCGCGGCCTGAGTATCTGCACAACCAGGTCGGCGTGCTTCCGAGCAGCTGGACCGGTGCGCTCGAGGTGGGCGTAACCGGTCGTGAACCAGGTACACGAACGAAGGATTTCGAGATGATCGAGGCGCAAAAGCAGGTCCCCGTGGCTCACCTGGGAGGCGGCCTGGCACCGGTCGGTGCGGAGACCGCGGTGCTGACGCACTTCGTCAACGGTGCCAGCTGGGAGGGCACCGGGACGCAGACGCATCCGGTGTTCAACCCCGCGATGGGACAGCCGATTGCACAGGCCCTGTGCGGCACGTCGGCCGATGTCGACAAGGCGGTGGCCGCCGCCAAGGCGGCGTTGCCCGGCTGGCGGCAGCGGACGCCGAAGGACCGCGCCGACGTGCTGCTCAGGGCCGCTGCGGTGCTGGAAGCCAACGCCGAGGAGCTGGCGCACCTGGAGTCGGTCAACACCGGCAAGCCGATGCCGCTGGCCCGCGACGATGTCGCCGGGACGATCGACACGCTGCGGTTCATGGCCGGTGCGGTCCGGGCGCAGCTGAGTCTGAGCGCCGGAGAGTACGTCACCGGCCGCACGTCGATGATCGTGCGGGAGCCGGTCGGGGTAGTGGCTGCAATCACGCCGTGGAACTACCCCCTGCTCACGGCGGCATGGAAGATCGCGCCGATCCTGGCGGTCGGCAACACGTGCGTATTGAAGCCCTCGGATCAGACACCGCTGACCGCCCTGCGCATGGCCGAGCTTCTTGCCGAGGTGTTTCCCGCAGGGGTGCTCAACGTCGTCACGGGTGCCGGATCGGTGGTCGGCGAGGCGCTCGCGACTCACCCGGATGTTGCGCTGGTGTCGGTGACGGGCAGCGTACGGAGCGGACAGGCAGTGGCCGGCGCGGCCGCAACCACGCTCAAGCGCGTGCACCTCGAACTCGGAGGTAAGGCACCGGTCATCGTGTTCGCGGACGCCGACCTGGACGCGGTCGCCGAAGGCATCCGGTTCGCCAGCTTCGGCAACTCGGGCCAGGACTGCGGCGCGGCCTGCCGGATCCTCGTGGAGCAGTCCGTCCACGACGAACTGCTGAAGCGTCTCGTGCCCCGGGTGGAGTCGCTGGTCGTAGGCGACCCGGCGGCCGGGGACCACATCGAGATGGGACCGCTTGTCTCGAAGACCCACCGCGACAGCGTGCTCGGCTTCCTCGACCGTGCCTTCGCGGAAGGAGCGCGGGCGGCGACGGGCGGGAGGGCCCCGGAAGGCGACGGTTACTTCGTGCTTCCGACGGTGCTGGTGGACCTCCCGGACGGTGCCGAATCCACTCGTGAGGAGATCTTCGGGCCCGTGGTCACGGTGGAAACCTTCACCGATGAGGATGCCGCGGTCGAGGCGGCCAATCGCACCGCCTACGGGCTGTCCGCCTCGGTCTGGACCGAGGACGCCCGTCGCGCCGCCGATCTGCCCGGGCGGCTGGACTTCGGCACCGTGTGGGTCAACGACCACCTCGCATTCGCCACCGAAATGCCGTGGGGCGGGTTCAAGTCCTCCGGCTACGGGCGCGACCTGTCGGCGTATGCGCTGGATGACTACTCGCGTACCAAGCACGTCATGTTCAACCGGGCTCGATGCGCTGAGGCGAGGGGGCTGGCATGAGTGAGCAACCGGCTGGGCGGCGCGGGTCCGTCTCCAGCATCGAGTCATCGACGATCCAGCCGGTCCCGCTCGACCAGCGGCATGGCACGAAACGGGACATGTTCACGATCTGGTTCGGCACGAACATCATGATCCTGTCCATTGTCACCGGAGGACTTGCCACCACCCTGTTCGGCCAGCCGGCCTGGTCGGCCGCGCTGGGGATTATCGTCGGGAACCTCTTCGGTGCGATCTTCATGGCGCTGCACTCCGCCCAGGGGCCGCGGCTCGGGGTCCCTCAGATGGTCCAGACCAAGGGGCAGTTCGGCTCCTGGGGTGCGCTGCTGATCGTCCTGATCGTGGTGGTCATGTACCTCGGGTTCTTCATCTCGATCCTGGTCTTCGGAGGACAGTCTCTGGCGTCGGTGATTCCGCACCTGAGCAGCAAGGCCGGCATCGTGCTGCTCGCGGCGGCCAGCGTCGCGGCCACGATCTGGGGCTATAACCTGATCCACGCCTATGCGCGGATCATGACCTACGTCTCCGGTGCCGTCCTGCTACTGGCGTTCTTCTGGGCGTTCGTCGTCCACTCGGTGCCGCACACCTTCTTCGCCACCGGTCAGGCCACCCTGTCCGGGTTCGTGAGCACCGTGTCGGTGGCCGCGGTCTGGCAGATCGCCTACGCACCGTACGTCTCGGACTACTCCCGTTATATGCCGGCCAAGACCGGCTCCAGGCCGGCGTTCTGGATGAGCTACTGGGGCACCAGCATCGGCTCGATCCTGCCCATGTTCCTGGGCGCGGGCATCGGGCTGCTCCTGCCCGGCGCGGACCCCATCGCCGCCCTGACCCGGGCGACCGCCGGGATCAGCCTGCTGGTCGTGGCCGTGTTCAGCATCGGTGTCGCCGCGACGAACGCGATGAACCTTTACTGCGGCACCCTGTGCACGATCACGATCGCGCAGACCTTCCTGCCGCGCTTCACAGCTCGCAGCCGCGAGCGTGCGGTGGTCGCCACCGGACTGTGCACGATCGCGCTCGCCGTAGCCCTCACCTCCGGGAGCGGCTTCGTCGCCACCTACAACAACTTCCTCACCCTGCTGCTCGGCTCCCTGGTCCCGTGGACCGCGGTCAACCTGGTCGACTTCTACCTGGTGCGCCACGGCGACTACGCCGTAGAGGACTTCTTCAAACGCGACGGCGGTCGCTACGGCCGGGTGAACTGGCCCGCGGTGCTCTGCTACCTGATCGGTGTCGCGGTGCAGATCCCGTTCATGATCATCGGGACCGCCTACACCGGCCCGATCGCCAAGGCCCTCGGCCACACCGACATCTCCTTCATCGCCGGCCTGCTCGTCGTCTCGCCGTTGTACTACTTCACGGTGAAGGCGGTGACCCGGCTGCGGACGACCGTGACTGTCGAGGACGTTCCCACGCTCATCCAGAGCGAGCCCGGAGCCTGAGCACACCGGTGCGCCGGGCACCTGGCCCGGCTCACCGTCGCAGCTTGCCCCAGTCTCTCCAAAACGGCTCCAGCCGGCACGTCAACAGCGCCTACTTCACGATGATTCTGTTGATGCCAAGGGTCAGCCGGCGCTTCTTCCGCCGCTCGATCCGGACACCGAGGTGGCCCGGAGACGTTTTCTGGACGCCAGACGGCGGCGACAGGCATCAGCGAGCGGCGTTCGCTGGTGAAGCCTCCACCCAAGAGCCCCCTGAGCGGTCGGCTTCCTACGAAGGCCCACCCCGACACGGGCAGGACGCCGCAGAGGGCCAATCTGCCCAGCCTTGATGTGCCGGTCCAGCCGGACGAGTGCCGACGGGAACATCCGTCCTCGGCGGCGCACTACCGGGCGGGGCGTCAGCAAGCCGACGACCGAACAAGCAGGAGAAATGTTGTGAGTCTGAAGATTGTTGTGTGTGTGAAGTATGTGCCCGACGCCACTGGCGACCGGCACTTCGCCGATGACCTGACCGTC
This sequence comes from Streptomyces sp. NPDC014727, assembly GCF_043083485.1. Lineage (NCBI taxonomy): Bacteria > Bacillati > Actinomycetota > Actinomycetes > Kitasatosporales > Streptomycetaceae > Streptomyces > Streptomyces sp. NPDC014727. The sequence continues at coordinate 23,767 of NZ_JBIBYR010000031.1, read as the reverse complement.
GACCGGGACGACGTGGACGGTCTGCTCTCTGAGCTGGACGAGTACGCGGTCGAGCAGGCCCTGCAGGTCGCGGAGGACGCGGACGACGCCGAGGTCACCGTGCTGACCATCGGCCCGGAGGACGCCAAGGACGCGCTCCGCAAGGCCTTGTCGATGGGTGCTGACAAGGCCATCCACGTCGAGGACGACGACCTGCACGGCACCGACGTCATCGGCACCTCCCTGGTGCTGGCCAAGGCCATCGAGAAGGCTGGCTTCGACCTGGTCGTCTCCGGCATGGCCTCCACCGACGGCACCATGGGTGTCGTCCCCGCGCTGGTCGCCGAGCGCCTGGGCGTCCCGCAGGTCACCCTGCTGTCCGAGGTCTCGGTCGAGGACGGCACGGTCAAAGGCCGCCGCGACGGCGACGCCGGGAGCGAGGAGTTGGAGGCGCAGCTCCCGGCGCTTGTGTCCGTCACTGACCAGTCGGGTGAGGCGCGCTACCCGTCCTTCAAGGGCATCATGGCGGCCAAGAAGAAGCCGGTGGAGTCCTGGGACCTGTCCGACCTGGACATCGAGGCCGAGGGGGTCGGCCTGGACGGCGCGTTCACCAAGGTCGAGGCTGTGGCCGAGCGCCCGGCCCGCACGGCCGGCACGATCGTCAAGGACGAGGGCGAGGGCGGCAAGCAGCTCGCTGAATTCCTCGCGGGCCAGAAGTTCATCTAAGGCCCCGCAGTCGCTGACCGCCCCTCAACTTCTTTTCGCAGGAGAGTATTCCCATGGCTGAAGTCCTCGTCTACGTCGACCACGTGGACGGCGTGGTCCGCAAGCCCACCCTGGAGCTGCTGACCCTGGCCCGCCGTATCGGCGAGCCCGTCGCCGTCGCCCTCGGCAACGGCGCAGCCGACACCGCCGCCACGCTCGCCGAGCACGGCGCGGTGAAGGTCCTCACCCACGACGCCGCCGAGTACGCCGAGTACCTGGTGGTGCCGAAGGTGGACGCCCTGCAGGCCGCCTACGAGGCCGTCTCGCCGGCCGCCGTGCTGGTCCCGTCCTCCGCGGAGGGCAAGGAGATCGCCGCCCGCCTGGCGCTGCGCATCGACTCCGGCATCATCACCGACGCCGTTGACCTCGAGGCAGGCGACGAGGGGCCGGTGGCCACCCAGTCGGTGTTCGCCGCGTCCTTCACCACCAAGTCCCGCGTCATCAAAGGCACCCCGGTCATCACGGTCAAGCCGAACTCGGCCGCCGTCGAGGCCGCCCCGGCCGCCGGTGCGGTCGAGTCCCTGTCGGTGACCTTCTCCGACAAGGCCACCGGCACGAAGATCACCGCCCGCACGCCGCGTGAGTCGACGGGCCGCCCGGAGCTGACCGAGGCCGCGATCGTGGTCTCCGGTGGCCGTGGCGTGGGCGGCGCGGAGAACTTCGCGCTCATCGAGGCTCTCGCCGACTCGCTCGGCGCGGCCGTCGGTGCCTCGCGTGCCGCCGTGGACGCCGGCTGGTACCCGCACACCAACCAGGTCGGCCAGACCGGTAAGTCGGTCTCGCCGCAGCTGTACATCGCCAACGGCATCTCCGGCGCCATCCAGCATCGCGCCGGTATGCAGACCTCCAAGACGATCGTGGCGATCAACAAGGACCGCGGGGCCCCGATCTTCGACATGGTCGACTACGGCGTCGTGGGTGACCTCTTCGACGTCGTCCCGCAGCTCACCGAGGGGGTCAAGATCCGCAAGGGCTGAACCCCCGAGAAACAGAAGGCGTTAACCATGCAGTTCGCCGCGATCATCGTGTCGTTGGTCCTGGCCGTGGTGGGCGTGGCGCTGTTCGCCCGAGCCATCGGTCGCATCGTCCGCTTCGTACGGCTCGGGCGGAGCGTGCCCGCGGGCAGCCGTAGCGACCGCCCCGAACAGCGGAGCCTGACGCTGCTCAGGGAGTTCAAGATCTACACGCCCCCGCGCGAGATCATCGGCAAGGTCCCGGGCCTGCGGAACGAGGAGATGCACCGCCACAAGGAGCGCGGCTTCTGCTGCGGCGCCGGTGGTGCCCGGATGTGGATGGAGGAGCGGATCGGCAAGCGCATCAACAACGAGCGCGTCGACGAGGCCCTGTCCCTGAACCCGGACATCGTCTCCACCGCCTGCCCGTTCTGCCTGGTCATGCTCACCGACTCGGTCAACGGCAAGAAGGCGGCAGCCGAGAGCGGCTCCGCCGCAGGCGTCAAGCCCAAGGAGTCCATCCAGGTCGCCGACGTCGCCCAGCTGCTCCTCGACTCCGTGAAGACGCCGGTCGACCCGGCCGGTGAGGCGTCCGACGAGAGCGCACCGGAGCCCGAGCCGGTGACCTAGTGTCCCGCGCCGGGAATCCGATCAAGATATGTGGCGAGACGCTGCAGGATCTCGTCGGCGTCCTTCGTCCAGACGAAGGGCTTGGGCTCCTCGTTCCACTGGGTGCACGGATGTCTCGTTCCAGGGCACTGATGCCCCTATGGATGTCAAGTAGCGGTTGCGGCACGTGCGCGGCTGGCTGCGGGGCTCGGAGTGGCGATGAGCCGGTAGACCTCCCGTGCGATGTAGCGCTTGAGGCAGCGGATGACTTCTCGGCGCGTCTTGCCCTCGGCAAGGCGTCGCTGCAGGTAGTTCCGGGTGCGGTCGTCCCAGCGCAGGCGGCTGAGGACGATCCGGTAGAGGGCGGCGTTGGCCTGGCGGTTGCCGCCGCGGTTGAGTCTGCGGCGCTGGGTCTTGCCGGAGGACGCTTCGACCGGGCTGGTGCCGCACAAGGCAGCGAAAGACGCCTCGCTGGTGAGGCGTTCGGGGTTGTCACCTGCGGCAATGAGCAGGGCTGCGGCGCTGTCCGGGCCGACGCCGCGTACGTCGAGCAGACCGGGCGTACTCGCCTTGACGGCTTCGGCTATCCGCTGGTTCAGGTCGTCGATCTCTTCGGTCAGGTGCTGGATTCGGCGGGCCAGCAGACGCAGGGTGTGCCGGGCAGCTGTAGCAGGCCCGGTCGCGTCCAGAGCTTCCAGTGCGGCGCACCGCTTGATCAGGTGCGGGTTGGTCAGGCCGGCCAGGGCCTCGCGCAGGGCGGAGTCGGCGCAGACCAGGACGCTCTTGAGCTGGTTGATGGCCTGGGTGCGGGACTTGATCGCGGATCCCCTGGCGAGTTTGAACAGCCGCAGCATCTCCACCGGGCCGTCGCTCGTCTTGGCCGTGGCAGTGGCGCGTCCGGACAGCACGGCGCGGGCGGCGGCCCCGGCGTCGACGGCGTCGGTCTTGCCGTGGCGCCGGCGGGCGGCCTTGTCCGGCTGGTTGACCTCCGTGACCTCGATTCTCTCGGCGTGCAGGTGGCGGGCCAAGGCTGCCCCGTAGGAGCCGGTGCACTCGACGCCGGCACGTCGCACCACTCCGAACGAGCGGGCCCAGGCGACGAGTTGGCGGTATCCCTGCGCGGTCGCCGGGAAGCTCCGGCCGTCCAGGGCGGCACCGAGCATGGTGATGACAGCCGCGGCGTGAACGTCCTTGTGGGTGTCCACACCGAGCAGGACCTCCTCGGCGGCGTCGGCCGGAATGTGACACGGGGCAGCGGATTGCGTGATGCTGGGCAAGGTCGCCTTCTCCTGATCGCCTTGGGTGCTGGTGGCCGTCGCCGGGCCGGGGCGGTCAAGACTGTGACGGTGCCTGTCGCGAAGGCCCCTAATCCGTAGTGAAGGTGGTTCCGGAAGCCGCAGCTGGGCTTCTGGGCCGTCTGGTGACGGACGTCTGTAAGGCCCCGGGCCCATGAGGCCTACCGATAGAGCGGCGCCGTCACGGTGGTGGGTTTCACGGGGCATGCGGGCGCCGGGCAGAAGCCTGGGAATCTCCCCGGCCGTTGAGGCCTCACGAGAGAGCGGCGTGACCCGGCGTCTCCAAGTCCCGTGAAACTCGCCGCCGTATGCCGTTCGTTGTCGTCGTGGCGCGAGCCCGCCGCAGGGCGACCTCCTGTTCACCTCCGCGAGCCGTGAGCTCTGGCGGAGACAGAGGCCCCTGGGGTGCGCTGGTGTCGCGAACGGCTACCGAGATGGCGGACCGATCGAGTCCTGGGATTAGGACGCCGCGTGACCCGCATGAGCTCGTGACCTGCATAAACAATCGATGATGGGAGAACGTGTGACTGTGTTCTGCGGGATTGATTGGGCGGAGAGGCATCACGACATCGCCCTGGTCGATGAGTCCGGTGAACTGCTGGCCAAGCGGCGGATCACCGATGACGCGGCCGGCTACCGAATGCTGCTGGAGGGGGGCTTCCCCCGAAGCGTGGACACCGTTTGCTATGCGGCAGCGGCCAGCGTAACCGATTGCTGTTCGAAGGCGATCGGGCTGATGTAGCCAAGCCCCGAGTGCCTGCGTCTGGTGTTGTAGCGGGTGACCCACCGGAACACCGCGAGACGAGCCTTACGCGCCCCTGACCAGCGTTTCTCCCCCTGCAGCGTCTCCCTTTTCAAGGTTGCGTTGAAGCTCTCCGCGGCGGCGTTGTCCGCGCTGGTGCCGACCGCTCCGCGCGAGCGGGTCACGCCGAGTCGGCGGCACACCTTCGCGAACTCCTTTGACGCGTACTGCGCTCCGTTGTCGCTGTGGAATATTGCTCCGTCCAGGCTGCCGCCCCGGGTGCGGGCGGCGGCTTCGAGCGCGTCGGTGACCAGCTCGGTGCGCTAACTACCCGGCCTTGGGGAAAGGCCCCTTCGGCGGTGACGCAGTTCAAGGTCGGCGAGCTGGCCGCCTTTGGTGTTGGTCGCGAAACAGGTCAGCCGCAGTCCGTCGAGGTCGGTGAACCGCAACTGGGCTCCTGGGTGCGGCCGTTCTTTGCGGACGATCAACCGCATGCCCTTGGGCCACGTGCTCAGGTCGGGCACGTCGGTGATCTCCGCGACCCAGGCGCCGGGCCGTTCGGTGCCACCGGCGTCGTAGGCCGGTGTCCATGCTTTCTTCGGGATCTTCAGGACCGCCTTGTGGATGGTGTCGGTGATGGTCATTCCGACGGAATACGACAGCCACCGGCCCCGGCGGGAGAGCCAGTCGAGGAAACCGTGGGTGCCGCCTGCGGAGTCGGTGCGGATCAGTGTCTGCCGGCCTCGCCGCAGGTGTTTGGGCAGTTGGGCCAGGGCAAGTTGTGCTGTTTCGATGTGATCGCTCGCGGTGTTGGAGCCTGCGTTGCCGGGTCGCAGCAGTGCGGCCACTGGCTCTCCGGAACCTGCCTGGCCGTGGTCGACGAACGCGACGAGCGGATGATGGCCGAAGGTCTTTTTCCAGGTCGCGGTGGCGTCCTGCTTCTCGGAGTGCGCAAGGACCAGCACGCCGTCGATGTCCACGATCACCGAGCCGTCGGCGGCCGGACCGTTCGCCCCGGCCAGTTCCCAGACGCGCGACCGTACTTCGGCCCGGGCCGACCGGATCGCGCCGAGGGCCTCCGGTCCGGCTGCCGCGAGAGCGTCGATGAGCCGGGAGACTGTCGGATCGGATGCCACCGGGCCGAACACGTCGGGCTCGGCCCGCAGCACGGCAACATCGGCCAGGCAGTCCCCGCCCAGCGCGACTCCGAGCGCGACATCCAGCAGGGCCTTGCCCGGGTCGTGCAGTGCCCGCGGCTTGCGCCACGGCGTCAGTGCCGCCGATATCGCGGTGTCCAGGCCCACCTTGCGAACCGTCTCCACAAGCAGCACCGCCCCGGCCTGCGAGACCGCCCCGCTGCCACCGCCCTCGACGCGGACACGCGGGTACAACCCGATACGCTTACTCACCTGGAGAGTGCTTCCTTCCGTGCAGCTGACAGGACCCTAGAGAAGTCCCATCGTTGCAGGTCAGAGGCACTCTCCACTTATTTGATCAAGGCATGGACGAGCACACTCATGAAAGCGCGAGGCTAAGGCTCGGTGTGCCAGGTGACGGTGACCTGGCCGTTGCCGCCCGCCATACCGCTTTGGGAATCGGGACGAGGGCCATTCCCTTCCGTGCCTGTCACGGCCCTCTTGCCCCCGTCGCCGCCCGTGGCGCCCTTGCCGCCATCGCCGCCGTTGCCGATGCCCAGGTATCCGGACCGACCCTTACCGCCGTCACCGCCCGTGCCCCCTTTGCCGCCCTTCATGTACGTTCCCGGCTGCCCGGGGTTGCCGGCGGCTCCGGGTTTGCCGGGCTGACTGCGTTTCAGGTCTCGTTGCCTGGACGCGACCTTACTGCCGGCGTAACCGCAACCCGCAGGGCCCGTCTCGGTGCCGGGCTGGCCACCGGCGCCGGCCCGGCCCCCATTGCCGCTGCCGGGGAGGATGAGGCCGCCGTTGCCACCGTCGCCGCCGTCGCCGCCGTCGCCACCGTCGCCGCCACCGGCGGCAACGGCCAGGCTCATGTACTGCGGCTTGGTGTCCATGTTCGGGGGACGCAGCAGGCTGCTCCGGCCCCCCAACGTCGATGCTTCGGCCGAGCCGACCACGACCTCGTATGTCTGGCCCTGCTGCAGGCCGGTCAGTTGGCATTCGATGTAGGTTCCGGCGTTCCCGGTAGCTCCGCCGCCGCCCCCGGCGCCGCCGCCCCCGGTGCCGTTCATGGTGCCGTCACCGCCGGCTCCGCCGTGACCGCCGTGGCCGCCGCGGCCTCCGGCGCCCCACACTTTCACGGTCGCCTCGGTGACATCCTTGGGCACCGTGATCGTGTACTTCCCGGGCCGGGCAAAGTTGAATGCGTCGTCGGCATGGGCGGCGGGAGCGACCACGGCCGTGCCAATCCCGCTTCCGGCCAGTACGGTCAAGGCTGCTGCAGCCCGGCCCAGCCGATGCGAATTCGGGCTCGGGCCCGGTCGGCTGTCGACCGAGACGGGAGTAGCACAGCAGGCTGCACCAGCGCGGGGCAGTTCCGAGAGGTTCAACGAAGCAACTCTTCCGTTCAAGGGCAGGGCAGGTATGACAGCCCGGCCGTCCGCTTTCCGTGTGCTCAACGATCAGGTTCGAGCCCGGGAAACGGCCTGCTCACGTTGTTCCCTGACCACGAGGAAGGAACTGTGCGGCTGTCGCCGGGGGCCGACCATCCCCGGGAACCCCCTTGCCCGATAAACCCGCGCAGCGTGTTCCTGCGGGATGCTGGACCGATGACCACCTCGCCCCGGGGCGGGCAGTCAAGCGAGCAGATCTTGTCGCCGCAGGTGTGCTGGTGGCTGGTTGCGATCGGGTGGAACGCGACAGCCGGACAGGTCGCTAGGTTCTGTCCGCGGATCACTGGCGGAGCCAGAGCCGGATCGCTGCGGCGGTGACGGTGCCGTGGAAGACGTAGGCCCGCTTGTCGTAACGAGTAGCCACTGCACGTGAGTTCTTGAGCCGGTTGATGGTCCGCTCGACTTCGTTGCGGCGCCGGTAGCGGTCGCGGTCGAAGCCAGCAGGCATGCCACCTTCTTTGCCTCTGCGTCGCCGGTTGGCCCGCTGGTCCCTCGGTTCCGGGATCGTGTGCCGGATGTGGCGTCTTCGCAGGTAGCGGCGGTTGCGGCGTGAGCTGTATGCCTTGTCACCGCTGACGTGGTCGGGCCGGGTCCGGGGCCGTCCGCCCAGCGGGCGAGGGACCCGGATTCGGTCCAGGACCTCGACCATCTGCGGAGCGTCGCCCCACTGACCAGGCGTGAGCAGGAGGGCCATGGGGCGGCAGCCGCCTTCGCCGGCGAGGTGGATTTTGCAGGTCAGGCCGCCCCGGGGCCGTCCGAGTCCTTCGTCGGGGCGGTGGTGCCGGGGCGTTGTCCTTTTTTCGGGACACGCGGCTTATTCTCCGGGCGCCGACCGCATGCTGATGTGCCCGGCAGGATGTCGAGTCGACGCCGACCATCGACCAGTCGATCCGCCCCGCGAGGTCGGCACCGGCCTGGACCGACTGCAGGATCCGATCCCAGGTGCCGTCCGCCGACCATCGACGATGCCGTTCGTAAACGGTTTTCCACGACCCGTAGCGTTCTGACAGGTCACGCCAAGGGATACCGGTCCGGATCCGAAACATGATTCCGTTGATCACGGTGCGGTGGTCGTTCCACCGACCGCCCCGACCACCCGACGGAGGCAAATGCGCCTCCAATATCGACCACTCGCGATTCGTCAGATCCCCCCGACCCATGACCCGACCAACGAGCGACTGGTCAGAAGGTCACATGATCCGCCGGACAGAACCTAGTTCCTTGCGTCCGATGCGCAATCTCGCCATCGACCTGCTGCGCCAGGCCGACTGGGGCAGCATCGACGCCGCGGCCGACCACTACCGGTCACGCCACCGCCCTACTCGATCGCCTGAGGACGCCTCAGCCCAGATTTTCGACAAGGGCCCTGGCAGCGTCACGAATCGACATTTCGGGTGTGAAGACTGGGACAGGAAGACTATGCTTCTCTTCGATCCTGTAGGCCAATTCTTCCGTGTACAAGTCGTCCAGACGGAGCGCCTTGAAGGTCAGGGACGGGTCAACGGGGGTTACGTCGTCGATGTGGTCCAGGTCTTCCTTCAACTGGTCCCAGATCATTTTGATGGCCTCTTCCTCGGTCATGCTGCGCCTTTCAGCTAGTGGTTGCGGTTAAGTCGCACACGTCCAACGACACCGCATTCGATGCGTTACTAGTAATACAGTCGGTAGTGTCAACGGTGAGTGAGCGCGGGCGATGCTGAGCGGCGGGAAAGGGACAGCGACGAACAACGGCGAGCCGGACGAGGGTGAGAGCGTGCCAGAGCTCTGCGACTTATGCGGGCTGTGGTCTCGGACAGTACGGAGTGGTACACCCTGGTCCCGCTTTCCTCGACCTGACACGAACCGCTCGTCCGTGCCGTTGAGTGGCCCTCCCATCCCTTCCGCAGCCACCACTGTGCGCCACCCTGCTGAGGAGGCACACGACGGAACACAAGAACTTGACAGGGAACTGTGCGCCTGCGGACACTGTCAAAAGCTCGGCGGCATCCCCGTGATGTGGTGGGTGGGCTTCGCGACGGTCACTTGGACCGGCGAGAGCGAGCCGACCTGGTACGTGAGCTTCGAGGGCGAGGCGAAGCGCGACTTCTGCCCGACTTGTGGCAGCCGCCTCGCGGCGATCGACAGCGACATCCCTGAGATCGGCATCAACGTCACCGCCCTTGACGACACCAGCGGCATAGACCTCGTGCCCATCCACGCGCCCTTCCGCGACAAGGCCGCGCACTGGCTGCCCCCGGTGCCGGAGACCGAGCACAGCGCAGCCGGTTGACCGCCCGCCGACTGGTCGACAACTCCACCCGCACCCTCGATGGTCCCGGCTGGCATTCCGTCCTCGCCCGCCAGCAGGCCGATCCGCGCCTGGGACCGGCAGCACGGTATCGCTGGACCATCCTTAAAGTACGCCAACCGGATTCACGCCAAGAGGCCCTCGATTGAGGTTCCCCCGCTGAGCGGGAGTGGCTGACTAGCTGGTCAGGGCGGGTTGACGTGGTTTCAGTTTCACTTGTTCGGTCGCTGCCTGGTCGGCGTAGTGCTTCTCCTCGTACTCGATCGGGCTGAGGTAGCCGAGTCGTTTCTGGATGCGGCGGGGGTTGTAGAAGCCGTCGATGTACTCGAAGAGCGCGAGGTTTGCTTCGGCCCTGGTGGCGAAGACGCGGCCGCGGATGCACTCGGTCTTGATGACCATCCACAGGTTCTCCGCCAGGGCATTGTCGAACGAGTCGCCGACCGAGCCCATGGACGCCTGGATACCTGCCCTGACCAGGCGTGTTGTGAGCTTCACGGACGTGTACTGACAGCCGTGGTCGGCGTGGTGAATGAGCTCGCCTGGGGCGACTTCGCGGCTGGCCAGGGCATACTCCAGCGAAGTGAGGACCAGGTCAGCGTCCGCGCGGGCGGAGGTCTCCCAGGCCACCACCCGGCGGGAGAACGCGTCGCGGATCGCGGACAGCCACAACGGCCCCTCCCCGGTGGGGATCATGGTCAAGTCGGTGACCCACAGCCGGTTCGGCCCGTTCGCGGTGAAGTCGCGCCTGACCAGGTCAGGGGCCAGATCGGCGCCCGGGTCACGGCGAGTGAAACCCTTGCCCCGGCGGGGGCTGATCCCGGCCAGGCCGGCCTCCCGCATGAGCCGCTCGACGCGCTTCCTGCCGACGTGGACGCCCTCACGCTTGAGGGCGGCGTGCACGCGGGGTGAGCCGTAGATCCCGCCGGACTCGTCGTGGACCTCACGGATCCGCCCGGTCAACTCGGCGTCCCGGCGTCGCCGCTCGCACGGTTCCTTCTCGGTCTGGCGCCATCGGTAGTAGGTGGAAGAGGGGATGGAAAGTTCCCGGAGTACGGGCTCGACCCCCAGGTGCGGGTGCTCGTCGACGAGCGCCGTCACCTGGGCCGGGTTGGGTCGGTGAAAGTCGGCCCGGGGCGCGGTGCCGGCCTTTCGACCGGCCCGTTTCCCCGGACCGCTTCCCGAACCCGGCGGGCACCTCTCAATGCACCGGGCTCTCCACAAGCCCCGAAACGGGCTGCGTGTTGGACAGCCTCATCCCGCGATAGGCCAGGGAGCCGGAATAATCGAACCTCGATATCGGTAGCGGGTCGTTCCTACCTTCTCGGGGTCGAACAGCTCTCTGTCCTCACTGGCAGGCCACCAACCGCCGCCGCAATAGCGGTGGCGGAGTTCCTTCCAAGTGGACCGGCGGTGTTTGCGCCGCATCCAACGCCATACCGTCCGCCACGTGTAGTGGCTCAGATAGGCGAAGGTCACGGAGGAAACCCCGGGCCGGAAGTAAGCACACCAGCCCCGCAACGCCATATTCAGCCGACGCAGCAGGTCATCCAGCGGCTGGTTCACTTCGACCTCTTGGCACAGCGTCTTGACCTTCCGCTTCACGGCCTGGACAGCCTTCTTCGCGGGGTAGGTGTAGACGTAGTGCTGGCTGGTTCCTCTCTTGCGGTGGCGCTGGATGTGCCACCCGAGAAAGTCCAGGCCCTCATCGATATGGGTAATCAGCGTCTTCTCCGGGGACAGGCGCAGGCCCATCGTGGACAAGACATCCGATATTTCCTCGCACAGGACCTCGGCGTCAGCTTTCGAGCCGAAAACCATCAGGCACCAGTCGTCCGCGTACCTAATAAGGCGGTAGTTGGGCAGACCATGGCGGTGCCTTCTGGCGCGGTCCACCTTCCGGGCAGTCGGGCCTCCCGGAGCCTGGGCTATGTACTCGTCCAGGACGGAAAGCGCCACATTGCTGAGCAGAGGCGAGAGAATCGACCCTTGTGGGGTTCCGGCGGTGGTTTCCCGCAGCAGGCGGTCCTCTCCGAGGATGCCTGACTTGAGGAAAGCCTTTACCAGTTCCAGGACGCGTTTGTCACCGACTCGATACCGCACCCGGTCCATCAGGGCCGGATGCGAGATTTCGTCGAAACAGGCCGTGATGTCTCCCTCGACGATCCACTCATAGTTGCGTGGCCGCGAAGAGAGATAGCGCACCTCAGCTACCGCGTCATGAGCCCGACGATTCGGGCGGAACCCGTAGGAACACGGGAGGAAATCCGCCTCGAAAATTGGCTCCAGCACCAGTTTCAAGGATGCCTGGACCACCCGGTCAGTAACGGTCGCGATCCCCAGACGACGGAGCTTTCCGCCCGCCTTTGGGATCATGCGCTCCCGTACTGGTAGCGGGCGGAAACTACGGCCCTTCAACTGCGACCGCAGTTCGTCGAGAAAATCCCCGACGCCCTGTCCGGCCTCGACGGAACGGGCCGTGCGCCCGTCCACTCCAGCCGCTCCGCCGCATCTAGGGCGTGCTCCAGTTCGTTGGTATTCACCAGCGAAAACCCTCCCGATATTCCAGCAGCCTCGACTGCTGACTTGCTGGCCCCCTTCGCCCTGCGGCCGTCTCTCACGGCCTCCACGGCGGGTCGTCACGCCCGCGACTACTACGGAGCCTCCGCCCCATTCCACGGCCCTCAATCGGCAACGGACCTGCCCACCGCTGAACTGGCTGTTCAGCAGGAGGGCGACCGTGGATGGTTCCCACGTTCACCATGTGATCGATCGGTCAGGGAGGCGTCCAGCTCTACCCCGGCAGCATCGCCACGTCTACGCCGTAGACCTTCGACGTGGCCTCCCCACCGACACAACTAAACGGCTTCAGAGTTGAAGACCGGCCCAGAAGGAACCGGTCCTCACGCGCTGCACACCGGCCCATATCCACCAGATTTGACCCGGCTTCGCTGTTACGGGGCGTCCACCACTGGTTCGCTCTCGCTACACCTTCTGACCTCGCTGAACGGGCCCGCACCGTCTGGTAGTTCCGGTACGTCCCGCCTTCGTCGGGGCCGCTTGCCACCCTCACCGGCGTTCCCCGGATCAGGCTGCCCCCAAGCTTCGATCAGGCCGCTACGACGACCTGACGGAAGTGGCCTTTCACCACCTCTCGATCAACATCGCGCCTCGTGGCGCACAGCTGGGCCGCGAAAAAAGCCGAGGCCGTCCGCAGGACCTCGTTCGCACGCTTGAGCTGGGCGTTCTCCTTGCGCAGGGCGGCCAGCTCCTCACGCTCGGCGGTGGTGAGCATGTCGTCGCGTTCGCCGGCGTCGGCCTCGGCCTGCCTGATCCAGTTGCGCAGGGCCTCGTGGTGCACGCCGAGTTCCTCGGCCATGCGGCGGATCACGGGCTTCGGTTCGGCGGTCCGATACATCCGAACCGCACGCTCACGCAACTCCAGCGGGTACTTCCTCGGCGCAGGCATCGTCTGGGCTCCTCTCATGAGACCCATCTGACCCTCTGTCACCCATCCCCGCATCTCGGGGGAACCTCAGATCAGCTCGGACGGATTGGCGGTCCCCGTAGCCGCATCCTCCCAGCCTGGGCAATCCATTCCCCCTGCTGGGCCCCGGAGTCGATCCTCGACGATCCGCGGTGTGGCGAGTGGCGTGGCGGTCGCGGGTGCGACGTCAAGGGCGTGGGTGTCGCCCGGCTTTCAGCACTCAAGGACTGGCATATCAACTTCCTGGGCCGCTGGCAGTTCGACATACGCAGCAGTGGACCTACCCCGGCCTCTACAGCTGTAGCAATAAGGGGTACTCTACGTCTGTAGAGGAATTGGGCGTGTGGACGGGAACGACTGTGACGGAGAGCTCGACACGACGGAAGCAGCCGGCCGACGCGGCGATCAAGGCGCCGGCCGCGACGGATACGCGGGGGACTGACCCACCGAGCCGTCGACCAGTGGGCGGGGCTGGCGGAAGGCTCCTGCTCCTCCTGCTTCAGGACCCGGCAGGTGCTCCTCTAAGCGGCCGCGGACCGGCTCGCCGAGGTGGAGACCGCGGGCGCCGCCACATTGCCGCTGACGGGCATCACCTCGGTAGAGAAGATCGCCGAGGCAGCAGTGGCCGTCCTGGAGCACTGGCCGGCCCAGGGGCGCGTTGCGCACGACGGCACGCCACGAACCCTCCCTTGAGGCGACACGCAGGCCCGAACTGCGGTCGGTACTGAAGACCGCAGCCGGGAATGCGACGGCCGGTCGTCGACCCGCCCATGGCGGTCGACATCCGCGAGCCGGAGTAGCGCGCGAAAACACTCATGGCTTCCATCGGCGGTCTGATCTTCGAGCATCCGGCCGGCCCGGACGGACTCGACCTCTACCCGGCCGAACTGTGCACCAGGCTGCTGCACTTGATCCAGAACCTGGCAAGAACCGAAAGAGAAATCACCTTATGGACCACGTACTCATCGCCGGAGCAGGCATCGGCGGACTCACCCTCGCGGCGGGACTCGCCGGCCGCGGCATTCCGGCCGTCGTCCTGGAGCAGGCGGAAAGACTCGCCCCTGTCGGGGCTGGCCTGACTGTGCAGCCCAACGCGCTGATCGCGCTGCGCCGCCTCGGCCTGGCCGAGCCTTTCGAAGCCGTCGGCACGCGGCTTTCCACGGCCGCGGTCTACGATGCCCGCGGCCGCGTGCTGCTGAAGCCCAGCCCCGCCCAGGCCAGCGCCCTGCTGGCGGAGGTCGGTGCCCCCACTCTGGGCCTGCACCGCGCCACCATCCACCAGGCGCTGGTCGGACAGCTCGGCACCAGCGAACTGCGGCTCGCCTCGGCCGTCACCGCCGTCGACCCCGATCAGGCCACCGTCACCCTCGCCGACGGACAGGAAGTACACGGCTCCGTGCTGGTCGGTGCGGACGGCCTGCGCTCCACCGTCCGAACCGCACTGCTGGGCGCCCAGGCACCCAGCTACAGCGGCTACTACTGCTGGCGCGGCGTCACCGACGCCAACCCTCTGCCTGGCGACTGGATCGGAGAGATGTGGGGAGCGGGTCGCCGCTTCGGCGGATGCGTCATCGACGGTGGCCGCTTGTACTGGTTCCTGTGCGCCAACGGCCCCGCCGACGGCAAGGACAGCGACATCCGTGCCGCGCTCACCCGGGCCACGGCCGAGTTCCCCGATTATGTCCGCCAGGCCGTCAAGGACACCCCCGTCAGCGCCATCCGCCGCGACGACATCCGCGACCGCCCGCCGGTCACGCAGTGGGGCCGGGGCCGCACCACCCTGCTCGGCGACGCCGCCCACCCCATGACCCCCAACCTGGGCCAGGGCGCTTGCCAGGCCATCGAGGACGCTCTCGCCCTCACCGACCTGATCACCGAGTACGGCCCCACTCCCGACGCCCTGCGACGCTACGAACGCTTCCGCCAGCCCAGGGCCAACGCCGTCGTCAAGGCCGCCCACCAGATCGGACGCATCGCCCACTGGAGCACCCCCACACGCACCCGGGTACGCAACACCCTTGTCCGCCTGGCCCCGGCCTCCGCCCTGGTGCGCCAGCTGCGTACCTCCTGGCAGCTGCCCGAGACCACGAGCTGACCGCCAGACACCCCTCCACCCACGCCGATTCACTGGAAGCGAGCACAAGATGCACGACCTCGACACCGACACCGGCCTTACCCCCCTCTCGGTCCTCGGCCTGGGACTTATGGGCCAGGCCCTTGCCGCGGCCTTCCTGGGCCAAGGCCACCCCACTACCGTGTGGAACCGCACCCACACCAAGGCCGAACCCCTCACCGCGCGGGGCGCGCAGCTCGCCTGGACCGTCCGTGACGCCGTCACGGCCAGCCCGCTCGTGGTCATTTGTGTCTCCGACTACGACAACGTGCGTGACATCCTCGAACCCGTGAGCCGGGACCTGGCCGACCGCACCCTGGTCAACCTGACCTCGGGCACCTCACAAGAGGCCCGCGAGACGGCCAAGTGGGCGGTGCATCAAGGCGCCACCTACCTCGACGGCGCGATCATGGCCGTACCCCCAGCCATCGGCACCGCGAACGCCACCATCCTCTACAGCGGTCCAACTACCGCATTCGACCAGCACCAACAGGAACTCAGCAGCCTCGGCGGCCCCGTGTACGTCGGCGCAGACCATGGCCTGCCGTCCCTGTTCGACGCGGCCGCACTGAGTTTGGTGTGGAGCACACTCAACGGCTTCCTGCACGGCGCTGCCCTGCTCGGCAAGGCAGGAATCCCCGCGACCGCATTCGCCCGCTTCGCCAAGACGGGCATCGAAACCGTAGCTGACTGGGTGCCTGGCTATGCGCAGCAGATCGACGATGGCGCCTACCCGGCCACCGAATCCACCGTCAACACGAACCTGGCCGGAATGAAACACCTCCTCCATGAAAGCCACGCCGCCGACATCAACGCCGAACTACCCGAACTCCTCACGACGCTGGCCGAAAGGGCCGTAGCCAAGGGACACGGCAGCAACAGCTACGCAGCGGTCATCGAACAGCTTCGTCATCCCACGCCGTGACTGACAGCCACCAGCTGCCCTGACCGATGGTGTTTTGTGTCGACTGCGGGACCTGCCCTCTCGGGTGGGCGTCTACTTCGTGCTCGCGATGTGCCTGTTCCCGGAGGTCGGATACCGGCTGGTATGGCAGAAGCTGACCGCAGCGCTGACGGGGGCAGGGCTGGACACCGTGCGGCCGACCGAGAAGGCACTGCGCGACCTGCGCCGCCAGATCGGTGCCGCGCCGGTGCGGCACCTCTTCGACGTCGTGGCCGGGCCGCTGGCCCGGCCGACGACGCGCGGCGTGCGGTTCGGTCCCTTCCGCACAGTCTCCTTCGACGGCTGCAGCTCCATCAAGATCCCCGAGAGCGACCGGAATGTAGACCGGTTCGGACCGCAGAGCCGTGGCGGCTACCCGATGGTGGAGCTGATGACTTTGGTGGAGACCGGCACCCGGGCCCTGATCGGCGCGGCATTCGGCCTCACCAGCGTCGGCGAGACCGACTACGCGAATGGGACAGTGCGGATGTGGGACCTGGCCACCGGCCAACAGGTCGCTCCCGTCCTGTCCTTCCCCGCGCCTGTCCACGCGGTGGCGGTGGCACCGGGCGGGGAGCTGCTGGCCGGCTTCGGCTGGGTACTCGCCAGCTTCTCTCTCCCCCGTTGACCGCACACACCATGCCAGGCCCGCCCGGGCAGGCATCGTCGTACCATCCGGCACCTACGCGGCCGCCGCCCCATCACACCGTCCTCGACAAACTCCTGCCAGGTCCTACGGCTCAGCTGCCCCTGCCAGGCAATCACGGACACCACGTACTCGGCCACCACGATCCGGGCCCACCAGGATGCGTGGACAGACATGCGCCTCTTCGCCCGCCTGAAGCAGAACACACTCAGCACCTACGACCACGCCGTCGGTCTCGTCCTGGGCCGGATCGCGATCGACGGCGCCAGCACCAGGACCCCCACCAGCGGCGAAGCAGCCGGACACTCACCCGTCGACCGGGTCACGCCAGGGCGTATAGCGCTCCGGCATGACCGACAGCTACAGCATCCCCCGGCCGCGCCCTGATCGGCGCCATCCGCCACGGCTCACCCCCTCCTCGCCCCCACCCTCAATCTCCTGGCGGAGCTTGTGCCGCTGCCCGACGCCAGGGCACCGGCAAGCTCTCCGGTGTTCGTACGCCAGTGGCCTGACTCATTCAGGATGCCAGCCTGGGTCTCGATGAGGGTACGCGCCCGGGCCTGGTTGCCCAGTCTCAGCGCGTCCAGCACATACACCGTTGGACCGCCCCGAAAGCCCGGAACTGGTTTTGCTGAATTCAGGGAATTCAGGGGCGCGTGCCAGTACCTTCACTCGCTATCCGCGCCGGATCAGAGCGACGGCAACGGCCAGACCACCGAATCCCTGCTCCGACCACGATCGCACTACGCGGACTCACGCCCTGCGCGTGACGTCCCTGCACCCACTGCACCTACCCTCTGCATCTGCAGCAATCACCGGAAATGCTACACCTGTAGAGTGGGGTGGTCGTAGAGAGGGAGGAAACAGTGGCCGAACGCACGACAAGGCGGCAGGAACTGGCCGATGCGGCGATAAGCACGCTGGCCCGGGCGGGGATGCGGGGTCTGACGCACCGCGCGGTCGACGAGGCCGCTGGTGTACCGACCGGCACGTGCTCGTACTACTTCCGCACCCGGCAGGCGCTCCTGCAGGCGGCGGTCGAGCGGTTGGCCGAGGCGGACACTGCAGACCTGGCCGATCGCCCCGTCATAGCCGAGCCAGCAGACATGGCCCAGGTTGCTACGGTCGCTGCCGATCTCGTCGAACGCTGGGTCGCCGAAGGTCGCGAACGCATGCTTGCCCGCTACGAACTATCCCTGGAGTCCACGCGTCGCCCCGAACTGCATGCCGTTCTCGTCGCCGCAGGCAAAGCCCACCGGGCCGTAGCGCAGAATTTGCTCACCACTGCGGGCGCATCCGATCCGCCGTCACAGGCGCCGATATTCGTGGCCTTCCTGGACGGCCTCGTCTTCGACCATCTGGCAGGCGCAGGCGCACTCCCCCTGACAACCGAGGAGCTCCGCAGGCACCTTCTCGATCTGCTCTACGGCTTCATCAGGCCGTTTCATCCATGAGTCGGACACGACCTACGACTATGACGTGTCCGCCGCACGGTCCGCAGGAATCCCTGTCCTCGGCGTCGCCACCGGCCGCTCGACACTGCACACGCTCGCCGAAGCCGGAGCCGCACACGTGATCCCGAGCCTGGAGAACCTCGCGATGCTCCTTTCCCTGCTCGACCGGTGAACTGGCACTGCAGCCGAAGCGCGAGAGAAAGCCACTCCCCGCGCCACCCTCGAAGGGGTCGGAGGGGGCAGGCGATGTGGTGTCACCCCTGGCGGCGGAACGGGTTGTCGGCGAAAGGGAAGGCACAGCCCGCCCGGCCCTGTCAGCGGGCGTGGCTGCGTCTCCCTGTCTACGGGCTGGGCATGGTTGGCGCGACCGGTGTCGGGCGATCTGGTTGCCGGGCTCCCTCGTACGGGTTGCTTCTCCCGCAGCTGGCGAACCGGCCATGGCCACTTTGAAGGGCTGGCGCCTCCTGCGGAAGCTCCGCTGCAGCACCAACCGCCTCACGGCGATCGTCCGGGCCGTCCTCGTCCTTCATCACGCGTCAGCGTGAGGTTGGAAAAGGCTCGGTGGCCTGCGACCCGAGTGATGCGGCCCTCTCCCTGGCGTCGAGAGAGGGCCGCGACCAGTGGTACTCGGTGAGCGCGCGCGCCGTTTCGCGTGCTTCATGCACTTCAGTGCTGACGCGACTTTTCGAGGAAGTCGGGGTCGGAGGCGAGGACGCCGCCCTGCGCCCAGTACTTGACCGGGTTGGCGTGGAATAGGACGAGAATCTTGTCGCGCGGGATGCTCGTGACGCGGTGCACGGTCTCGGTGACCTCAGTCAACAGTTCCTGCGTCTGCTCGTCACTGGTGCCCTCCCAGGCGTCGATGTTGATGATGGGCATCGTGCTTCTCTCTTTCGTTTCTTCTTCAAGGGGATGCCGCCGCGCCGGACGCGCGGCGGCATCGGGGTGGCTACTGGGCGAGGCGTGCCAACGGCGGGTCGAGCTCAGGGCCGCTGGCGTTGTGGGCGGTGTTCCATTGGTCGTGGAGCCACATGTGGGTGCGGCAGCGGGCTTCGGCGCTGTTCCAGGCGACATCGCGTTCGTAGGTGATGACCTGGCCGTGCTTGCCGACGATGGCCCAGGCGTAGAGCCTGGTCTCTGACGAGTACTGGTCACAGCCACTCGTTGATGGCCGCACCGTCCGGCCCCGACCGAGGAGTTTGGTCGGGGCCTGCACCAGATTCCGTGTCGGCGCTCGCGTCGTTTCGCGGTGTCCGAGCTGGAGGGGTGCATCACGGGGTGGATGTGTCCTGGAGCCGGCGGGCGAGATAGCTGAACCAGGATTGCTGGAAGGTGGCCGCGAGCTGCGACTCGGGGGCGAACAGGTCGAAGGCGTGGTAAGCGCCCGGATAGAGGTGCAGTTCGACCGGGACCCCGTGGGCGCGCAGGCGTGCGGCGTAGTTGAGGTCCTCGTCGCGGAAGCAGTCGAGTTCGCCGACCGCGATGAAGGTCGGCGGCAGCTCGCTGAGATCCTCCGCGCGGGAGGGCGCCGAGTACGGGGAGACGTCGCCGGCTCCGGCGCGGTCTCCCAGGATCGCCTGCCAGGCCAGGATGTTCGTGGAGCGGTCCCAGATGCCGATGTCGGTGATTTCGTGGCTCGACACGGTCCGGTTGCGGTCGTCCAGCATGGGGTACGTCAGTGACTGGAACAGGGGTGCCGCGCCGCCGCGGTCCCGGACCAGCAGTACGGTAGCCGCCGCGATGCCTCCGCCGCCGCTCTGGCCCGCGATGCCGATCCGGGCACCATCCAGACCCAGGGCCTCCGCCTCACGGACGAGCCACTGGTAGGCGGTGAAACCGTCCTCGGCGGCGCCGGGAGAGGGTGTTTCCGGGGCGAGCCGGTAGTCGACCGCGGCGACGGCGCAGCCGAGCCGCGAGCACAACCGCTTGAGCCAGGGATCGTCCTGGGCTGCGAAGCCGAGCACCTGGCCACCACCGTGGAACCAGAGCATCACCGGCAGCGGTCCCTGCGCGGTCGCGGGCCGCAGCAGGCGGACCAGCACGTCGGGGCCGTCCGCCCGGCTGACACGGTGCTCCTCCGCAAGGACCGACGGGTCGTCGGGCTCGCTGTCGGCGATCGACTCGGCCTGCGCGCGGAACGCCGCGCGCGTCGCGGGAATGTCGGTGAGGTCGAACGCGCCGTTGGACGTCATGGGGACGCCGTCGAGTGCCTGGCTCAGTTCCCGGTCCATCAGCAGACGGGAAACGGGCATGATCGTGCCTGCTTTCTTTCCATGAGGGGGCGCCGCTTCGGGCAGCGCTCCGGGCGGTGTTGGGTGGGACGGCTCAGGCCTGGAACTCGTCGATGACGACCACGCCGGTCGGCCCGTACGTCTCCAGGGACTCCAGAACCCCGCTCGCCTCGTGGAGGCCGACGGTGCGGGTCACAATCCGGCCG
Source organism: Streptomyces sp. NPDC014727 (assembly GCF_043083485.1). Lineage (NCBI taxonomy): Bacteria > Bacillati > Actinomycetota > Actinomycetes > Kitasatosporales > Streptomycetaceae > Streptomyces > Streptomyces sp. NPDC014727. The sequence continues at coordinate 3,470 of NZ_JBIBYR010000031.1, read as the reverse complement.
GGGTTGAGGCGGCCGGCGGCGATCATGTTCAGCATCGTGCCGAACCGCTGGCCCTGCATGCCGAAGGCACTCAGGATCTCCAGCTCCTTGACCATCATGACGTCGATCGGCAGCGCGACGTCCCCCTTCTCCGCGGCGGTGGTGTGCCCGAGCTGGAGGTGGCGGCCCCTCGTACGCAGGGACAGGACGGAGTTGCGGCAGGCCTCGGCGATCCCAACGGAGTCGACCGACACGTGCGCTCCGCCCCCGGTGAGGGTCCTCACCGCCTCCGCGGGCTCGTCCTTCGCCGCGTTGATGGTGTGGACCGCGCCCAGGGCCCGCGCGGCCTCCAGCTTCTCGTCCGTGATGTCGATCGCGATGACGTTGGCGCCCGTCGCCGCGGCAACCTCCACCGTCGACAGGCCCATGCCGCCGCCGGCGCCGTACACCGCGACCCATTCCCCGCCGCGGACCCGCGCCTGGTCGACGACGCCGTGGAAGGCAGTCATGTAGCGGCAGGCGAGAGCGGCGACGTCCACGAAGCCGACGGACTCCGGCACCCGGACCAGGTTGACATCGGCGAAGCGGACCATGACGTACTCCGCGAAGGCACCCCAGTAGGACACCCCGGGCACGAGCGAGTCCACGTGCTCGCACACCTGCTGATTGCCGCTGCGGCACATCTCGCACGACCCCTCGCCGGGGTTCATCGGGAAGATGACACGGTCGCCCTCCTTCCACCCCCGCACGTCCCGGCCGACCTCCACGACGGTGCCGGCGAACTCGTGGCCGAGAACGAACGGGGGCTCGACGCTCGGTCCCCCCGTCCAGAAGTTCCCGGCCCACAGGGCCCAGTCCGTCCGGCAGATCCCGTTCGCCCCGACGCGGAGGATCGCACCGTCCGGCGGGCATTCGGGGTCGGGCACATCGCGGATGACGAGCGGCTTGTTGAGTTCTTCGATGACTGCGGCGCGCATTGACGCGACCTCCTTGTGGCTCGTGATACGGCAGAAGACACTCAAAGTCCACCGGTTCAAGCGGTGGACTTTGAAGCTAACTGCTTGCTCGGCGCGATGTCAACCACATAAAGTGGTGGACATGAATGACAAGGACGGTCGACGCGGAGGGCGCCAGCGCGCCAAGGCCGACTTCCGCTTCGACGACGCGCGGCTGTGCTTCGCCTTCGCCGCCACCCTGGCCGAGCGCGGTACGGACACGCCATTCGAACGGCTGGCCCGGCCAGAGGACCTGGGCCGCTGGGGCGTGGAGAGCGGCTGCACCACGGTGGCGCCGGTCTGCACCGAAGCCGACCTGGACCACGCCAGACGACTACGCGAGGCGATCCAGCGGGCCGGCCGGGCCCTGGCGGACGAAGCCCCGCCCGCCCACGAGGACATCGCGCTAATCAACGGCGCGGCCGCCGAGCCCACCTCCGTGCCCGCACTCTCGGCCGACGCGGCCTCCGTGCGCTGGCACGGGGACGGGGTCGCGGCGGTGCTCTCCATGGTCGCGCGGGATCTGATCGAGCTCTGCCACTCGGAACACCGCACACGCGTCCGCATCTGCGGAAACCCCGCGTGCGGCACACCCTTCGTCGACACCTCCCGCGCGGGCGCCCGCCGCTGGTGCTCGATGAAGACCTGCGGCGCCCTCGCCAAGAAGCGCACCTATCGGGCCAGGTCGCAAAACGGGCCCTGACCCCGGATCTTGGATACCAGAGAGACTTGGATCCTGAAGGTTCCGGAGAACGGAGTCCCCGTCGGGGTGAAGCACTACCCCGCCGAGTTCAAGGCGGACGCGGTCACGTTGTACCACTCGCGTCCAGGAGCAACGATCAAGGCGGTCGCCACCGACCTCGTCGTGAACACCGAGGTGCTGCGGAACTGGATCCAATGCCGGGTAGTTAGGGCTTGCAGATCAATAACTCGCGGTCTTGATCTCTGGTGTGATGGTGATGCCTGCCTCGCGCGCCAGGTCGAACAGGTCGTTCAGGGTGGCGAGTTGGCGTTCGGCGGGGTGGAGAGCGTGGCCTGCGGTTGCCAGCAGTTCCCGGATGTCCCTCAAGCGCCGGTTGATTGTCTCGGGGCAGACGCTGAACAGGGTGGCGATGGCGACCTGGGGCAGGCCGTGCCGGTAATGGAGGACGGTGGCCAGGAGCCGGTCGGCGAGGGTGAGGATCGGGCGGCGCCCGGTGCTCCTGTCGCCCTTGGCGCGTGGGCGGTGGCCGCGTCGTTTGTCCAGGTGCGTCTCGCGCTGAGCCTCGTGGAGGGCGGTCAGCGTAGTGATGAGGGTGTCCCACTGGGCGGACGGCAGCCCGGTCAGGCCTGCCGCGCCAGTTCATGGTGATGTGGGAGAACAGCCGGTGCTCGATCCGGTTCCATTTCGATGTGCCCGGAGGAAAGTGACACACAGTGATGTCCAGGCCGGTCTCCAGGGCCAAGGCGGCGAGTTCGGCCTTCCAGGCGCGGGTCCGGTATCCGTTGGAACCGCCCGCATCGGCGGTGATCAGCAGTCGTCCGGCCTGCGGGTAGTCCTCCTTGCCGCGGCCCTTCCACCAGCCGCGGATGGATTCGACGGCGAAGGCGGCGGTGTCATGGTCGGTGCCGACGCTGACCCAGCCAGTGTTCGCGGCCAGGTCGTAGATGCCGTAGGGCACGGCCTTCCCAAGGTCCTTGTCCGGGAAGTCGTGGGTGCTGACCTGCACAGGGTCGCCTGCGGGCCGCCATTCGCGGCCGCCGTTCCCGTACGGCCCCACGACTTCCTTCTTCTTCGTATCGACGCTGATCACCGGGTCCCCGGCGCCGATATGGTCCTTGGCCTGCTCGTTGATGTAGCGGAACTGGCCGTCCCGGTCAGGGTGCTGCCGGCCCTCGACGGTCTTGGCGTTGCCCTGCAGGCTGAATCCCTACTCGCGCAGCACGTCGGCGACGGTGTCGGCGGATATCCGATGGCCCTGGCGGGTAAGTTCGGCGGCCAGGTGACGGGTGGACTTCGTCGTCCACCGCAACGGCGACATCGGATCACCCCGCACATCCGGCTCGACCAGAGCCAGCAGCGCCGGACGCAGTCCCGGGTTCAGATCGACCGTCCGATTGCGGCCCCCGCCCGCCCGGCGCACCCGCCCCAACTGGGCCTCACCGGAGTCCACTTCATCCGCTCCCAGCGAAATCGTGGCCTCCCGGACGCCAGCGGCACGGGCGACCAGCCTGATCCCGCCGTGGCCGATCGACCGGGCCTCTGCCCCCAGCAGCAGACGCCGCTGCCGCTCATCCAGATGCGGCAGGACCGCATCGAACTTGGCTGCCAATGAAGCCTGCTGCACTTCCCGTCCGCCCATACCACACCAACGACCGCTAAACCTCAATCCGCCGAGGGGGACTGTAAAACGTTCGGTGCAACTCCCGATCATGGAAGATGCATCGATGACCAGCAACAACATGACCGAGGCCGAGTCTGTCGAGCCCTCTGAGGCGGCGCCGGCAAAGTCTGTG
>NZ_JBIBYR010000030.1:0-82376 GCF_043083485.1 Streptomyces sp. NPDC014727 | reverse complement strand
CGAGATCTGGTTCGGGATCATCACCCGCCAGTCCATCCGCCGCGGCACGTTCGCAAGCGTCAACGTCCTGGTCAAACAGATCCGCGACTACATCAACTCCTGGAACGAGAACGCGAAACCATTCACCTGGACCGCCACCGCCGACGAGATCCTCGTCAAGGTCCGACTCGTCCAGACCAGCGTGAAGAAACTCGTCAATAACAACGCGAAGTAACGCAATCAGGATCACGAGACAGTAGAGGCGGGCCTTTGCGACCGGGATCCCGGATTCCGCGTTGAGCTGTTCTGACCGGACCACCGTCCATGGGTTCGGGTTCCGGGCTTCTGCGCGCCGGTCGAGACCCGGGTGTTTCCGGTCTTGGTCCCGGTACGGGCGAGCGGCTCGGCGACGAGGAGGCGCGGTCCGTCGGCCGGGCGAGGTGGTGAACGTCGGCGGCAGGTACCGTCAGGCGCAACCACTGGTCAGCACGTACACCACCGCCGTGTACACGTTCCGATCCGCCACCCTGCTGTCTGGACCGGAACGGGGGCGTCAGCGGCGCGGCTGTCCTCAACAGCCCATCGGGGACCGGGCCCCGCTTCCTCTCCTCGCGGGTCGAGGACTTCCGGGGCTGGGAAGAAGCGCGTGTTTGCGCTCTCTGGAACGCGACCTGACGATCTCGGCAGGACACCGTCCGGACGGCTACGTCCCCCTGACGTGGGGCTTTCACGACCGGCCTCCGTCCGAGGAGTGGCACTTCTGTCTTGCGCGTGTTGGCCCTCCGGAGTTGCCACGGTGAATCCTGGTTGCCCGGGGCGCGACAGACAGCGATGATCCTCCTCATGTCTGACGCTGCGTCTGCGGGTTCCTCGCTACGGCCGTATCCCAAGATCCCTGCCAGGGGGCGGCTCGGCGTGTCCGGGGTCCGGGAGTGGGTCGCGGTGGAAAAGGTGCACGGAGCGCACTTCGCGGTGGTGTGCGACGACGCGGGGGTTCATCCGGCAAAGCGGCGTGAGTTGTTGGGCGACGATGCGCTGGATGGTTTCTTCGGCGTGAGCAGGGTCTGGCCGGTGCTGTCGGTGGCGGCGGCCCGATTTGCCTCGGCACTGCGCAGTGTGCGGGGTGGCGCTGGGGTGGTGACGATCTACGGTGAGCTGGCCGGCGGCTGCTACCCGCACCCGGATGTTCCTGCTGTTGCCGGGGTCGAGCCGGTGCAGACGGGCGTGTGGTACGCGCCGGGCCTGCACTGGCTGCCGTTCGACGCATCGGTCGAGAAGGCTGAGGGACGCTGTTGGATCTCTGACCGCGCTCTGCGTGGAGCCGCGGCGGCTGCGGGGCTCCTGTGCCCTCCCGCTGTCGGGTACGGCGCGCTGAACAAGCTCCAGGAGCTGCCGTGCGCCTTCTCCACAGGAGTCCCAGCTCTTTTCGGGCTGCCTGAACTGGCGGGCAATCTCGCCGAAGGCTATGTCCTCAAGCCGGCCGGCGAATGGACGGAGGCGGATTCCGCGGGCGCGGGCATGCGTCCTGTGGTCAAGGTGAAGCAGAAGGCTTTCGCCGAGGACGAGCGGTTCGACGGCGCACGTCCCTATCTGCCACCGCCGCAGGGGGCGGCCGGAGTTCCCGCCTGGCTTCTGTCCCAGGCGTCGGCACTTCTCACGCCCGCTCGCGCGGCCGCCGTGGTCAGTAAGCTGGGCCCCCGCACTCCGGTGGACGCTGTGGCGGAGGAGATCACCCGGGACGTTTCGGAAGAGCTTGCCGAAGCGCTGGGAGGCCTGGAGGACACACTCCTACGCCCTTTGGAACGAGCGCTTCTGCCTGGAGCACGCTCTCTGGCGGTGTTCGATGCAAAGGACCGTCAACCCGCCCGGAGAGGCAGAGAGGGCACACGGTGACGACAGCGCTCAGTCGCCTCGGTGAAAGACGCGGCGGGCAAACGACATCAGTCAGGTGTGGCTGGTCGGCGCCGGCTGGATGACGCGCCTGTTTGTCGGCGCCGTCGGGGGCATCCGGGTCACGCAGCAGTCGCAGGCCCGCGTTGGGGCCGTCGGCCTGCGCCGACGAGGGTGTCTCCTCCTTTGTCGATGTCATGGCCCGTCGGCGACTCGGCGACATGGCCGGGCGCTGTGTTGTGTTTCGGGATTGTCGGTTTCGGGGTCGTGTGCCACCGGTCACCGCCGGCACCGAGTGTGCCCGTTGCCCGTTGCCCCGTTGCCGGGAGTGCTGGTGGTGCGGGGGGTCAGCGGCGTGCGTAGTAGAGCGAGTTGTGCGCGGTGTCCGGCAGGTACAGCACGTCGTCCCCGTCCGAGTCCCGCCGCACCGCGAGCCGGTCCGCGCTCACGCCTGGCGCGGCGGACTCCGAGGTCCAGGTGCCGCCCGACTCGGTTGCGGCGAACACGCGGTCGGTGCCGGAGCCGGTCACGTAGTAGACCCGCTTGGCGTCCGTCTCGTCCCAGGTGATGCCGAGGGCCGCGGCGGTCTGGCCGCCGGCGTACACGGTCTGGCGGGCCCAGTCGCCGCCGCTCGGATACGCGTAGTACACGCGGAAGTTGCCGCCGCTGTCGGCCGAGCGGTAGCGGTAGGCGACCTTCGGGGTGGAGCCGTCGAGGGTGAGCTTGGCGCTCTGCACCGCCGGACCCGTGTAGGCGTTGTCGATGCTCCACTCCTCACCCGTAGTGAGTTCCTGTATCACGTCGGACGTGCCGGGCGTGACCGGCGTGGTGACGGCCGCGCCTGCGCTGTCCGTGAAGGCGCCGGTCGCCGGGTCGTAGCACAGGTAGGACAGTTGGTGCCGAAACGCGGTCGCCGGGGCCTTGGCCCACTCGTACAGAAGGTGCACGCGCCCGGCGGCGTCCACCGTCAGGTCATCGGGGTACACGGAGCGGTTCAGCGCGCCGGCGAAGGTGGCGACCACGCTCCAGCGTGCGGCGGCGTTGTCCCAGCGGTACAGCTTGCCGGGACGCTGGTCGGAGCCGGCGCCGGTGCGGGCGGCCAGGTACAGATCGCCGTTGGGCGCGGTGGTCACGACCGGGTAGGTGATGGCCTCGCCCTGGTCGGGCAGTTCGGCCGCGTGGTCCGTGACGTTCCCGCCGGGAGCTTCGGTGCGGAAGTAGCGCCAGGCGTTGGCGTGCATGGAAGTGAACACGTGCAGGCGGCCGCTGCCGTCGCGTGCGACGGACGGCTGGCTGTGACCGTTGTCGTCGGGGAACTCGGCCTGCTGTCCGCTCTTGTCGAGCAGCGGCAGGCGGCTCCAGACTCCGTCCGGGTCGCGCCGCGCGATGGCCGGGCGGTGCGTGGCGGCCGTCGAGCCGGGCTCGTTGAAGGCGAAGTACGTGTACTGGCCGCGGCCCTTGTACGTGGCGACGGGCGTCCACCAGGCGGCCTGGTTCGACGAGTCCATCGCGTAGGGGACCTTCTCGATCACCGTCGTCGCGGCTGCCGTGAGGTCCGTGCTGTCGGCCTGGGCGGCCGGGACGAGCGTGAGCAGGGCGGCCAGGGCCGCGGCCGAGGCGGCGTACGCGCGTGCCGTGGGACGTCGCAAGGTGAACTCCTTCGCGGGCGTGATGGTGAGGCGAACGGGAGCGGCTCCGTGGGTCGGTCCACCCCTGCGCTGCGCCGGAAACTTACAGCAGATCCCGGATCATGAATAGAGATTGCGCAATATGGATTCGAGATACGTCTTGGGGAAGACATGTGCGGCATGGCGAAGGGTCCGGTGAAGGCCGTTCGGTCTTCACCGGACCCTTGAGCTGCCGCGTGCGGGCTCAGCGCTTGATGAGGGCGGTGATGTCCTCGCCGGCCTTCTTCATCGCGTCCTTCGGCTTCGACTTGCCGACCAGGACGGCCTGGACCTGCTTGGCCACGGCCTCCTCGATCTGGGCGTTCTGTGCGAACTGCCAGAACGGGCTGCCGGTCGCCGTCTTGGTGATCTTGTCGGTCCACTCGGTGGTGAAGGTGTCCTTCGCGACCTTCGGGTCGGCCAGTCCCGCTGTGGTGGACGGTGGCAGGGAGCGGGAGGCGAAGTACTCGGTGACGGTGGCGCGGTCGGAGGTGGCGTGCAGCGCGAACTGTGTCGCGGCGTCCTGTCCCTTGCCCTTGACGATTGCGATCACGCCGCCCCACAGCAGCGCCTGCGGCGTGTCGCCGGAGCGCAGCACCGGGCGCTGCATCGGCTGCATCGCGTCGGCCAGTGTCTTGTCCTTGGACTGGGCCGCGGTCACGCCCTTGCCGATGATGGCGTCGTCGTAGAACGCGGCCTTGCCCTGCCCGAACAGGGCCCGTGCGTCGAAGCGGTCCACGTCCGCGGCGATCAGTTTCGCGTCGTGCAGTTTCTTGTACCAGGTGACCGCGTCGACGGAGGCGTCATCGCCGACGGTCACCTTGTCGTCCTCCAGGAGCGTGCAGCCGAAGGTCTGCATCCACGGGAAGATGTCCTTGAGCTGCGCGACCTTGGTGGCCGCGGCGTAGGGCACGATGCCGCCGCCGAGCCCCCTCAGCTCCCGCAGCGCGTCCTCGAACTCCTCGACGGTGGTGGGGTGCTTCTTGATGCCGGCCTTGTCCAGGAGCTTGGAGTTGGCGATCACGCCGATCGAGCCGGTGTTCCACGGCAGGCCGTACTGCTTGCCGTCGTACATGCCGCTGTCCAGCGCCACGTTCGTGTAGCCGCCCTTCAGGGCCACGGAACCGAGGTCGGCGAGCTTGCCCATCTGCGCGACCGCGGCGAGCCAGGCAATGTCGAGGTGCACCGCGCCGGTCGTCTCCCCGCCGCCGAGCTTGAGGGTGAGCTGGCTCAGGTACTCGTTGTACGGGTACGAGACCGCGCGGATCTTGGAGTTCTCGGCCTTCTCCCACGCCGTGATGATCTTCTCGATCGCGGGCTTGGCGGCCTCCTCGTTGAGCGACCAGGAGGTGAAGTCGAAGTTCTTGGACTTCGTGTCGCCTCCGTTGGAGGAGGTGCCGGCGCCCGACGGTGCGCAGGCGCCCAGCACGCCGGCGCCGGCCGCGCCGAGCGCGCCGATGCCGAACATGCGCAGCGCGCCGCGCCGACTGATGCCAGAGGTGGTCATGGTGTCTCCATGGGGGAGTGGGCGGAAAGGGGGAAGTGCGTGGGCGAGGGTGCGGGCGGAGCCCGCGGGCTCAGCTCTTGACCGAGCCGGCGGTCATGCCGCCGACGAGGTAGCGCTGCAGGAACATGAAGGCGACGACCACCGGGACGGACACCACCAGCGAGGCGGCCATCAAGTCGGGCCAGGCGGTCTGGAACTCGCCGATGTACGTGGAGACGAGGCCGGGCGGCAGGGTCTGCTTCTCCTTGTCGGCCAGCGTCACCGCGAAGATGAAGTCGTTCCAGCCGCGGACGAAGGCGAACAGGCCGGCGGCGATCATTCCGGGCGCGGCCAGCGGCGCCACGATGGAGTGCAGCGTCCGCCATCGGGACGCGCCGTCGATGGAAGCCGCCTCCAGCAGGGCGTCCGGGATGGTGTCGAAGATGCCCTTCAGCATCCAGACGCACAGCGGCATCGTGAACGTGGTGAAGGACAGCACCAGGGCGGTGTACGTGTTCAGCAAGCCGAAGCTGGAGAACACGGCGTACAGCGTCACCAGCAGGAGCGCCTGCGGGAACATCTGGGATGCCAGCACCAGGTGCATCAGAGAGCGCCGCCCGCGATAGCGGAACTTGGAGAACGAGTAGCCCATGTACGTGGCGACGACCACGCTCAGCACTGCGGTGATCGAGGCGACGATGAGGGAGTTGACCAGGTACGTGATCAGCTGGTCGTTCTCGGCCAGGGCCGTGAAGTTGCTGAAGGTGATGTCGGTGGGTATGAGCTTCGGCGGGAACTGGAAGGTCTGCTCGGGGCTGCTCAGGGCGGTGGCCAGCAGCCAGTAGACCGGCAGCATGCCGAAGGCGCCGATCACCAGGACCGCCGTCCAGGCGGCGATCCGTGAGCGCAGCAGGTCCTTGCGCATTCTGCGCCGCGAGGTGTGTCCGGCGGATGTGGCGGACGGTGCCGGCCGGGCGGTGCCGGTCAGCGGGGTGGAGGTTGTGGAGGTCATCGGGCGTCGCCCTTCCGCTCGGTGATCCTGAGGTAGACGGCGACCAGGATGAGCAGGAGCAGCATCCACAGCCCGCCCAGCGCGGTCGCTCGGCCGATGTCGAAGCCCTTGAAGGCGGTCTGGTACACGGCGGTCGCGAAGGTCTCGGTGGTGCCGGCCGGGCCGCCGCCGGTGAGCACGTAGATGGTGTCGAAATGCTGGAAGTTCCAGATGAACTCCAGGAGCAGCACGATCGAGGCGACACCGCGGACCTGCGGCCAGGTGACGGCGAAGAAGCGCCGGATCGAGCCCGCCCCGTCCATCGAGGCCGCCTCGTGCAGTTCCTTGGGCACGGTCTGCAGGCCGGCCAGGAGCATCACCATCATCCAGGGGAAGCTCGCCCAGCTCTTGGTGACGATGACGGCGAGCATGGCGGTGCCGGGCTGACCGAGCCAGGAGACGGACTCCTCGATGATTCCGGCTTTCATGAGGATGCCGTTCAGCACACCGTAGTTCGCGTTGAAGATCCACATCCACAGGAAGGAGACCACCACGCCGGGGATCACCCACGGGAACAGGAACAGGCCGCGCAGGAAGCCGCTGCCCTTCAGGCCCGAGTTCAGCGCGAGCGCGAGCGCGAAGCCGACCACGAACGGGACGAGCGTCGCACCGACGGTGAAGACGACCGTCTGCTTGAGGATCGTGAGGAATTCGCCGTCCAGCCAGTAGGTGAAGTTGTCCAGGCCGACGAACTCCCGGCCCGGAAGCCGCAGATCCTGCTTGAAGAAGCCGGTGAACAGCGCCGACACCAGCGGGTAGATGATGATCGTCGCGAACAGGGCGAGCCCCGGTGCGGTCAGCAGCAGTGCGAACGCGCCGTTGGAGAGCCGTCCGCCGGACCGCTCACGGCGTGGAGCGGCCTTGTGTGGAGGTGCGGCCGTACTCATGGGTGTGTCCTCTCGAACGGGGCGGGAGCGTTGGTGCGGGGCATGGCACGGGGCGCCGTGCGCCCGCAGACGGATGCGACGCGGCCGGGCGTGAGCGGTGAGCCGTTCCGTCCCCTGCTTCGACCGAGGCCCTGTGTGAATGCCATGCATGCTCCATTGAACGCAAGTTGCAGCATGCGGGATCGTTCTCCATATCGTGCGACGGCGTCAACCCTTTTGGTCGGTGAATCGCCGGTTCTGTGCAGGGTCGGTGACATCGCCGAGCAGGCCGGACTCGGCCGCCGGCCCAGGATGGCGGTGTCATCGGCTGCGCCGGAAATTTACAACACATCCCACTGGATGAACAGTGGTTGCACAATGTGGATGTGATGTACGTTCATGGCGGCTCCGCTGCGGCGGAGAGTATCCGAGCTTCACACCAAGGAGGCCGCACCGTGCGGGAAGAAGAGGTCCATTACGACATCGCCGTCATCGGCGGTGGCCTGGCGGGGACCTGTGCGGCCATTGCCGCGGCCCGGCTCGGCCGACGCGTCGCCCTGGTCAACAACCGGCCCGTCCTGGGCGGGAACGCCAGCAGCGAGATCCGCGTCTGGGTCTGCGGCGCCACCGCCCACGGCGTGCACCGCTGGGCCCGGGAGACCGGCATCATGGGCGAGCTGTACACCGAGAACCAGTACCGCAACCCCGAGGGCAACCCGTACTACTGGGACCAGGTGGTCCTCGACGCCGTCCGGGCCGAGCCGGGCATCGACCTGTACCTCAACACCGACGTACGGGAGGTCGACGCGAGCGGCCCGGACGACGCACGCGAGGTGCATTCCTGCACCGGCTGGATGATGGGCTCCGAGCGGCGCATCACCTTCCACGCGGAACAGTTCCTCGACTGCACCGGCGACGGCCTGCTCGGCCACCTCGCCGGCGCCCGCTACCGCATCGGCCGCGAGTCCCACTCGGAGTTCGGCGAACCCTGGGCGCCCGAGGAACAGGACGAGGCGCTGCTCGGATCGACGATCCTGTTCCACACCAAGGACACGGGCCGACCGGTGAAGTTCGTACCACCCGCCTCCGCCCTGGACCTCACCACCACGCCCATCCTGCGCAACCGCGTGCTGCGCACCGGCGACAACGGCTGCGACTACTGGTGGATCGAGTGGGGCGGTGAGCTCGACACCGTCCACGACAACGAGCGCATCCGCGACGAACTCCAGGCCGTGATCATGGGCATCTGGGACCACATCAAGAACTCCGGCGAGTTCCCGGACGCCGAGAACCTGACGCTGGAGTGGGTCGGCAGCCTCCCCGGGAAGCGGGAGTACCGCCGCTTCCTCGGCGACCACATGCTGACCCAGCAGGACATCCTGGAGCAGCGGCAGTTCGACGACCGCGTCGCATTCGGCGGCTGGTCCGTCGACCTCCACCCGGTGCAGGGCATGTACGCCGACGAGCCCGGCGCCCGCCAGCGCTACGCGGACGGCATCTTCCACATCCCGCTGCGCTCCCTGTACTCGGCGAACGTCACGAACCTCCTGTTCGCCGGGCGCAACATCTCCGCCACCCACATCGCCTTCGGCGCCACCCGGGTCATGGCCACCTGCGCAACGCTCGGCGAGGCCGCGGGCACGGCCGCCGCGCTGTGCGTCGCCGAGGGCATCGGCCCGCGCGAACTCGCCGCCAAGCGTCCCGAGCTGGTGCGCCGCACCCTGCTGCGCCAGGACGCCTCGGTGATCGGCCTCGCCGACGACGACCCCGAAAACCTGGCGCGCACGGCCCGCGTCAGTGCCTCCTCACACCTGAGCCGCCTGGCCGCCGAGCCGACGGAGGCCGCGCCCGGCGAGCCGTACCCGCTCACCCGCGACCTCGCACTGCTACTGCCGGTGGACCCCGCACTCGACACGGTCGACCTGCTCGTCCACGGCGCCCCGGGCGAGCGGCCGAGCGAACTCACCGTGGAACTGTGGAGCACCGGCCGCCCCGAGAACGCCGTTCCCGTCGACCACCTGCTCACCACCACGGTGACCGTTCCGGCCGCCGGCCCCCACTGGGTCACGGCCCGCCTCGACCACCACCCGGACACCCCTCAGAACGTCGTCCTGATCGTGCGCGCCTGCCCGGGCGCCGCGCTCGTCCTCGTCCCCGAGCGCACCGACGGCGTCCTCGCCCTGCGCAGCAGGGCCGAGGGAGACGCGGCGGTCGACCACGACATCCCGGAGGAGGACGGCCAGCTGGTCCTGGAATGGCAGGCCCGGGGCCTGCGCCGCCGGACCTTCGGTTTCCGCGCGACCCCGGACACCGCCGCGTTCCTGCCCGAACGGGCCGTCGGAGGATTCCAACGCGCCTACGGGGGTCCGCAGATGTGGTCGTCCGAGCTGCTGCCCGACCCGGACCGGGCCACGCAGTGGCTGCGCCTCGACTGGGACGAGGGGCAGCAGCTCAGCGAAACGCGTGTGGTGTTCGACGACGACGTCGACGAGTACCTCAACAACCTGCACCGCCACCGCACCCCGTTCGAGGTCATGCCGGAACTGGTCCGCGACTACCGCATCCAGAGCCGCGAACCCGACGGCACCTGGCGCACGCTGCTGACGGTGACGGGCAACCGCCGCCGCCACCGTGTGCACGCGCTCAACGGTGCGGACGGCGGACCCGTGCGCACCGACGCGCTGCGGCTCGTGGTGGACGCGACGCACGGCGCGCGGCACGCGCACGTGATCGCGTTCAAGGCGTACGGCGCATAGCCACGCAGCGATGGGGCCGGGGAAAGACCGAACGGCCTTCCCCGGCCCCATCGCTGCGTGATTCAGAGGGCGCCGAGTGCTTGGCTGACGACGTCGGCGGCTTCGATGACCTCGCGGATGAGGGTGAGGCGCTGCCCTTCGGCTTCGGTGCGGTTGCCGAGGAGGGAGGCGGGGCCCCACAGAGAGATGGCGGCGACGACGTCACCCGACGCGTCGCGGACGGGCGCGGCGAGGGAAGCGCGGCCCAGGGCGCGTTCTTCGGCTTCGATGGCGTAACCGGTGCGGCGGACGGTGTCGATCTCGGTGTCGAGGAGGTCGTGACTGGTGGTCGTGTAGTCGGTGTGTGCCGCGAGCGGCTCGGGAAGCAGCTTGCGGCGCTCTTTGGGCGTGAGGCCGGTGAGGAGGCACTTGCCGATGCTCGTGGCGTGCAGCGGGGCGGTGTGTCCGGCCTGCGTGTAGGACTTCGGGGTGCGGGTTCCCTCGAAATTGCACAGGAACATCAGCTCGGCCCCGCGGCGGATGGCGACGTTGGCTCCCAGCCCGGTGCGGGTGGCGAGGTCCTGGAGGACCATGCGGGCGGCGCGGTGGACGGGGTGGCGATTGGTGGCGGTGGCGGCGAGCGGGAGGATGCCGAGGCTGAGCCGGTAGAGGTTGCTGACGGGGTCGCGTTCGACCATGTCGAGGCGCTCGAGGGTGGACAGGAGGCGGGAGGTGGTGGAGGAGCCCAGCCCGGTGAGCTCGGCGACGTCGGATACGCGCAGTTCGGCGCGGCCGGAGTCGAGTGCGCGCAGCACCGAGACCGCTCGTTCGACGCTCTGGTTCGTCCCGGCGTCGCTCGCCCGAGTAGCCATGACCCTCCTCATTTTGCAAACCGCTTGCACAATCTGCATCAGCATATCGCGTCGGCCCGAGGGCTGTTCCTGAAATCCGCCGGCTCGCGGCCGGAACGGAACGGATACGGGTCGTTCACCGTATGAACGACAGCGGGCTGGAACGGCACTCACAAGACACGCCGCTCGCTGGAGGACGTGTGGACTGCCTTTCGCGGAGTGAGCCCCGGTCCCTGTCACGGCAGTTGGGCGACCTGAAAGAACCACGGCGTCACGGTACGGCGGTCCGGCGCGCCGAGGGCACCGAGCCGCCGCTCGGTCCGTCAGCGCCTTCCCGGCCGGCAGCAGCAGGACCGCAGGCTCCGTCTCCCCCTTGCCGTGGATAGCAGGGTCGCTACACGCAGCGTGTGGAAGACGTCCCCGCAGTGGCGCTCAGTATGCTGGTAGGGGAGATATTCGACAGAGATGAGCAGGTGCGCGTCTGTCAGAACATGACACGAACGGGCAACGCGCCGGCGCGTCCGTAGGGGAGAGTCGGTGATCATGCGGTCGCGTGGCGTCGAAAAGCGGTCGTGATGTCTTCTGCGGCGCTGGTAAGAAGTCGCAATGGTTACTGAAACTCTTGATCCCACAGACCGCCTGATTGCTGAGCGAGCCTGCGAGCGCTTGATCATGGAGTTCGTCCACAAGCTTGATCTCGGTGACCCGGGTGAGGTGGCTGAGCTCTTCACAGAGGACGGGGTCTGGGAGTGGGCTGCTGACGACCGCAGGTTCCAGGGCCGTGAGGCACTTCGGGCCTACTTCGATGCTCGACCCGCAGACCGACTCTCGCGCCGATTGTGCACGAACATTCTGGTGACCCTGACATCTGTCTCGACAGCGACTGCGATCACCTACTTCACGACGTACCGCGTCGATGGATATGCCGGCGGTGGCTACATGCCCCCTCAGATCCCTACGCAAGTGGGGCACTACGAGGACACGTTCCGCAAAGTCGATGGACGTTGGCTACTCAGCTGCCGTTCCCTGTTTCTTGCCTTCGCCGGTCCGACTGAGCGTCTTGGACCAGCTGACAAGTCGTAAGAGGAACGCCCCAATGCCCCGGTCAGAGATCGTCAGCGCCTGGTGGCCGACGTAGTGACACGTGGGCGAGGCAGTCGGTTCCGGCGCGCTCGGCATAGTGCATCGCTGCCTCGGGGCTGGTGCCGAGTGCTCGGCGAGGACGGGGGGAGGGGCCTGGCGAATCAGCTGAATCCCTGCTCGGGAGCGTGTGGCCATCGCGGGATGCCGCTTTCGCGGAGGATCGTCGCGACGGAGTAGACGTGCATCGTTCGGCCGGGCATCCGGCCGGGGAACGCCAAGGGGGAGTCCGGATTTGCCACCATGCTGAGGCAGGGACGCGAGGCGAGATGGAATCGGATCAACCAGAACTCACCCTAGCTCTTCCCCGGCCGCCGCGCGAGCCAGCCCATGAATCCCGGCACCCTGCGCGGCGCACTGCGGGTTCTCGGCATCCCTGCCGAGAAAGGCCGCACCTCGGCCTGAGCGGATCCGGCCACAGCCACCGGGCGGATCAGCCGCCGGCCAGGGCCATGAGGAACTGAGTCTCCGCGTCGTCCCGCCCCGCACACATTCTGGGAACCGCGATGAGGGCGACCAGGGCCCGGCACCAACCCAGCACGCGATGAGGAGACAGGCCAGGAACCAGCGCCGCCAGCTCCTCGACCCTCTGCTCCAGCATGGCTGGATCTGTAACTCCTTCAAGCACCCAGTCCACAGCGTCGAAGTCCGGGTCGCCCCACGTCGGCCTCGGATCGATCGCCACCATGCGGGCGCCCGGCCCAGACAGCACGTTGGCCGGATGGAGATCACCATGCACGAGTCCCACAGGCCCACTGGCTGCAAGTTCCAGGGCCGCCGCTCGGGCCTGACCCAGCACCTTCGCGGCAACCAGGCCGTTCACGCGGGCCGCCGCCAGCCTGCGGTCAGTCAAGTCGAACAGGAAGTCGATCCGGTGTGAGAGAGGATGCAGTACCGAGTGCTCCCCTGGCACGGGAGGCGAGACCCGCAGGTCTCGCAGCAGGGCCGCGACCTCGGGCAAACTCCAAGCGAGCTGCCGCACCGGCACTCCCGGTTCCACGTTCTCCAGTAGCAGGGCCCCGGCGGCGAGGTCCACTGCCAGCAGAGGGACAACCGACGGCGCATCTGCCCAGGCTTGCAGGGCTTCGGCCTCTTCGCGGGCGATCAAGGGCTCCGGCGTGAGCTTCAGCCACATCGAGGCACCAGTGTCACGCTGCAAACAGCGGAACACCCGCGAGGTGCCTCCGCCACCCGCCGCAACAAGATCCAGATTCCAACGAGCAGCGAGTTCGTGGACGAGAGCCGGCAACTCGTCACACCAACCGAGCACCTCAGCGCCGAACCGAACGACGAGACGATCCCGGACCTCGGGAGCAACGCAGGCCAACTCTCCCAACACGTCCCCCGCAGGTGGTCGATGCAGTTCCTGCGCATCCTATGAGCACAGTCCGTGCACACCCCACCACATTTCACCTCACGGAACGTGAAGAGCAATCGCATCGAACTGCCCAATACAGTGCTCAGGATCATCGACGCTTACCAATCCCCAGGCCGGCTACCGCCGCTGGTCCGATGGCGGTGGCGGTTTCAGCCTCGGGCTCGTTTCGGGGCCGGGCGCCGGGACGGCAGTTGGTACGCCGACCCGGGCTTCGTCCGGTCGACGGCGCCAATTCTAATACCGGTATAGTAAGGCCGGTATAGTTATTGTTTGCGCGAGAAGGGCGTCGCATGATCGAGATCCTTAACCCCACCCTGCTGGTCCGGGCTAAAACCACCGGCGCGGTGGTCGGTGACATCCTGCAGACGCTGAAGAGCCGTACCACGATCGGCACGAACCTTCTGGACATCGACCGGTGGGCCGAGAAAATGATCGTGGGGTCGGGAGCGTCGTCCTGCTATGTCGACTATGAGCCCTCCTTCGGACGCGGCCCGTTCGGCCACTACATCTGCACGGCCGTCAACGACGCCGTGCTCCACGGACGGCCGTACGACTACACGCTTGCCGACGGCGATCTGCTGACACTCGACCTCGCTGTCTCCAAAGGCGGAGTCGCTGCAGACGCCGCCATCAGCTTCATCGTGGGCGACGCACAGCCCCCGGAGAGCGTCGCGATGATCAGTGCAACCGAACGCGCGCTGGCCGCTGGGATCGCCGCTGCCGGGCCCGGGGCCCGCATCGGCGACATCTCCCATGCCATCGGCACGATCCTCAGCGAGGCGGGGTACCCGATCAACACCGAGTTCGGAGGGCATGGCATCGGATCAACGATGCACCAGGACCCACATGTTGCGAACACCGGACGGCCTGGCCGTGGATACAAACTGCGCCCTGGGCTGCTGCTGGCGCTGGAGCCGTGGGTCATGGCGGACACCGCTGAACTGGTCACTGATGCCGACGGGTGGACGCTCCGAAGTGCGACAGGCTGCCGGACAGCGCACAGCGAGCACACGATCGCTATCACCGACGGCGGAGCGGAAATCCTCACCTTGCCGGAGCAGGCGCAGCGATGAGAATCGATCCCACAGGCCCGCAGGCACCCGGCGAGGTTCTTGCACACATTCCGTGAAAGATCTTGCTGGCTCTCGTCGGCAGCAGGCGCGCGTCGTGTGAGCTGCGCGGGCCACGGGTCACCGGGATCCGGTCAGGCCGGACTCGAGGTCGCTCACGGAATGTGTGACAGAACCGACTCGCAGCAGCGGTTGTTCACGAGGTCGGGAGGCGCCCCGGTATCCGACTGGGTGCTGTTCGCGAGTCTTGACCGCCACCGGCTGTGCCACCGCTGCATCGGCATGCTCTTCTTCAAAGAGGCTGGTCATCCCGCGCTCATGCGGAGTTGCTTCAGTTCCTCGTGTTCGGCGGTGGTCATCCGGTCGGTCGACCTGGTCGACCGACTGATCGAGTATCTGCGTTGACGAACGGCGGGCGCTTTCCGTCCGACCACGTCACAGTGCCATCATCGATATACGCTGTTGCTGAAAGTGAACGAAGCCAACAGGCGAAGGCCAGCACGAAGGTTTGGGAGAGCGTGCGTGCGCCGCGGCGCACGGCGAGGAGGAGCGGCTACGCCAACGACTCGACACTGATCGCTCCGAGGAGCCGTTGAAGCCGGTACGAGCCGCGACGACGGCGGCGGCCCGGGTACCACCTGCCGATGTGGTCGTCGGCAGGACTCAGGCACCGACCGGTTCGTACGTCGGCAGTGGTCGGGTGGCCCGTCCGTCCCGGGGGTCCTGCGACGAGCGGAGCGAGGGGCAACTCCGGTCCTTCGCGGATCTGTTGGCCACCTCGGTGAATGGAAGTGAGCGCGCGTGAACGCCCTTGTGGACGCGGGGACCGAGGTGTAGCCGACCGCGCGTGCCGCCGTCTCGGCCGAGTCGCCGGTCCCGTGGGGCCGCTGCGAGGTGAGGTCCATGCGCACTGGTGGAGGTAGCCGGTGCGCGCCATGCCGACGACGTCGGAGAAGCGGCGGATCAGGTCGCCCGCGACACCGCGACGGAGCTGACGAGCGATTGCGCGGTCCAGGCCCGGGGCGGTTCGGTGAGGGCCATGGTGTCTTGGACCACGGGGTCGGTCAGGGCGCCGAGCAGGGAGTCGGGCTCACGGCCGGGATCGTCGATCCACACGTGCAGGAAGTGCGAGAGCATCACCTCGATGAGCCGGTTGAGCACGAAGCCGGCCCCCAACGGTGATTCGTTGGACTCCCGGGCCATCAGCCGAAGCGTCTCGCCGCACCACGCCGTCCCCCGAGCCGCTGTGGAGGGGGACCGACCCCCCGCAGCATCGACACCACTTGTGCCGTGACGTCCGCGTCGCAGCTGTAGCGGGCCGCCATCACCGTTGTCGTACGATGTTCGGTGCCCGGGCGCTCCACCGCCGCAACGATGCAGCGCCACATCCTGCGCCTTCTCCCGCTGCTCACCGACGACGTCCTGGTCGACGGCGTGTACGAGCCCGTGCAGGAGGACCAGCTCGTCGGCGGCGACATCTACGACGTCGTCGTCTCTCCATGGGGGTCCCGGGTTCTGATCGGCGATGTCCAGGGCAAGGCCCGCGCCGCGTTCGCCGTCATCGGCGCCTTCCGTGAGGCGGCCCAGCGGGGCCCACCCTGACTGCGCTCGTCGATGCTCTCGATGCCTCTGTCGTACGGCACAACTCCTACGCCGCACAGTTGGGCGACGACGAACGGGCACAGCGCTCATCGTCAACGTCGACGTGCACGACGAGGTACAAGTCATCAACTGCGGGCACATTCACCGCTGCAGAACGCCACCGTCATCACACCGGCTCTCGACTCCGACGTCCCCCTCGGTCTCTGCGCGATTGTCTGCCACCCACATCCCACCGGGCCGCGGCACGAGTATCTGCCTCGCCGTTTGCTTCACACCGTTGGAAAGGCCTCACTCGATTGGAGCGTTTGAGTCGCCACCTTGAATGATGTGGGCTTTTCATTGAGCTGCACCGCAACGGCGTTCGTGGGAGGTGGCGGGTGTACAACATGTGCGCCGAACACGTAGCGACGGAGAACGGCACCGGATCGCGTGGCATGGCGTCGACCGCGAGGGCAACGACCAGTGTGCTCGGGTCTTCAGCGACAAAACAGCGTCGACACCAGACGGCGTGTGCGACCGTGATGACTACTGCCGCAGCTGCATGAACTTCGTTGCCCAGGCAGTTCGGCCTTTTCCCGTCACGGCGGATTCATCCACTCCGGTCGGCGATGCCACGTAGCAGAACGCGGACCTCGTTGCGCCGAACCCGGGAGGTCACCCTCATGGTCACTGACACGTCCCAAGAGCTGAACCGGTCCCGGCCAGCGCTCATCGCACGCTGGCGCGAGTCGGCAAGCCAGCACCTCACCCCCACGAAAAGATCACTGATCGTGACGTGGATCGCCTTCGGCGTCACGTGGGGAACCGTGCGGACCATTACCCACGGTATTCGCGGCGGATGGCTGCCCTGGGGGAACATCTCCGCCGGCGGTCAGCACCTGCACCACTACAACTTTGGCATCGGCATCCTTGCTGGCATAGGCCTCATCGCCGTACGCGGCGACGAACGCGCCGTCGGCCACCCGGCCGTTGCCGCTGCCTACGGCGCAGGAACCGCCCTCATCGCCGACGAATTCGCCCTGCTCCTCGATCTGCAAGACGTCTACTGGGCCAAGCAAGGACGCCTCAGTGTGGATGTCTCCCTCGGCATCCTTTCCGCACTCGGCGCGTACCTGACCGCCAAACCGTTCTGGCACGAGTGCGCTCGGGCCACCCATCACCATGTCGTCTCCGCCGCCAAGCATCACCTGACCCCCGCCAGGTAGGCCGCCCTGGGAATCCACCGCCGTGCCATGGGTGGGCGTCGGCGAGGCTGCCACGGGGCGGGATGTGGTCGTGCGTAACTCAGGGGAGGCCGAGTAGGGGTGGGCAAGCGGCCGACCTGGCGCCCCGACATCCGGGCCGCCGTCATCAGCAAGGCCGGGGTCAACATGCACCGCAAGCTCAACACCATGGCGAAGATCACGGGCCCGTACCCGCTGGCCGTGCTGTCCGACTGCGTCGTCTGTCCCTCGCCGGAGGGCTCAAGCCCCTCATCAGCGGTCCGTCGATGCCTCCGGACCCGGTGACACCCCCCTGATCATCAACAATCGTCAACAACAAGGGGGAAGTCATGCCGAGCCCGAAGGCCGGAGGCCTCATTGCGGAGCCACGAAAAAGGTAACGAGGGGGGCGCGGTCGGTGATCTTGCCGTTGGCGACGACCTTCGCTGTCGGGCTTGATTCGGGGCGGGCCCGGCTCACTCTTCGGAACGCGGATCTTCTCCAGCACGAGCTTGAACTGTGTGCAGTCCGCCCGCTGCCCTGGTGTGACGATCAGAGAGAGCGGGCGGCAGCGGCCGTCTGAGCTCAGGTGGATCTTGCTGGTGAACCCGCCCCGCGAGCGGCCGAGGCCCCCACCTCCTGCACCACCTCGACCAGACGGGCGTGGAGTCCAGGCGCTGGCGCTGTCTGTCCAACGGCCCGGCCCACACGGGGCGCTGACGCTGCTTCTGAAGCCACTGGCCGATGTCCATGCCGTGGACCATCACGCCGGGCAGGATCTCGGCATCGTCCTCGTCACGCACCGGCTCGCGCACAGTGTGCCCTGGATCACCACCCGCGCTGTCGCCGGGGCCGTGTGGGTCGTGCGTGGCGCGCGCTGCCCGAGTGCGCTCGCTCGAACGAGTGGATCGAAGGGAGATCGGGCCTGGTATCGGGGACCCGGACCTACGCTCAACGAGTGAGTGCTGCCCAAGCCGGATCCGCTGACGGGAAATCCCTACGAACGGGCGCTGCGCAGCTGGCCGAAGCGCCCTCGGTGATGCTGATGCAGCCGACGACGCTGTGCAATCTCGATTGCACTTATTGCTATCTGCCGGACCGGAAGGTCTCGCGGCGCATGAGTCTTGAGGTCGCGCAGGCAGTGGCGGCAGGCGTCCGGGAGTGGTCCAGGCAACGCCCGGTGGCGGTGGTGTGGCACGGCGGCGAACCCCTCGTGGTCGGCCCGGCCTGCTTCCGGTCCCTCATGGAACCGTTCGGGCCAGGTGAGGCACATCCGGTGGTTCAGGCCGTACAGACCAACGCCACACTCATCGACGAAGCGTGGTGCGAGGTGTTCGCCACCGTTCCCGTCCGCGTCACCGTCAGTCTCGACGGCCCAGGCGAAGCGAACGCCTCCCGGGTGGACTGGGTGGGAGGCCCAAGCACTCAGCGGGCCCTGAGCGGCATCGATGCCCTGCGCCAGGCCGGCATCCGCTTCGGCCTGATCGCGGTGGTGGCCGACGCGTCCCCGGGAGCCGCCACCGGCCTGTACCGGTTCGCCTGTGAGCTGGGCTGCGACAATCTCGGAGTAAACCTTGCCGAGAAGAAGGGGGTGTATGCAGGCGGACAGGAGCCCAGGCACTCAGTCGTGGCGTTCTGGGAGGAACTGGCGGCCTGCTGGCAGGCTGATCCGCGCATCCAGGTCAGAGAGCTCGACCACGCGTACACCTACATCCGCGAGGAACTGTCCGGTGCAGCGGCACTACGTGCCGACCGCCCCGTCATGCCGCTGCCCCTGGTGACCTGGGACGGTGACTTCCTTCCGATCGGGGCTGAGCTGGCGGGCTTCCGCTCCGCACAGCATGGCCCCTTCACCGCGGGAAACGTCCTCGACACCCCTCTGACTGTTCTGGCGGCCCGCGCCGCAGAGGTGCCCTGGGTCGCTGAGGCCCTGGCAGGTGTGACCAACTGCCGCAAGTACTGCGATTACTTCACTTACTGCCGTGGCGGCCAGGTAGCCAACAAGTACTTCGAAACCGGCCGTCTGGACAGCACCGAGACCACTTATTGCCAAACCAGCAAGATCAGTCTCATGGAAGGAATCCTGCGCCATGCCGAACGTGCATGTCCCTGAAGAGTCCACACCGGCCACGACCCCGCTCGCCCACCGGATCACGGCCTGCCGGGACCAGCTCACGCGGCCAGTCACACAGGCCGACGAACTCCACGACACCGCCAGCATCTTCGGATGGGCCTATCTGTCGCGGCGATCCTGACCTCGTCGCCCCCGAGACACGGATTACGAGCTTCAGCACCGATTCCACCCACGTCCTTGCCGCGGTGCGGGACCTGACCCGGCTCACCAGTTCCCGCGAGGGTGCCTGGAACGTGGGCTTTCCCCCACGAGAGCTCCGCGACCTTCAAGTCTGTGTCCGCACAGAGCAGCAGACGCCCGACTGGAAGGCCCGCTACGCCGTCCGCTCAGGAGTGGAGGGCACCATCAACGAGTTCGCCCACCGACACGGCATGCGCCACTGCCGCTACCGAGGACAGCCGAAAGCCCACCTGCAACACGTACTCACGGCCATCGCCGTGAACATCGAGCGACTCCGCGGCCGGTCAGATACCGAGCAAACCCCTTCACAGAGGCCGCCGACCGCCTTCCAGACCTTCCTGGACCAGCACGACATCCCCCGGTCGAAGTCCTGGCGAACCCTCGGAAGCTGACCTCGACCGTCACGATCCCCGACAGAGCCAAGCTAGGGCCTGTTGCGAAAGTGTGTGCGGCGGTGGGCGTGACGTAGTACTTGTGGAGGGTCTCGGAGGCATGTCTGTTCTCATCTGGAGTCGTCGATGGCAGTTCGCCGTGTCGTGCCCAACATTCAGTCAGAGGCTGCGCAGGAGAGCCGGGAGTTCTACGGCCTGCTGGGCTTCGAGGAAGTCATGAACCACGGCTGGATCATGACGCTCGCCTCCCCGTCCAGTCCGGCGGCGCAGGTCAGCTTCATGACCAGCGACAAGGCTGCCTCGGTCACCCCCGACTTGAGTGTCGAAGTGGACGACGTGGACGCGGCCTATGCGGCCATGCAGAGCAGGGGCGCGGAGATCGTCCACCCCTTGCAGGACGAGGAGTGGGGCGTGCGGCGGTTCTTCGTCCGAGACCCCAACGGCCGTGTGGTCAACGTGCTGGGCCACCGCTGACGCCGCTCCGGTACGAGTGGGAAGACGCTGGTCACGGCCACTCGTTGATGGCTGCGACCAGCGCGGTCGCTTCGTAGAGGACCGCGAGCTTGTCGTACCGCGTGGCCACAGCCCTGCGGCGCTTGAGGCGACCCCCTGTCACCACAGACGTTTCGACCCGTGGGCCGTCGACCTGTGCCGTGTGGCCGCCCTGCCCGACACTGCCTGCAAGCCCACCGGCCTGGTCACCGAGGCCGCCCTGGGGACCTGGCGAACCGGCCACCTCCGCTCCTACGCGGACACCGCTCTGGAAGCCTTGGGCCCGCAGAGACTGCCTGAATCGGGGCACGTGCCGGTGCCGGTCCGACGGTGTTCCCTGCAGCCACCGGCCTGTACGACGGCGGACATCGGCTCGGCGTCTCACTGCGTGATGCGGCAGTGATGGTCATGGAAAGGGACACCTGGGACAGTTTGTGCCCGCCTCAGCGCCAGCGCTCGTGACGGATGTCTGCCGAGGCGTCGGTGAGCTTCGCGATCGAGCGGCGGGCGGCGTTGACAGTGACGGTCCGGCGGGCGATACGGGCGAGCGGGAGGTCGCTGGCCGAGTCGGTGTACAGGAGTGCGTCCTCCGGGGCGAACCCCAGCGCCCGGACGGCGTCGACCTTTGCTTCGCCCACGTTGTGGGCGATGAGTCGGGGCCCTCGCGGGGTGAAGTCGAGCCGGGAAGCGGCCAGAGGGATGCCGAGCAATCCGACGCCGTCCAGAAATGCACGCGCGAGATTCTCCTCCGAGGCTGTCGCCACGACGGTCGGACCACGACCGCGGGCGCATCGGCACCGTGCCACGGCCTGTCTGACCGCTGTCCGGCCTGCCATGATCCGGCCCGTCACGGCTGCCAGTTCCTCGTACTGGCTGCGGGTCATTCCGCGCAGCGCCAAGGCCACGATCGCCCGGTTCATCGCGGGCTTCAGCGCGCTGTCGGGCGGTGCTGCCGAGGCGAGCAAGAACGGTGGGATTGCAGCGGCGAACCGGAGAGGACGGGCTGCCAGACGAGCTCTGACCAGTGAGGACATCGTGTCCTCGCTGGTCAGGACGCCATCGAGGTCGAAGATCGAGGTGATTTCGTTGGCCGGGTTCACTGTGGGACGGCGTCGGCTTTCGTCTCGACGAGAAGGTCTGCGGCAGCGAGCGCGCTCACCTCGACGACCATCGTGACAGGGGAACTCTCGCCGTGGACCGCGCTCACCGAGGCGAGGCCGACGTCGATACGGCCGAAGACCTCGCGCGCCTGCGCTGCTGCACCGGCGCCTCCGGCTGCGGAAGGCCGGTTGGGCGGCGTCTCGATCCTGCCATGATGCGCTGCCACTCCGATTGCCCGAACATGTGGAAAGTTGACCGTTTCAGTCTGTGATTGTGGACGTGGTGGCCGGAGGGAGTCAAGAGGGTTCCATGCGGGGCGCGGACGGATCGTCTGCATGACCGCGGCAAAACGGCCGGATTCCTCGCGACGCTCCTCGGAGGGGCAGGACCCCTGCCGTGCCGGAGGCGAGGAGGACTGCCGGCGCCGAAGGAGGCGGTTGGCCGTACCGCCTTCAGGCCACGACGATGTTGTCGCCCGCGGCGTCGAGGGCGTCTCTCAGGCCGTCCGGGCAAGGAATGTCGGTGATGAGGGTGTCGAAGCCGTCGAGTTCGCAGACGCGGTGGGCGGCCGTGCGTCCGAACTTGCTGGAATCAGCGAGCACGTAGCGGTGGGACGCGTTGGCGAGCATGGTGCGCTTCGTCGCGACTTCGTCGAGGTGGAAATCGGTCAGTCCGTAGGAGGCGATACCTCCGGAGCCCAGGAAGACCGCGTCCGCGCGCAGATTGTCGAAGAACTCGACGGCCTGGGCGTTGGAGCAGGCCAGGTCGCCACCGCGCAGCCTCCCGCCGCTGACCAGGACCTCGACCTGCGGACGGGAGCTGACTTCGGCGGCCACGAGCAGGGAAGGGGTGGCGATGACGCCGGCGTGATCGGCGGGCAGAGCACGGGCCACCTCCAGGGCCGTGGTACCGACATCGATGACGACCGTCTGGTTGGGTTCGATCAGGGCTGCTGCGGCTCGGCCGATGGCCTGCTTCTCGGCGAGGAAAGCGCCCCTGCGTTCGTTGAAGGACGCCTCCTCCCCGACGGGTGACCGGACGGCGGTGGCCCCTCCGTGGACACGCGCCAGCTCGCCGCGGCGTTCGAGGAGGGCGAGGTCTCTGCGGATCGTCTCGTGCGAGACGCCCAGCAGGCTGGTCAGGTCGTCCGTCGTGATGAATTTGAGCCGAGCGATCTCGGCGACGATCCTGCGGTG
This sequence comes from Streptomyces sp. NPDC014727, assembly GCF_043083485.1. Lineage (NCBI taxonomy): Bacteria > Bacillati > Actinomycetota > Actinomycetes > Kitasatosporales > Streptomycetaceae > Streptomyces > Streptomyces sp. NPDC014727. The sequence continues at coordinate 59,964 of NZ_JBIBYR010000030.1, read as the reverse complement.
ACGCTCGGCTGCTAGCACGTGCGGCCCTCTCTGATTGACTGTTTCTGTGGAGCCCTGACTGCATTCTAGGGCTCATGTGGCGTCCGGAACGCATCGCCGACGGCCTCAAAACTCTGTTCTTCTCCGCAGCTCAAAGCGCTTTCCGCCAGGTGATCAGCGATCGTTCACCAGGTCGGGAGTGCGAAGCCTTGACGGCAAACGGGCAAGGGTCCACACTCTCAGCAGTCAATAGTCCACACAAACGGTCACGAGTGGGCTGTCGACCGGCGTCGAGGCGGCGCGGACTGCGCGTCCTCGCGGCCAACCCCACGGACAGGCTCCAGCGCATCCCTGTGAGGCGGGCCTTGATGCCGACCGCATTCGGTTCTTCGATCACCCACTGGCTTCCGCGGCGACGGCGGGGCACTCTGAAGCAGGGAACGAGGTCATGGCCAAATCAGAAGCAGATGCTCAGGCGCCAAGAACGGCTGAGGGACAGCAGGGCGGGGCGAACCAGGTGATGGCGCGGGAGCTGGGCTGGTACGCCTCGTTCTCCGTGGCGTTCGGGTTCGTCTCGATCGCGACAGGGATCTTCACGGCCTACGGCTCGGTGCTCGCCACCTCGGGCCCGCGCGGCATCTGGGCCTGGCCGATCTCCGTGATCGGCCAGCTCTGCGTCGCCCTCGTCTTCGGAGCGCTGGCCGCGCGCATCCCGATCAGCGGCTACTCCTACCAGTGGGTGTCGCGGATCGTCGGGCCCGTGTGGGGCTGGATCATGGGCTGGATCTCGTTCGCCTTCCTCGGGGTCGTCGTGGTCGCAGTGGACTACACGATCGCCTCCACGATTCTCCCCGAGCTGTTCCAGTACGTTGGCACGACACAGAACGCCTGGGTCATCACGGCCGGCGTGGTGTTGCTGCAGGCCCTGCTGGTCGCCGCGTCCACGCGTATCACGCACAAGGTCAACAGCGCGGCGGTGACAGCGCAGCTCATCGGCATGATCACGCTGACGGTGCTGCTGTTCGCGGTGGGCTACTTCACCGGCAAGCTCGACTTCGCCCACTTGTTCGACACCGCGACGATCCCGGAGAGCGGCTACTACGGTCTGGGCGGCGGAACCCACGCCGGCCCCTTCGCCCTGGCGTTCCTGCTCGGCGCGTTCACGATCGTCGGATTCGAGTCGGCGGCAAACCTGGCGGAGGAGACCAAGAACCCCGCCCGCGTCATCCCCAAGGCGATGGTCCAGGCCGTCCTCTCCCTGGGTGTTCTCGGCTTTCTCTTCCTGGTCGCCGTGACCGCCGCCGTCGGCCGGGTCGACGGCGCCGCCGAGTCGGCCACCCCGGTGGCCACCGTGATCACCGCCGTGCTCGGGTCCGTGGTGGGGAAGATCCTCCTGGTCCTCGTCGTGGTCTCGATCTTCTCCTGCGGGCTGGTGATCACCCTCAGCGGAACCCGCCTGGTCTACGCGATGTCCAGGGACGAGCGCTTCCCCGGATGGCGCCTGCTCAAGCGCATCCACCCCCGGACGGCGACGCCGCTGAACGCCACGGTGTTCATGATGCTCATCGCGCAGATCGTCCTCGCGGTCTTCTCCCGTTCCACCGACGCACTGTTCCAGCTGTTCTCCGCCGCCACTCTGCTGCCCGCCGTCATCTACGCCGGTACGGTCGCCATGTACGCGGCCAAGCGCTCCTCCCTGCCGCCGTCGCAAGGCTTCTCCCTGGGGCGGTGGGAGGTCCCGGTCCTGCTTCTGGCCGCGGTCTGGCTGGTGTACGAGCTGCTCATCTTCCGGGACGCTTCCTTCCGCGGCCCCTGGGCCTACGTCCTGGTGTTGTGCGGGCTCGGCGCCGTCTACCTGGCGGCGCTCCTCGTCCGGCGCGGCCGCGCCGCCCTGACCATGCCGGACATGGCCGACGTCGACCGCGCCCTGGACAACGGCACCGCACCCTCCGCGGCCGACATGGAAGGGGCCCCGCGATGACCACGATCCTCGCCATCGACCAGGGCACCTCGGGCACCAAAGCCATCGTTGTCGACGCCGAGGACGGAACGATCGCCATAGCCGAGGAGACCATCCGCCCCACCTACCTGCCCGGGGGAGGTGTCGAACAGAATCCCCACGAACTGCTCGATTCCGTCCTCGCCGCCGGCCGCCGGGCCGTGAGCATGGCCGGCCGGCCCATTGACGGCGTGGCCCTGGCCAACCAGGGAGAGACCGTCCTGGCCTGGGACGAAGCCACGGGAACGCCGCTGTCCCCGGCGATCGTCTGGCAGGACAGCCGTGCGGAGAGCATCTGTGCCGAGCTGGCCGAGCACCGCGAGGCGATCGCGCAGCGTACCGGTCTCGTTCTCGACCCCTACTTCTCCGCGCCCAAGATGGCGTGGCTGCGCCGCAACCTCACCCGTGACGGGGTGGTGACCACTACCGACACCTGGCTCGTGCACCACCTGACAGGCGAGTTCGTCACCGACGCCTCCACCGCCAGTCGTTCTCTGATCTTCGACCTGGACGGTGCTGCGTGGGACGGGCGTCTCGCTGATCTGTTCTCCCTCGGCGACGAGCGGCTGCCCCGCATCGTCGGCAGCGACGAGGTGGTCGGCACCACGCGCGCCTTCGGGCAGGAGACGCCCGTGGCCGGCCTGATCGTCGACCAGCAGGCCGCTCTGGTCGCCGAGGCATGCCTGGAGCAGGGTACGGCCAAGTGCACCTATGGCACAGGCGCGTTCCTGCTGGCGAACACAGGATCGGACCCCGTGCGCTCCAGCGCGGGCCTGACGACGTCGGTGGCCTGGCAGGCCGCGGGGCAGACCCTGTATTGCGTGGACGGCCAGGTCTACACCGTGGCCTCGGCCGTGCGCTGGCTGCAGGACCTCGGTCTTCTTCGGTCCGCCACCGAAATCGACGCGGTGGTCGCGGAGGACAGCGACGGCGTCATGTGCGTCCCGGCATTCGCCGGACTCGCCGCTCCGTGGTGGGCTTCCGAGGCCACGGCCTCCCTCACCGGCATCACGCTGGCCACCCGCCGCGAGCACCTCGTCCTGGCCGTGCTCCAGGGCATAGCCGCCCAGGTCACCGAGCTGACGGCCCTTGTCGGCCGAGACCTCGGCCGGCCCCTGAACCGGCTGCGCGTCGACGGCGGATTGACCAACTCCGCCGCCCTCATGCAGGCCCAGGCCGACATCGCCCAGCTCCCCGTCGACATCTACCCCAACGCGCACGCCACCCCCCTCGGCGCTGCCGCGCTCGCCCGCTGCGCCCTCGACCCCGCCATCAGCCTCGAAGAGGCCGTCGGCGACTGGCAGCCGGCGACCGTCTACGAACCCCGCTGGTCCGAAGACCGGGCCCAGGAGTTCCGCACCACATGGGCACAGGCCGCCGAGGCGTGTGCCACCAAGGGAGACCACTCATGACCCCCACCCCCCACCGTCCTCACCCCGAGGTCTTCGACATCGTGGTGATCGGAGGAGGCATTGTCGGCTCGGCCATCGCACGCGAACTGTCCGGCTACGACGTCTCCGTGGCGCTGCTCGAAGCCCGCGACGACGTCGGAGACGGAACCAGCAAGGCCAACACCGCCATCCTGCACACGGGCTTCGACGCGAAACCGGGCACCCTGGAGTCCCGGCTCGTGGCTCGCGGCTACCACCTGCTGAGCGACTACGCCAAAGCCACCGGCATCCCTGTCGAGCACACCGGCGCCGTGCTGGTGGCCTGGAACCAGGAAGAGCTCGACGCCCTGCCTGGCCTGAAGGAAAAGGCCGAGGCCAACGGGTACGAGCACTGCCGCATCGTGGACGCGGACGAGGTGTACCGGGTCCTGCCCGATCTGGGCGAGGGCGTGCTCGGCGGCCTGACCGTTCCCGACGAGTCCATCATCTGCACATGGACCACCAACCTCGCCCTGGCCACGGACGCCAGGCAACGCGGGACGACGATCCTGCTCGAACATGCCGTGACCGGCATCGACGTGGGCGACGACGCGACGACGTTGCACACCGCCCAGGGCGACGTGCGAGCCCGCTGGGTCGTCAACGCGGCAGGCCTCGGCGCCGACACGATCGACCGGCTCTTCGGCCACGACCGCTTCACGGTCACCCCCCGCCGCGGCGAGCTGTTCGTGTTCGACAAGCTGGCACGGCCCAAGGCCGACAAGATCGTCCTGCCGGTGCCCTCCTCCCGCGGCAAGGGCGTGCTCATCTCCCCGACGATCTACGGCAACGTCATGCTCGGCCCCACCGCGGAGGACCTCACCGACCGCACCGACACCGCCACGTCCGAGGACGGCTACGACTTCCTCCTCAGCAAGGGCGCGCGGCTCATGCCGAGCCTGCTCACCGAGGAGGTCACCGCCAGCTACGCCGGACTGCGCGCCGCGATCGACCGCGACGACTACCTCATCGAAGCCGCCCCCGAGCAGCGGTACCTCCTCGTGGGCGGCATTCGCTCCACCGGACTGACAGCGGGCATCGCCATCGCCGAGCACGTCGCCGGGCTCCTGTCGGAAGCCGGTCCCGGGCTCCGCAGCCGCAGCAACCTGCCTGCTCCGCCACGGATGCCGAACATCGGCGAAGCCACCACACGCCCCTACCAGGACGTCGACCTCATTGCCGAGGACACCGCCTACGGCACCATCGTCTGCTTCTGCGAACGGGTCACCGAGGGCGAGATCCGCGACGCCTGCCACGCCCCGGTGCCCGCGCGCAGTCTGGAAGGGCTGCGCCGACGCACCCGGGCCATGAACGGCCGCTGCCAGGGCTTCTTCTGCGGCGCGGCCGTCGCGGCCCTGCGCACCCGGCACCAGACCAACGACGGCTGCTGCAGCCAGCACAAGGACAACCGATGACCCACCAGCTGCCCCTCATCGAGCCCGATGTCCTCATCATCGGAGGCGGCCCCGCAGGGCTCACCGCAGCCGCTGAACTCGCCGACCGCGGCGCCGGGCGGATCCTGGTCGTCGACCGGGAGAAGCAGGCCGGCGGCATTCCCCGGCACAGCGACCACACCGGATACGGCCTGCGAGACCTGCACCGTGTGATGACCGGCCCCGCCTACGCCCGCCACTTGGCAGACCGGGCCGCACGGTCCGGAGCGGAGATCCGCACCAGCACCATGGTCACCGACTGGTCCGACCAGCACACCGTTGACGTCACCAGCCCCGAGGGCCGCTATCAGATCCGTGCCCGGGCCATCGTCCTGGCGACCGGCGCCCGCGAAAGGCCCCGCACCGCACGCCGCATCCCCGGAGATCGCCCCCACGGGGTCTATACCACCGGACAACTCCAAAACCTTGTCCACCTTCACCATCAGCCCGTCGGCAAGCGGGCCGTCATCGTCGGTGGCGAACTGGTCAGTTGGTCCGCGGCCATGACCCTCCGCGAAGCCGGCTGCTCCACCGCGCTCATGATCAGCAAGTACCCGAAGGCAGAGTCCTACGGCGCCTTCAACGCCGCCGGCCGCACCATCCTCCGCGTTCCGGTCGCCACCCGCAGTCGTGTCACCCAGATCATGGGCAAGGGCCGCTGCGAGGCCGTCGAGATCGAGCACCTCGACACGGGCAAGCGCCGGACCGTCGCATGCGACACCGTCGTCTTCACCGGCGACTGGATCCCCGACCACGAACTCGTGCGCTCCGCGGGAATCACCCTCGACGAACGCACCCTCGGCCCCCTCACGGACACCGCGCTGCGGACCAGCCGACCCGGAGTCTTCGCCGTCGGCAACATGCTCCATCCCGTCGACACCGCCGACGTGGCAGCCCTCGACGGCAAGCACGTCGCCCAGCAGGTCATCAACCACCTGGACGGCAGGCGCAAGCCGACCGAGGGGGTCCGCCTGATCGCCGACGCCCCGTTCCGCTGGATCGCACCGCAGATCCTCCGCCCCGGCGATCCGGCTCCGGCCCGCGACCGACTCCTGCTCTGGACGGACGAGTTCGTCCGCTTCCCCAAGGTGACGGTCCGCCAGGACGGCCGTGTCGTCGCCCGCCGGACCCTCGCCTGGCCTGCGGCCCCCGGCCGGGTCTTCCGTATCCCGTCCTCGGTCCTCGACGGGATCTCCCACACCGGAGGCCCCGTCCACATCACCACTTAGTCCATCGCGCTACGCGTCCGCGGTGGCGGCCAGTGGATGCCGGCCGCCACCCCCGCAGCCGCGTAGCGCCTTCAGGAGTGTGCAACCTTTCCTGCGTTCTGCAGGAACATTCCCCCGGTCGGTCAGGGAGAGTTGCCGAGTCGGCTGGTCAGACGTCCGGCGGCCTGAAAGCGGTGGTCAGGCATGGGCCGAACGGGACAGACCGTCTCGGCGGCCGGCGGCCCGGCGTTGGCTGTCAGCCGTGTCGAAAGTCGGCGCGGCGTTTGCGGAGTTCTCGGTACAGCGTGGGGCGGCCGATGCCGAGTTCGGCGGCGACCTGCTCGGTGAGTACCGGGATGAAAAAGACGCCGAGAAGCCGTGCACATGGGCGGCGTCGCTGTCGGACCGCCACTGTCCAGATCATGGCTGCGCGCTCGGCTGCTCCGTCTCGCGCAGCGTGAACGCCGCCTCCGTCGTACGGCACAGCGTCTGCACCGCATGACGCAGCGAGCGCCAGGAGGCCAGGCCGAGGAGGATGCCGAAGGGGGCCGCGGGCCACCACCAGGCGCCGAGAACCGTGAACGCCGCGCTCCAGGCGAGGGCCTCGCAGGCCGCGTCATAGGCGTCGCGGGTCTCGGCCAGCGCGGCGCGGGGCCGGTCGGCCGCACCGAGCAGGAGGGTGGTCCAGCCGCTGACGACGTTGCCGCCGGTCTCCCGTCCGACGTTCTCCTCGGTGAGGCGGAGCCGGTCGCGGGACCAGGTCGGTGACTGCGGCCGCCCGCTCGTTCTGGCCCGGGCGGCCCGCGCGTCGAGCCGGTCGGCGCGCAGCGCGTGGCCGTCGGCGCGGGCCCGCACGGACCGCCGGGCCAGCACGTCCGGTTCGACCCAGCGCCGTACCCGCCACCTGGTCAGCCGTCGGCCCACCGGCATCAGCCGCCACGGCCAGGCCCCGGACGCAAGAGAGCCGATCGCGGCCGCGGCGTAGGGGACCGCGAACGCGGCCCCACCACCGGCACCGCGACGAGCACGAGCGAGGCGACGGCGTTCGCGCGCGAGGGAGATGTCGTTCCAGTGGGCATGGCCCAACTCCCCACCGCCGACGACCGCGACGACGACGAACAGCGTGGCGGGCAGCAGCCGCCGCAGGAACCAGCCCTCGGGGATGCGCTTCTGCAGCTCGATGAGCAGGCCCACCGCGGTCAGCCGTCCACCAAGCGCATCGGCCCTCCGGCCAGCTCACAGGCCGGTGCGGCGGTCGCCGCCCCCTCGCGCAGTTCGACCCGGGCGCAGCGGCTCGTGGGGCAGACCCAGCCCACCGACTGCGGGGTGGGGGAGCTGGGTCAGTCGCCGACGCCCATGGTGGCGGGCAGACCGAGCCCGTTCGGAACGCCGGCCGACTCGACCGCGTTGTGCAGCGCGCGCATGGCGTCCCGCCACTCGGCACCTGCCGGATCGGCATCCCGTACGACCGGGAAGGCCGACTCCCAGACGGCGGAGGAGACGAGCGGGCGCAGCTCCTCGATGTTGCGGCACAGGTATTCCACGGCGTCCTCGTACACACCGCGCGCCTTCGCCCCGTCTCCCACCTCGGCCTCCCTCGAAGTCCTGATATCCACTGTTTCCTGACAGCCGATCAGCCTGCTGTAGGCGGCGATGTCCGAGCTTCGGGAACGAGGGGTCGAACGCCTGACCGCGGCGCACCGCTCCGGCGATGCAGCGCCTCTGCGCGATCAGGAGGCGGTGGCCGACGCGCCGGCTTTGTCGGGTGAGGTGGCACCGTCGCCCGAGGGTTCGATCGATCTCGAAGCGGTGGCCGCCGTGTTCTGGACGTTCCGGGGCCGTCACCAGGGCGCCGAGGACCCGGAGGCCGCACAGAACGCGGGGGTCGGGGTCGCCGCCTTCGGCTTCCTGTGTCCGCGCCTCCCCGAGGAGGCCGGACTCCCCGAATCCTTGAAGGAGAACTTCGACCCCGCCGACCCGTCCCACGAGGCCCGGTTCGCGCACCTGGTGTGCTCGGTGCATGCCGACGTCGCCGTGAACGGAGCACCTCAGGAGCGGGCGGCGGCGCTCGACCGCGCGCTCGCCTGGTCGGACGCCGCTCTCGATTCCGTACACGCCGACGACCACGTGGGTTTCGTCGAACTGGCCATCTACGCACATGACTTGTGGATGAGTCGATTCCAGACGAAGGCCGACCCGGACGGGCTGGTCGCCGCCGCCCGCTACGGACGGGAGGTGTGCACGCGGCTGGCCGTCGAGCCGCGCGGGCGTCGCCGAGCAGGACGCGGGCCGTGTCGCGTGCGGCGTACGTCGGCTGCGGGCGGCCCTCTGCTCGCCTCGGCGCCCGGCCCCGCCCCGCTGACTCCCGAAGAGGCGGCCCTCCACGACGGCGCGGCGGTGACCCGGACCGACCGGGAGGTGCTGGCAGCACGCATGGAGTTCCACAACGCCCTGCAGAACTACCTGTTCGGCCATGAGCCCGCGCAGTTGGAGCGGGCCCGGCGGATCGCCCACCGGTTACGGGAGATCACTCGTGCCGGGGCGACCGACGGGGAGGACCCGCCCTGGTACGACCTGATGGGCGACGCCTACGTCGACCTCGTCGAAACCGTGGGGCCGGGCGGCCCGCGGCCCGACCTCGACGACACGGTCGTCGAACAATGTCGTAGGACGTTCGAGACATGCCCCGCCGGACATCCGATGCGGTCCATGGTGACGATGACGCTCGCCAGGGTCCTGATGCAGCGCGCCGCCACCCTACGCACCAGCGAGCCGGAGCGGTCGCAGGCGCTGCTCGCCGAGGCGCAGGGCCTGGAGGGCGTCCTGAGAGAGGCAAGGCCGGACGGCTCGCCGATCGACATGGCCGGCATGATCAGCCCGGTCGTCGACCTCATCGGCCGGGATCGGCTCCCGGAAGTGTCCACCACGGACGCCCCCGCTCCCGCACGCCGCCCGGAGGTCTCCGGGACGGACGGCGCCCCCGAACCGGCACCGGCGGACAGCGGCCCGTTCGGTCCGTTCTCAGCCGTCTTCGACCACCTCCGTTCCCGCCTCGCCGGCCACGCGGCCCCCGAGGGCTGGGACAACCCCGCCCTTCCCGTGTGGATGCGCGCCCACGGCGAGATCGCCGCGGCGGCCGACGCGCTCGGCCGTAGGGAGCCGCGGACCGATCTGGCACTGGCGCATCTCGAAGCGGCCGTCGAGGCGATGGCCGGGATCACCGACCGCGGCAGCGACCAGACGTCCGCCGAGCATCCGCACGCAGCCGGGCTTCGAGGGCTTCCTGCGGCCGCTGACCGCAGAGGAGTCCAAGGCGCTCGCGGCCGAAGGCCCCGTCGTCGTCCTCAACCACGGCAAGCGCTACTGCCACGCCCTCGTCATCACCCAGCGGTCGGTCACCGCCCTGCGCCTTGATCCCGAGGCCGACGAGATCACCGACGCGGCGCGCCGACTGCGTGACGCCGTCGACGCCATCAACGCGCAGGGCACGTCCCGCCCCTCCCCGCTGCAACTCGTGGCCGCGGGCAAGGAGGTCCGAGAGACGCTGGCGTGGACCTGGCACAGGATCGTGCGCCCGGTCCTGGAGTCCGTCGGGGCGGTGGAACCCGTCCCGCGCCACGAGGCGCGGCCCTGCATCTGGTGGGTGCCGACCGGCTCATTCAGCGCCCTGCCGCTGCATGCGGCCGAGTGCACGGCGCTCGACTGTGTCGAGGACGGCTGCGGTGCCGCCCTCGACGCTGTGGTGTCGTCGTACGCCCCCGGCCTGCAGACCCTTGCGTACGCGCCAGCACGCGCCCGGCAGCGCGACACGGCCGACCACGGCAGTACCCTGCTGGTCGCCGCGTCCGAGGACGATCTCCCCGGTATGGCGGCAGCAGCGGCCCACGCGGCCGAACTCCTCGGCGCACAGGCGCCGTTGATCGGCCCGGCCGCCACTCGCGAGGCCGTGCTCGCCGCCCTGCATGACGCCTCGTGGGCCCATTTCGGCTGCCACGCGGCGACGAACCCGGCGGAGCCCTCCGGCGCCCTGCTGTATCTGCCCAGCGGCGAGCCGGTCTCGGTCCTGGAGATCTGCCGGGTCCGCCCGCGTTCGGCACGGCTCGCCTTTCTCGCAGCCTGCGGCACCGCACGCACCGCACGCACCGCACGCACCGCCGAACGCCTCGTGGACGAGGCCATTCACATCACGAGTTCGTTCCTGCTGGCGGGCTTCCCGACGGCGGTCGGCACGCTGTGGAAGATCGACAGCACGCACGCGGACCACATGACGCGGGACTTCTATCGCCGTACGACTGCTCCCGACAGCCCCGGTGTCGCGCGCACCCTGCACGACACCGTCCGCCAGTTGCGGCGCCGTATCCCGGAGAGGCCGCACATCTGCGGCGTACGTCCACGCGGGGGCGTAGGCACGCCTGGCAGGAACACGGTCAGGGCAGGGGAGTGCGGTGCGGGTTCACCAGCAGGCGCCAAACCCGCAGCGTGACCTCGTCGGGAGTGGGCTTGATCAGGCCCAGCCCAGGTACTGTGCGACATCCCGCGAGTTCCCCTGAGCCCTGCTGGGTCCTTGCCCACCGTGGCCAGGGTGTTCTGTCTCCTTGGGGGTGTTCTTCGAGCTGGTGACGTAACTTCAGGATTCTTGGGGCGTTCGGACTTGGTCCGGTCGATCTGCGATCCGAGTGAAGGCGAGGAGGCTCGGGACGGCGCTGGCAGCCGTGCTTGTGTGGCCGTTACTACGGCGACGCATGCCTGCCTGCGTGCGGTGGTGGCCGTGCTCGGCCCGGATGCCGGATCTACGAGCGGGTTCACCTGGCCGGACCGGTACGTGACCGACCCGGAAGTGGCGCTCTGCATCGGCCTGAGCAGCACACACGTGCTCTTCTGGAACCCGTTCGCCGGAGGGTGGTTCTGCGACCGGGCCGACTGGACCGCATGGTCAACCAGGCCCACCAGCTCATCGAAGGGGCGGTAGTTCCCTGGCCCGACGGCGTGATGGCCGCGGCCCGGCTCCAGTACCTGGGACGGGTCGACGAGCTGCCGCTGCGCGCGGCGGAGACCGTGGTGCCGGGGCCCGGCTCACGCCTGCCCAGCAGGTCGCGGTCGGCCGCGGGGCCCTTACCGAGGACGTCGCGCTATGCCTGACCGTCTACGCGGCGGAGGCAGCGACGCTCGCCCGTACGTGACCGGCACGGGCTGGTACTGCGATACGGCCGTTGGCACTGAGAACGCTCGCTCCCCGGCTGGGGTGAGGGCCGCGGTCGAGGGCGGCGCGCTCCGCGGGCTCCAGCTCGGCGGTGCGGAGGAAGTCGGCGGCCTTGCCCGGCACGTCGAGGGTGGCCGGCAGCTCCGGGGCCGGGGCATCCTCGCGGTCGGCGGCGGTGTGCTCGGGCATGAGGTCGGCGACGGCGGTACGAATGGCGCCCCGGCTGACCTCGTGCTCACGGGTCAGGGCGGCGATGGACCGGCCCTCGTTCGTCGGAGCCCCTGCTATCAGGTGCTGACGTTGTCGAGGATGGTGGGTTTGGGTTTGTTGGGGTGTTGTCTGTGGCTTGGTTATGGGTTGTGTGCGTTTCTGTGATCCTGGGCTGGATGTTCGGGGAGGGGATATTGTTGGGTGGTCAGGCGGGAATCCCGGCCCGATTACGGCGGGCCGGGATTCTGCCGGTGTGTGTGGGGTGGTTGGTGGTTTTAGTAGTCGCCGCCCTCGCCGAATTCGCCGCCTTCGCCGAATTCGCCGCCCTCGCCGTGGTGGCGCTTGATGACGCGGAAGCTGGCGACGACTCCGTGCTTGACCTTGACGCCGTCGTCCATCTTCTCGTGGTGCTTCTTGTCGTGGTGCTTGTTGTCGTGGTGCTCGCCCTTGTCGAAGTCCTCGTCCTCGTCCTTGCCGGGGCGGATGTTGTTGGCGGAGCTGAAGCGGCCGACGGTGGCGATGGGGGCGCCGTTGTCGCACACGGCTCCGCGGAAGACCTCGACTTCGTTGCGGCTGTCGTTGCGGATGTTGAAGCTCTTGGCGCCCAGGCCGCTGATGACGGTGATGCAGCCGTCGGGGCGGCCGGAGTATTCGCGCTCGTTGATGTGGATGCGGCCCTCCTCGTGGTGGCGCTTGCCGCCGCGCTCGTTGCCGCGGCGCTCGTTGCCGCGGCGCTCGTTGCCTTCGTTGCCCTTGCCCTCGTTGCCCTTGCCGGTGTTGCCGCCTTCCCCGCCCATGAGGGCCTGGGCGGGGACGGCGGCCGGGGCCGGCTGGGCCTGGGGGGCGGGGACGGCGGAGGCGTAGGTGATGCCGGTCGCGGTCAGTGCCGCGGCGGCCGCGACGGCCGTGGCGATCGCGTGGGAACGGGTCATGATCATGTCGCTTGTTCTCCTTCTCGGACTCAGAGACAGTCCCGCTGTGAGAGCCGGTGCGTGATTGAACGTACTAACAGCCCCTATTGCTGTCATATCGAGCAAATCGGGACCCCTGGTTTTGGTGGGCCGATCGAGTGTGCAGGGCTCCTTCACGACGTTCCGGCAGTAGTTGGGTGCCCGTCAAAGCAACTGTGATTCTGGGGAGTTGAAAGGCAGTTAGTCCTTGCAGGTGAACTTCTGACGTCTACTCACCCGCGGTGGTGGTGGGGTGCCGGAAAGTGTCGGCAAGTCGCTGCTTGACATGTGGTCCGTCGTGGGTTCCGAGGGGGCCGGGTGAGCGGTGGCCGTCCGTGCCGGAACGTGGCCTCCAGCGATGGGGTGTGGTCAGGTCTTGTTGGTGAACAGCCGGCCGAGGTGCTGGTCGACGGCGGTCAGGGCCTCAGGCCACAGCTACGCGGCACGCCGCTCAGGCGGCCTGAGGCCCAGCGACAATGTGACCGCCCGGTTCTCAACCGCGTGCCTCACCGTCGGGCCGGTCGTTGGGCTGGTGAGGAAGCCGGTTCATCTGTCCCGCGAGGCATGCGTCCATGGATGAGAGCCCCACCGTGTCCTCGTGCCTATGGTGCTGCGGTCCACTGAGCGAGTACGACGGCGATCCTGGTGCCCGCTCCCGCGTTGCCCTCGACCCTGACGTCCGGATCTGGCGTTGACGAGGCGGTGCGGGACGCGGCAGGGCTGGCACTGGTGCCGCCCGGAGAATGGCCGGTACTCGAAGAACACCTGACATGGAACGACGTGATGAGAACCGGCAGACGAGGGCAGCCCGGTGGGTGGAGATCGCCGTGCTGTCGGACGGCGTCTCGGTGTGGCCCTTGCCGCCGGCGTTGGTCAGCGTCGGCACGCCCTGGGCGGCGGCGCGGGGAGGAGTAAGTCGCGTGCCGTCCTGCGGCGGGCGTCCCTGGTGACGGTGCTCGGCGTCCTGGCGGTCACGTTCGTGGTGCCGACCGTCTGGATGGTGGCGGCCTCGGTGAAGCCGCTGCCCGAGATCTTCAAGTCCCCGCCGTCACTGTGGACCGCCGACCCCACGCTGTCCGCGTACACCGAGGCGTTCAGCTTCCAGCCGTTCGCCCGGCAGTACGCGAACAGCGTCTATATCGCCGTCCTGGTCACCCTGATCACCCTGCTGGTCACCAGCATCGCCGGGTACGCGTTCGCCCGGATCCGCTTCCCTGGCTCGAACACCCTCTTCCTGGTGGTGCTGGTCGGACTCCTGGTGCCCAGCGAGGTGACGATCGTGCCGCTGTTCCAGATGTTCAAACAAGCCGGGGTGATCAACACACACTGGCCGCTGATCCTGGTCACCGCGCTGGCCGGACCGTGCGTCCTGGCCACCTTCATCATGCGGCAGTTCTTCATCGCCCTTCCGGCCGGGTTGGAGGAGGCGGGCCGGCTGGACGGCCTCGGCCGTCCAGCGATCTGGTGGCGGATCTTCCTGCCGCTGGCCAAACCGGCGTTGTCCGCAGTCGGGATCCTGACGTTCCTCACCTCGTGGAATCTGTACCTGGAACCCACCGTCTACCTCACCTCGCCGGAGCTGTTCACGCTGCCGCAGGCCCTCACCCGGTTCACTGACTCCTACGGGGCCGAGATGTGGAACACCCAACTGGCGGCCGCCACCATGATCGTCCTGCCGGTCCTGGTCGTTTTCGTCATCGCCCAGCGCCAGTTCGTCGAGGGCCTGGCTCACTCGGGCCTCAAATGAGGCCGGGCCGGCCCCTGCCGACGCGCCGGGCTCGGATACCGGCGCCGGGTCCGCCCACTCCCCGCGTGGGTCGTTCCCAGCAGCCCCGGAGGAAGACACTTGGAGATCTACCGGCCGTCACCCGAGCCCGACACAATCACCCATATGACGATCACCACGGGCTCTGCGCCCCTCGCACGGAACACGCCCCTCGCCCTCGCCCGGGGACTCCTGACAGGTGGTGTGATCGGGGCGTCGCTGGCCGCTCTCGTCGTCGGCGGCATCATCGAGAGCGTGCCGCTGTTCGTCACCGGGCTGGGTCTTCCCGCGGTCTACGGCCTGGTCTTCTACCTTGCCGGTGTGCCGAGGCGTGCCCGGGAGGCGGCGATCGCGCCCTGCATGGCGCTCGCGGTGGTCGAGAGTGTGGAGGCCGTCGGGGGCGAGGCGACCAGCGACGTGGCGGTGCGGTTCGATCTGACAATCGCGCCGGACGATGGTCCGGCGTACCGCGTCGCGTTCACGCAGGACATCAATCTCGCGGACCTGCCCGACTACCGGCCGGGCGCCGTCGTGGTGGTCGAGTACCCGCCTGAACGACCGTGGCGGGTGAGGATCGTGAAGCGGCCGACGCCTCAGTGGGAGGAGCGAGTGGCCGGCGCCCGCCTCGACTCGGCGCCGGGACCGGTCCTGGTGAGCGAGCCGGCCGAGGGCTGTGCCGTCGGCTTCGCCACGCTGCTGGCCCTGCTGCTTGCCGCGGCCGGTGTGGTCCTGCTGTTCCGCGCCGACCTGTTCGACGAGGGCGCCTCCGCACGGCCGCCGTCCTCCGCGCAGCCGTCGGCCTCCGTCTCTTCCTCCTCGTCGACCACGGTGGTGTCGTCGGCCTCCGGCACGGTCACCCTCGGCCCGAACCAGTCGTTCCTCGACAAGGGCGAGCTGCGCAAGGCCGTCGGCTCGCTCACCAAGGGCACGGACGCGCGCGCGGCACTCACCGTCGTCGTACAGGATCGGCTGCTGTCGGTGGTGTACGCGCCCACAGGCTCGCAGGCCCCGACGTTCGACCCGGACTCCCTGCCGTACGACCGCTTCCCCGCCCTCGTCGAGGAAGCGAAGAGCAGCCTGGGCGTCGGTTCCCCGCAGACCTGGCAGCTCACCGTCGAACGCCTCACCGGTTCCCTCACCATCCGGGTCGGTGCGACGGGAACCGAGGGAACGGCCTCGCTGGAGGCGGACGGGGACGGCAAGGTGGTTCGGCGCGCCCCGGCACGCTGACGGACGCCGCGCCGGCTGCATCTCACTGAGGAAAAGGAAGAAAAGGGGAAGCCGCATGGGTCTGCAGGGATATCTGGCGCTGTGGTGCGTGGTGTTCGGCACCGTCGCGCTGGTCGGGTACGTCCGGTCGCTGGCCGGGATGACCTCCGCGCAGCGGGCGGTCCGGGTCCTGGGGCGGATCGAGCAGGTCCGGGAGCCCAGGCACGGAAGCTCCCAGCGCGACGGGATACCCGTGGTCGTCTCCTTCCAGGACCCCTCCAGCGGTGAGGAGTTCACCGTGACGAACGACCGTGACCACGGGGAGAGGATCACGGCGGCCTGGACAGGCCGGGAAGTCGGTGTCCGCTACCCGCGCGGGAGACCGCACGCCTACAGGTTCCTCGGCGACCTCCAGGCAGGCCGACGCGGCCTCGGGTGGCCGAACTTCGCGCTCTTCCTGATCTACGTCGGACTGGTGGTCTTCGCTGCGATCGACCGGGGCTGGCCATGGGCCCTGATCGGCTTCGGCGTGCCCTGGACTCTGTCCGGCGCGTGGTACATGCCCCAGAACGCACGCGCGGTGAACCGCCGTACCGACGCGCTGACCTCGCAACCTCCTGTTCCCGGCCGCGTCATCGCCGTGCTCACGGACACCGGCACCGACAGCGAGGGCGGCACCTGGACCAGCCACACGCCGGTCATCGCCTTCACCACCCACGAGGGCACGACCGTCACCGCCTACTGCACCGACCAGCTGCCCGACCTCACGAACTCCTACGGCCGCAACGTCACGATCCACTACGACCCCGACGACCCCGCCGTCTTCACCCCGAACCTCGCGGCCGACGACCGTTCCGGCGCACTCGACATCACCTGCGGCATCGTGGCGCTGCTCCTCGGCGTGGCGGCGGTCGTCGTCGGGGCGGTGCTGCTGTGACGCCCGACGAGCGGTGTGCACTGGGGTACTGCCACGGCCAGCGGGCGTCGGCGGTGGGGTAGGGGCAGACGAGGTGGTGGGCGACAGGGCATACGGCCCCGTGGCTTCGTTCACGTTCAGCAGCGGCGTTTGTCGATGAGCTTCAACAGGAGTTGTCGATCTGCACGCTCGACGAGGTTCCCGGGAAATGACGGCGCTGTCGTCAACGAGAGCGTTCGCGCCGATCACAGGGATGACCGACCTCCGGAGAATCAGGCACGATAATCTCGGGCCATGCCCGAGACATCAGTGGCGCACTTCTACGACGAACTGGCCGACGACTACCACCTGATCTATTCAGACTGGGACGCGAGCATCCGTCGGCAGGGGGACGCCCTGGACGCCCTGATCGGCCAGGATCGTGCGGCGGTGCTCGACTGTTCCTGCGGCATTGGCACGCAGGCCATCGGCTTGGCGCTGCGCGGGCACCGCGTCACCGGGACCGACATCAGCCCCCGCGCCGCCGCCCGCGCTGCCCGTGAGGCCGCCCGCCGGAGCCTGAGCCTGCGCACGGCCGCCGCCGATATGCGACGCCTCCCGTTTCCCGATAGTCGGTTCGACACCGTCGTCTGCGCTGACAACTCGCTGCCTCATCTGTTGACTGAGCAGGATGTGCACGCCGCTCTGGCCGAGATGCGTCGCGTGCTGCGACCCGCCGGCCTCCTGCTGGTCAGCACGCGTCCCTACGACGACCTACTGCACGAGCGCCCGGGGTCGACGCCTCTACAAGTCCACCGGATCGCCGACTGCACCGACGGCGAGGAACGAACCGTCACCTTCCAGCTCTGGCACTGGCATGACGACGGCGAGCACTACGACTTGGAGCACTTCCAACTCCTTCCGGCAGGCGGAGAATGGCGCGTCCAGGTCCGCCGGACCACCTACTGGGCAATCGGCCGGGACCGGCTGGCCGGCCTCGCAGCCGAGGCCGGGCTTGTCGACCCCGGATGGCGGATGCCGCAGGAGACCGGCTTCTTCCAGCCGCTACTCGTGGCCCGCGCTGGTGAGTAGGTGATGGTTCCACCGCCCAGTGTGAGACGGCAGGTGTCAGCCCGCCTTGGCGGGTTCTTCAGCTCGGGCTCGGGTGCTGGCGAGGCGGTATGAGTCGGTGCCGGTCTCGATGATGGTGCCGTTGAAAGTGAGCCGGTCGACGATGGCCACCCGACTGCCCGGACTGTGAACTCTCACAGGAACGGTACCCCACCCTGCACGAGGGCCACTGGGTACTCCTCGAGCCCGATGAGGCGGGTCGTCCAGCCGATGGCGGCGTACCCGGCGAGCGTGCCGAGGCAGCCGGCGACGTGGGTAGACGTTGGCGCCAGTGGTGAGGGGCGGCGTACCTGGCCGCGCTGAACAGCTGAATGCGACCACCTGTGTTCGCGCCGCCCGCCCCGGACGCTTCGCCCTTGATCCGACGCAGGCATGAATGGTGTCACAGCCAGCCCGCCTTGCTGGTCACCTCGGCGGCGACCTGACCGACCGGGCGCGTGGCGGCATCGACGGTGAAGTCATCGACTGCCGCTTGTTCGAGGATCGCGGTCAATTCGCCGGCCCTGGCCAGGTGCCATCGCAACGCTTCGGGCTCGTTCTCGTGGCGCCGCATGAGTCGCTGATGGATGACGGGCAAATCGGCATGGAGTCGGCACACCGAAAGGTCGACACCGATCGCATCGCTGCACAGCTTCCGGTCCTCCGGGTCCTCGATCACACCGGCGAGGACCAGCCGAACTGCCCCCGCAGCGAGGTAGTTAACGGCGATGCTGCGCAGATTCCGCAGCATCATGCCGAAGTTGAAGCGGTCTCCTGATGGCGTTGGCCAAGACTGCCTCAGCCAGTCGAGGTCGATGACGGCGTTGGGTATCTCAGCGGCGGCGAGAAGGTCGCCCACGCCTTCGGCCACTGATGTCTTGCCAACGCCGACAGTGCCGTTGATCAGGAGGGCGCTGGGCTCGGGAGGACGTTCTGCATGCATGCGTGAGACTCTACGGTCCACTGGCCACGAACTCCTCCACGCGGTCTCGGCCAGGGCGGGCAAGGCAAAGCCACACGACGTCGCGTACGGATCCGGCGGCGTCGCGCGCCGGTCTGGGCGAGCGTGGCGGCGACGGGGGACTGCTCGTCCACGAGCCCCCTCTGATCCGGCCGTCCCGGAAATGGCAACTGAAGTTGCTCGTGGTGCGGCGCTGGACGTTGGGGGCCGGAGGTGATCGCAGTGATCAAGACGACGATGAATACACGCGACGGCGGCGCGGCGCCGACTGGCGACGAGGTCCATGACGTGGCGGTGGTCGGTGCCGGAGCATCCGGACTGAGTGCCGCGCTTCTGCTGGGGCGGGCCCGTCGCAGGGTGGTGGTGATCGATGCGGGCGAGCCGCGTAACGCGCCCGCCGCGTACATGCACGGGTTCCTGTCCCGTGACGGCCTGTCCCCGGCGACCCTGCTCGACCTGGGGCGGGCCGAGATCGACCGCTACGGAGTCGACGTCGTCCGGGGCCGGGTGGAACATGTCGAGCCCGGCTACGACGTGCGGCTGGAAGGCGGCCCCGTGATCAGGCCGACTTGCTGGGCGGCGTTGCCGCGAGGCGCGTACTCGACATCGGCAGCGCGCCGGGCGTGATGGCCGGTTTGCTGCCGATGCCTTCCCGGACGCCGAGGTGGTCGCCGTCGACCAGTCGCCTGCCCTGCTGGAACGCGCCCGTACGTGCTCGCCCGGCCGCATCACCGCCCAACTGGCCCACCTCTCTGACGAGTTCGGCGGGCTCGGCACAGCCGATCTGATCGGGTCCGCCAACGCCGTCCATCATCTCGGCGACCAACAGGCGGCATTGACCTCCCTCGTCGCCTCCCTGCGCCCCGGCGGGCTGCTCACCGTGGCCGAACGCGGCCTGCCCGTGCGCTTCCTTCCCCGTGACATCGGCCTGGGCCGCCCCGGACTCCAGGCCCGCCTGGACGCCGGTAGCGAGGACGGTCGCCGGCTTGTGCCGGGTCGGCGACCGGCATACAGATGTTGCGGGGGTTGAGCGCCTTGAGCACGGTTCCGTCGGGCCGGTGGATCAGGCCCTCGGTGGAGAAGTCGGCGCCGGTGACGTCGAAGCCGAGGTCGAGGACGGCTTCGACACGTTGGCCGGCCCATTCCTCGGGAACCCGGCCGGTGATTCTGAACCAGCTGGTCGACCAGGCCGGTCCCCAGCGGTGTCCGACCCGGACCGGCCGGTACGGTGCGGCCAGGCCGGTGGCGGCAGGTACTGGCTCGCCGGGGGAGTCCCAGATCCCGGCCCGGAGCGGGACGGTCCGGGCATGCACGGACGGCCGAATCCGCTCTTCGAGTACCCGTTTCAGGCGTTGTTCGGTCAGGCGTTGTCTGCTGTGCATGGGTTTCTCCGGGCGGGCG
The DNA here is from genome assembly GCF_043083485.1 of Streptomyces sp. NPDC014727. Classification (NCBI taxonomy): domain Bacteria; kingdom Bacillati; phylum Actinomycetota; class Actinomycetes; order Kitasatosporales; family Streptomycetaceae; genus Streptomyces; species Streptomyces sp. NPDC014727. The sequence continues at coordinate 40,214 of NZ_JBIBYR010000030.1, read as the reverse complement.
TCGGTCCTGGACGGGGCCGTCGAGACCTCCATCCCGCCGGAACTCACCGGGCCGGGTGGGGTTCCGGGGGACGGAGGTCTCGGGCTCCTGGGCGCGGATGGCAGGGTCAGGCGAGCGGGCGGCAGAGCAGGGCGTCGGGGACGCCTCCGTGGTTCCACTTCCAGGTGTCGGCGACGCCGGCGAGGTACTCGTTGTCGGCGCACTGGCCCTTGTAGTAGCCGGGTGCCCAGTCGCTGGCGGTCGAGCCTCCCGTGGCGGGCCGGTTGTCACCGTGATCGAACCAGAGCACGCGGCCCGTGGTGGGCAGGGCCGCGTTCGCGGGGGCGCACAGCAGTGCCGTCATGGCGTTACTGCGTACGCTGTAGCCGACCGCGAAGCCGTTGTCGGGGCACTGGAGTTTGTCGTAGCCGCTCGCCCAGTCGCCCCCGGTGACGTACCGGTCGTCGGTGACGACGGTCCAGGAGCTGTTCGCCTTCGCGGGCTGACCGGAGTCGGTGCACAGGCCGCGGCTGTCGCTGCGGCCGAGGCCGACGAGACGCTGGCTGTCCGGGCAGTTGCCCTTGCGGTTGCCCGGGGACCAGTCCGGCTTCGCCAGCATGGTGGCGGAGACGTTGTAGTCGGCATAGTCCAGGTTGAGCATGTTCCAGCGGGGTGCGGGGGCGATCCGGCCGGTCTTGCCGGGGGCGTTGACGAGCTTGTTCCAGTCGGTGGCGCGCCAGTCGCCGGCGTCCATGACACCGAGCCGTGCGCCGTCCGCGCTGTAGTTGACCATGGCCCAGTTGTCCTGCGGTGTGCCGTTCGTGTCGGCCCAGCCGACCAGGGGCCAGATGGCGAAGTCGGTGTCGTTCTTCACCAGGATGTCGGTGAAGTTGGCGAACCAGGCACGTTCCTTGGCGTAGATGCCGCCGCGGCCGGCGGCGCCGAACTCGCTGATCCACACGGGTGCGGTGAAGTGCTGGCCGGACCGGGTCACGAACAGGGCCTGGTCGTCGACGACCTGGGCGAGCTGTGCGGGGGTGAATTCCTCGTAGCGCGGGTCGTGCGTCTCGCCCGTTCCGGTGGCACCGGTGTGGTTCGGGCCGGTGTAGCCGTAGAAGTGGGCCGCGTAGACGAGTTTGTCGGAGCGGATCAAGGTATTGGACAGGGTGGCGACCGGGGCGAGTGTCGGGTGGCCGTGGGGGGTCAAGTCGGTCGGTATGCCCTGCCAGTTGATGCCCTCCATGATGACGAGCATGTCCGGGTTGGCTCGCAGGATTTTGTTGCCGGCTTCTTCCAGGGCCTTGTTGAGGTCGTGGTCGTTGCCCCAGCCCCAGTTGGGGTCGTTCCAGGTGTCGCGGCGGACCTCGTTGCGCAGATCGGCTCCGACGACCCGCTTGTTGCTCTGGTAGCGCTTCGCCAGGAACACCCAGTCGTCGATCCACTGTTGGGTCGACTGGCCGCTGTTCCACCGCTCGTTGCCGTCCAGGCCGCAGCAGAAGCGGTAGCTGGTGGTGTGGTTGTTGAGGATGACGGCGAAGCCGTCCGCGCTCAGGGCGCCGACGACGGCGTCGAGCACCTGCAACGGGGTCTTACCCTTGAGCTGCGGGTTGGCGGCGACAGCCGAGTCCGGGACGGCGCTCGTGTCGTGGATGAGTGCGTTGGCGAACGGCAGCCGGATGCTGTTCAGGCCCAGGGCGTGGAAGTCGGCCAGGATCTGGGCCATCGGCTTCCGGTCGAGGCCGAGCGGGATGTTGTGCGACATCTGCCGCGCCTGGTGGTTCGCCACGTCGTTGACGTCGCCGCTGCCCTGCCAGGTGCCCTGGGCGCCGGCCCAGTTGCCGGACTTGAGCTTGAACCGGTCGCCGTCGGCGTCGACGACGTAGCGGTCCCGGGTGGACAGTGGGCCGGTCCATGAGGCGGCGAGCCGTGCGCCGGTGAGGGCCGGGGGCGGCGGTGCCGTCCCCGTGTCCGCGGCGGCGGTGGGGACGAGGGTGCAGAGCAGGAGCGCGGACGACGTGGCGAGGGCCGCGGTCGCGCGTCGGAGCAGGGTGATGCGAGGTGTCACGGAGAGGCTCCTTGCGGGTGGGGGAGGTGTGCCTGCCTTGTGCGTGGTGTGGGACGGTGAGGTGCAGTGGGTTCAGCCCTTGAGGCCGCTGGTGGGGATGCCTTCGACGATGTGGCGCTGGGCGACGAGGAACATGACGATCAGGGGGGTGATGGTGACGACGGCGCCGGCGAAGAGTCCGGGCAGGTTGATGGTCTGGGAGGTCAGGAAGGTGGACAGGGCGATCTGCGCGGTCCAGGCGGAGGGGTCCTGGCCGATGACCAGCGGCCACAGGAAGGAGTTCCAGCTCTCGATGAAGGACATCGCGCCGAGCGAGGCGAGCATCGCTCCGGAGCTCGGCAGCGCGACCCGGCGGTAGAGGCCGAGCCATCCGAAGCCGTCGAGTCGTCCGGCGTGACGCCGTAGAGCTTGCCGCCGACGGTGACGGACTCGATGGCGGGGGTGTTGAAGTCGCTCCTGGTGCTGTCGTACACGTCGTCCAGCGCGGCGATCTGGCCTCGGTGGGCGAGGCTCTCGCTCAGCAGGGTCGCGTTCAGCTTGCCCGCGTAGTCGCCGGGAACCCATGTCACCTTGACGGCTATGTCCGGGTTGGCTTGGTGAGCGCCTTGGCGTAGCGGAGCGCGGCCTGCTGGGTGCCGGCCTCGCCGTAGGCGTGGCACCAGACGTTGAGGGTGGTCTTCGCGCCGGAGGCGGAGTCGCCGGTCGGGTCGGTGCTGCAGGCCGTCGTCAGGACGGCTCCGGCGGCCACGAGCAAGTATCCGGTGAGGAAGCCCCGTCTAAGCTCGGCTCTGCGTGCGCTCATGTCGCATTTCCTTAAATGAGGGTGCGTGTGGAGCGGATGTGCTCCCTGGTCGGCGCCTTCGTCAGTGCTTGCCAGCAGAAGAGGGCGGCGGCCAGGGAGCCGTACACGGTGGTTGTGTGCGGGTACGGCGATATGCCCGGCCGGTCAGCCGGTGCTAGTCGCGGTGGTGCCCGCGGGTTGCGGGAAGAGGGCCTGGATGGCTACTGAGGCGCCACCGCGGGCCCACTCCTCCCAGGGCAGTGGGCGCAGCGAGAGCGGGCAACGGGCTGCCGCTCCGAAGGCGTGTGCGGCGTAGGCGTCCTGGATGTGGCTGCTGAGCAGGTCGTATATGGAACCGGCCGCCCGGATCCAGTTCCGCAGCATCTCCGCATTCATCCCCGGGTCCGCGGCAACCTGACGGTCCGGCCGGGCAGTCTCCCACAACGGGTGGCCCGCCCGGCTGGTGGGGGCGGATCTCACACGGTCGCGATGCCCGGGTCGCTCACGCCGGTCCGGCCGTTCTCGACGTGTCCGGCCAGGCGCCGCAGGTATCCGGCGCTACCCTCGACGACGATCGTCAGGTCGTACCAGCGCTTGGTGGCGCGCAGGTCGATACTCTGCTCCACCGTGGCACCGGCACGGACTGTGTAGGTTTGGGGCCCGCCGCCGTAGGCGTTGATCACGGTGAGATGTGCGTCGGCGGCCGACGGGTTGGCCAGGGTGAGCTTCAGGTTGCCGGTGCCGGCGTCGTGGCGAGCCATCACCTCCGGCTCGGCAACCTTGTTGTTGCCCTTGAAGGTACGCAGGAAGCCGTTCGGGCCATGGACCGTGAGGTCGTAACTGCCACCGGAGTAAATCGAGTTCCAGCTGTCGGAGACCGGCTGTCCGGCTGCCGCCGTGTATGTCCACGGGCCGTCGGTGCGCTTCTGTGAGCGTACCTGGAAGGCGGCACCAGTCCGGTCTCCTGCGCTGAACGTCAGCTTGTACTTGCCGGTTGTGAGGTCCGCGGCCCCGTCGACGTAGGGCACGTACGCGAGCGGGCGACTCGGCCGCGCCCCGGCCTCTTGCCGGGGCAGGGCGCCCTGCACGGGCGGCTTCGGCACGTAACTGCTGTGGCGGTCACGGTCCGGTGGGACGTAGCCTGCGGTGTCCGGCAGGCCCGCCGGGTCCGTGACCTTGAGGGAGAAGTCGAAGGCGGACGTCAGGTCGCCGCAGATAGCACGCCGCCACGGCGAGATATTGGTCTCCTTCACCCCGAACCGCCGCTCCATGAACCGCAGGATCGAGGTGTGATCGAAGGTCTCCGAGCAGACGTACCCGCCGGTGGACCACGGCGAGACGACAATCATCGGGACGCGCTGCCCGAGTCCGTAGGGGCCTGCGGCATATCCGATGCTGCCCTTGTAGTGGTCCAGCGTGGTGTCGACGGTGGACAGGCCCTGGCTCGCGGAGGCCGGCGGATAGGGCGGCACGATGTGGTCGAAGTAGCCGTCGTTCTCGTCATATGTGATGAACAGAGCGGTCTTGCTCCATACATCGGGGTTCGACGTGAGCGCTTCGAGAACTTGCGAGATATACCAAGCACCGTAGTTGGCAGGCCAGTTGGGGTGTTCGGAGAATGCTTCGGGGGCGGCGATCCAGGAGATCTGCGGCAGCTGTCCGGCCTTGACATCGGCTCTGAGAATGTCGAAGTATCCTTCTCCTGCCTTGGCGTTGGTGCCGGTGCGGGCTTTTTCGTACAGGGGGTCGCCGGGCTTGGCGCTGCGGTAGTTGTTGAAGTACAGCAGGGAGTTGTCGCCGTAGTTGCCACGGTACGCATCGTTGATCCAGCCCCATCCGCCGGCCGCGTCGAGGCCGTCGCCGATGTCCTGGTACACCTTCCAGGAGACGCCCGCCTTCTCCAGGCGCTCGGCATACGTCGTCCAGCCGTAGCCCGCCTCCTGGTTGCCAAGGACCGGGCCGCCGCCGGTGCCGTCGTTGCCGACGTGGCCGGAGAGCATGTAGTAACGGTTCGGGTCGGTCGCGCCCATGAATGAGCAGTGGTAGTCGTCGCAGATCGTGAATCTGTCGGCGAGAGCGTAGTGGAACGGGATGTCGTCCCGCGTCAGATACGCCATGGTGCCGGTGCCTTTGGCTGGGATCCAGTTGTCGTACCTGCCGTTGTTGAACGCGCTGTGGCCGCCGGCCCAGTCGTGGTCGAGACCCGCGATGAATTGCATGCCCAGGTTGTCGGCGTCCGGGTGGTAGGGCAGCGTCTCCTTGCCGCCGCTCGCCTGGTGCCATACCGGTTTGCCGTTGGGGAGTGTCACCGGGCGGGGGTCTCCGAAGCCCCGGATCCCCTTCATCGACCCGAAGTAATGGTCGAAGGAACGGTTTTCCTGCATGAGGACGACGATGTGCTCGATGTCCTGGACGGTTCCGCTGCGGCGCGCCGCGGGGATAGCGGCGGCGTGGTCGATGGAGCCGGAGAGGGCGGCGAACCCCGCGGTAGCCCCGGCGATTTGGAGGAATCGGCGCCGATTGATTTCGGTCATGGGTGTGGGGTCCTCCTGTTGCTTCGGTGATGTCCGTCCACGTAGAGGGGCAACGGGAGTATTCAAGAGGACCCGGGCTAAAGGAAAGTGGGCTGAGGTGACGGTCGCGCAAAATATCGGCGACTGGTACGCGAGTCGTCAGCGTGTCACCGAGCGGGGTGCGCCGACGGATCGACGCTCTTGGAGCGGGCCATCGCCTCCAGGAACTCCTGGCCGTCGAGGTCGGTGGTGACCCCGAGGTCGGCCATCCGCGATGTAGGCGTCGCGCAGCCGCTTGTACCAGCCGTCCAGGTAGCGGCCGTTCTCGTAGCGGACGTGCCTGTTGCGCATCACAGCCGTCGAACCGCCCGCGGCCCGCGGCACCCCTCAGGTCGACACTCAGGTCCTGGTGGACCTGAGCCGTGCCATCCACGCCCGCGAGGAACTGCGCTTCGACTACACCCCGGACCCGGGCCCGGGCACCTCAGCCGATACGCTCCGCCGCGTACAACCCCACCATCTGGTCACCTGGCGTCATTGCTGGTACCTCGTGTCCTGGGACCTCAACCGCGAGGACTGGCGCACCTTCCGCGTCGACCGCATCCGGCCCCGCACACCCACCCGCCCCCGCTTCGCCCCACGCGAACTCCCCGGCGGCAACGTCTCCACCTTCATCACCAGCCGATTCCGCAGCAACGACGGCACCACCACCGACTGGCCCTGCCAAGGCGAAGTCGTCCTCCACCTCCCAACCGCCAACGTTGCAACCTTCGCCCAGGACGGAATCGTCGAGGAAATCAGCCCCCACCACTGCCGACTCACCCTCGGCTCCTGGTCATGGACCGGACTCGCCGCCACCATCGGCCGCTTCGACACCGATATCGAAGTCATCGGCCCACCCCAACTGGCCGCCGCATTCGCAGACCTCGCCGCCCGCTATGCTCGGGCCGCAGGTACCACAGGACCAGAGATCGGTCCGGCGCCGTGAGAACAGAACGCGCCGCGCCGCTCAAGCCCTCTGAACCTCCCAGACCGCCCCAGCGCTCAGCCAGACGTGACCCGAGAACGGGGAAGAGGCTCGCATAAACGATCCTTTGCCGAAGCAAGATCGACAACAGGCCACCAGCCTCCTGCCGATCCTGGATTGGCTCTCAGAGGGCGGTTCGTGAGTTGATGTCGGTTTCCAGGTGAGGTGGTCGTGCCGTGAGTCGGCGGGTCATGGTGTGGGTCATCGCCCAGTAGACGCGGGAGACGGAGGGGGCCGGGTGGTGTCCGTAGTCGCGGACCAGGCACCGGTGGCGACCTGTTCCAGCAGGGCGATGCCCGCGGCGTTGTCGTGCGTGCTGGCGACGAGGCCGATGACGGCGATGACCGGACCCAGAACGTCCACGGCCAGTGCCCGATTCCGGCCGGGCACCCGATTCACCGGGTCCCGGCCGGTCGTGGAGGCGGGGACCCCGGCAGCCGCGTGGACACTCTGGGTGTCCAGGACCGCCAGGGTCGGTCCTCTGATCGGCGGGCCTTCTCACGGACCTGGCAGCGCAGGAGTTCATGGATGATCTGGTCGGTCCCGTCGTCGCGCCACGCGGCGTAGTAGTACGTAGCGCTCTTCGGCGGCAGGTCGTGCGGGAGGTAGGCCCACTGGCAGCCGTCACGCTCCCCGCCCTCACGTACGAGTTGCCGGTTCCGTGGTTGAAGAGCGTGCACCATCCTCCGAGCCGCATTGCCCCGTCGATCGCCCAGGCGGTGAAGCGGCAGTCGTACGAACGCGGGCGCTCAGCCTCTGGGTGACCCGGAGCCGGAGCCGGTGGCCAACAACCAGTCGACCCCTATCGTCCACTGCGCCGAAGGATGTATAGGGGGTCGTCCGTGCGCACGACGCCCCTGACTGGTGGTCGGGCGAGCCTGGAAAGCACACGGGGTTGTCGACAGGAGTCGGCCCTACCGTCACCAGGAGCGCTATGACCGAGCTACACATACGACAACCCGCACCCTCACCCGCGCCCACGGCCGCCGGGGCCATGGGCCGCGCGTTGGCTGGCGGCCTGATCATGGCGGTGGCGCTCGGTGTTGGCAACGGCCTCGGACCGGTACTGGCGGACGCCACCGGAGCCAGTGGCTTGGCCGCCCGGCTGATCGCTGCTGCACTCGTCACCGTTGTGGCCGTGCCGTTCGTTCTGCGCCTGTCACAACCCGGACGGTCGGCTTCGGCAGTCCGGGCGCGAGCCTGCAGGCGCTCCTCACCGGGGTTGGGGTGACGGCCGCGGCAGCGGCGCTGGTCCTGTGCGCGGGCACGGCCGCGGGGCTACTCGTCTGGCAGCACCTGGACTTCGTCACCCTGGTCGGCTTTCTCGTCAGCAACGCCGTCGTTGCGTTCCTGCTTGAAGCCCTGCCCGAGGAGACGACGCTGCGCGGCTACACGTGGACATCGCTGCGCAGACGGTTCGGGCCCGCACCGGCGGCGCTCGGCACCACGGCGGTCTTCCTGCTCGTACCGGGCACCTCGACGCTGGTGACGGTTGGCATCGCCCGGCTGGCCGGTGACGAGCCGGGCCACATGGGCATCGCCCCGGAGGGGCAGCACCCGGTCGACTACCTCATCCTCCTGACGGTCTTCAGCCTGACTCTGATCGCCGCCCGTGCGACCGTGGGTCACGCCCCGCTGTGGGCGGCGATCGGCACGCACCTGACCGTCCTGACCGTGAACCGCATCATGTTGCAGGGCGAGGACCGCGACGCGGGCGTGACGGTGGAGCAGGCGTCCGGTGACGCAGTGCTGCTCGGATGGACGTGTGTCTGGTCTTGCTCGTCGGTTTCTGCGTCACTGCCGGGGGATCACCGCCCGTGGCTTCGTTGATCTACAGGACAGCGTTTATCGACAGGTTTCGGAGCCACTTGATACTCGATGAGCCCGTGAATGTCGCTGAGACATGACGGCGCTGACTTGGCCGCGAACGCGGGAACGTCCAGCCGCCCGTCAGGGCGGCTGGACGTCGGTGGCAGGTAGCAGGCAGGGGTCAGAGCCTGGGTCTGAACCCCTGGTCCGTCACTTGCTGTGGCCGATAGGCCGGTTCCTGCGCGAGCGGGTCTGCGTGGGGCGTGTTCGAGCGCCGGGGAATTTGGTTCCGACGGTACGCGGGAGCACTCGGACTCCACTGATACACGTCGGCGTATAGCCGAGGTTGGCTCTACGCCGGCGGGTCAGCCGTAACAACGAGCGTTCGGACCGGCCCTGCCGCCCTACGGGACGACCAGTATGCGGCCCAGCTGTGCACGGCTCTCCAACAGCCGGTGCACCGCGCTGGTCTCGGTCAGCGGCAACCGGGCGTGGACCGCTGTGCGTAGCAACCCCTGGGCCGCGTACTCGGTAAGTTCAGCCAGCTCCTTCACGGCACGCTCGGCGTCGGCCGCATGCGCGGCTATGAGGGAAAACCCCGTGACGGACCTCAGGGCGAAAAGGCCGGTGACGGGGATGCTGCCTAGCTCGCCGCTCGCGGCTCCGTACGTCACCAGACGTCCGTACGGGGCCAGTACGTCCAGGCTGCGGCGCAGGACCTCGCCGCCGGCCGCGTCGAGGACGACGTCCACGCCGCCGGGCGCGGCCGTGCGGACCTGCTCCGGCCAGTCCTCGTCGGTGTAGTCGATGCCGAGGTCGGCGCCCTGGGCGCGGGCGAAGTCCAGCTTGACAGCCGTACTGGCCGTGGCGATGACCGTACCGGCGCCGAGAATCTTCGCGAGCTGCACGGCGAGGTGGCCGATGGCGCCCGCAGCGGAGTGCACCAGTACGGTCTCGCCCTGCGCCAGCCGCCCGGCGCGCAGCACGCCCAGGGCTACCGGTGCCGCCATGGGGAGCGCGCTGGCGGTACCCGCGTCGAGCCCCTCGGGTACCGGGACGAGGTACTGCGCGTCTGCGAGGACGAGGTCGCAGAACGCGTCCTCGGAGGCCGTCGCGATCCGCTGCCCGATCAGGGCCGGATCCGTGTCCGGCCCGACCGCCTCGACCGTGCCCACCACGTCGCCGGTGAGGGACCTGGGTAAGGGCCGCGAGTAGAGCTTCGTCTGGGCCATGCCGCGCCGGAGCTGGGTATCCACGAAGTTTGCGCCGATCGCCTCGGCCCGGATGAGCACCTGCCCCGCCTCCGGGACGGGAACGGGAGCTTCCTCCAGGGTGAGGACCTCGGGGCCTCCGTAGGAGTGGTAGCGGATTCGTCGCATGGCAGATCTCCTTGCACAGGATGGTGTTCTAAACTGGACTGGCGGTCCAATTCAACCGTACTGGACCGCTGGTCCAGTTGGCTACGGGTCATGGCCCTGGACAAGGAGAGCTGATGGCGGAAGGCCGCCGCGAACGCGCCGACGCGAAACGCAACCGGCGCGCGATCCTGAAGGCCACCGAGAGCCTCCTCGCAGAACACCCGCCGGAGCAGGTCTCGATGGAGCGCATCGCCGCCGCGGCCGGGGTCGGGAAGGGCACGGTGTTCCACCGTTTCGGCAGCCGCGCGGGCCTGATGCGAGAGCTGATGTTGGAACGCGCCCACGCCCTGCGCGAATCGATCACGGACGGCCCACCGCCGCTGGGCCCGGGCGCCCCTCCCGGGCAGCGGCTACTGGCCTTCCTCGACGCGGTCGTGGACGTGGTCGGCCGCAACAAGGGTCTGCTGGCCGCTCTCGGCCAGGCTGCGACAGCCCCCCGCGAAGCCCAGGAGGACGGCGAACAGCACTCCGTCTACGGGTACTGGCACAGCCACATCAGTGCGCTGATCACCGAGGAACGCCCCGATCTGGATGCCGAGTTGCTGGCCCATGTCCTGCTCGGCTCGCTGCAGAACGGACCGATCGTGCACCTGCTGGGGCAGGGGGAGACTCGACGGCTGGCAATGTCGCTGCGGCTGCTGGTCACCGGCATGCTGAAGGAATGACGGCCCGCCAGGAGCTCCCCGCCTGACGGACTCTGCGCTAAAGACGTGGTGATGGCCTCCCGCCCGGAGGGAAGTACCCCGGATCGCGCTTTTCGACAGGTCAAAGGCGGGGTTCCACGGCCCGATGCTCAGCAAAGCAGAGGTCCGCCCGGGAGGCGGATGGCGGTACTGCTTCCGCAGCGTGATGGTCGGCGACGGCCACCGCCCTGCGGGCAAGCCGCTGCGCGCCGCCCAGGACGAAGCGGGAGTCCCGCCCGGGTTCTGGACAGGCGGGGGCCTGGCCGCGGTCGGCCTCACGGCTCGGGACGTGGTGACCGAGCGACAGGCCGAACTCCTTCTGGGGGAAGGCCGGCACCCCGACGCCGACCGGATCGAGCGCGAGCTCCTGGAGGAGGGCAGGACCCCGACTCAGGCACGGCGGGCGACCGTGCTGGGCAGGCCCATCGAGCACAACAAGTCACCCAAGACTGAGAAGGCCAAGGAGCGGACGCCCTGGCTGGCGATGGACCTGACGTTCCGGGCGCCGTCCACGGCGCAGATCGCGTGGGCGCTGGGTGATGACGACCACCGCCTGGTGCTGGAGCTGCGCCAGGACATCGCCCGGGACAAGGCTCTGGGGTGGCTGGAGGAGTCGGTCGCACAGATCCGGTGGGGGAGCGGCGGCAAGTACCGCAAGCCGATCCGGGACGGGCTGATCGTCGCGGTGTTCCGGCACTGCGAGTCGAGAGCTGTCGAGTCGAAGCCGCCCTTCCACGATCACGCGGTGGTGTCGATCCGCGCCCGGCGGCCTGATGCGAAGGGGACGTGGGGGAACCTGTCGGCGGACTCGATGCTGGAGCACATCGTCGCGGCCGGCACCCTCTACACCCCGTACTTCATGGAGGAGGTGTCCGCCCGGCTCGGGTGGGCGTGGGAGCCGCGTGAGGTGACGTCCGGCAGAAGGCCCGTCATGGAAATCGCGGGCATCGACCAGCGCCTCATCGGCTGGCAGTCCACCCGCCGTCAGCAGATCACCGACGCGATGGCTCCCCCGGCGAGTGCCCCTGCCGTTGGCGGAGCGGGCGCGGGCGGCGGCAGCGGCGGTGTGGGCGCGGGTCCGGCCAGCCGTCGACGTCGCCCTGTCGGCCGTCGACGTCGTCGCCGTGGTGTACGTGATGCGCGGCGCGTTCAAGCGCCGGCACCTGCTCGCCGAAGCCCGACGTCGCCTCTCCTACGTCCTGCGCGGCAGACCTCACCAGCCCGGCCTGGACGAACAGATCGTGCAGAGCGTCGTCGACGACTACACCCGCCCGGCCGGACACCGGATGATGACCGCCGACCTGCGGGCCCTGTACCCGCGCGACACCGAGGACCAGGCCGTGCTGCGCCCGCTGCCCCGCAACCGGACCGCCTCCCCCTACGAGCGGGCCCGTCTTGCCGCCGACGCGCTGACCGCCCGGGTCCGTGCGGTGCGCCGCGCGGATCACGTGGGCTCGCCGCACCCGGCCGCACACCGTCGCCGTGCCCGCCGCCCCGAGGTCCCGCTCGCAGCCGTTCCGCCCGGACCGGCTGGCTGCGTTCCGGAGCAGAGGACCGACGTCGCCACGGTGGAGCAGACCCGCCGGACGCTCGAGGCCGCCGTCGCCAAGCTCCAGGACGGCACGCGGGAGCGCGGCGTCGCCCACGGCCCCCGACCTCAGCCCGCCCCGGCGACGGCCCCGCCGCCACACACCCAGCAGCGTGGCACTCAGCACACACCGGACCGGACCACAGGAGGAGTCGCGTGAGCACCCCGGAAGAACAACCCAGCCTTGAGGCCGCTCTCGCCCGCGCCCGCACAGCCTCCAAGAAGATGGCCGCCGCGCTCGGTGAGGGCCCGGCGCTCGATGAGCCCCTGGCGTGGGAGCCGATCTGGAAGCGGCCCCGGAAGCCAAAGAGCGACCGGGATAAGAGGGGCGGAGCTGCGCAAGCAGCGGCGGCGGCTCCAGGACGCCGGACGACGCCGGTTCGCCGCCGGGCAGTCGCGCCGGCCTCGGTCCCGGCGGAACCGGATCGGCAACGCGGCCGCGCGCCGTGATGCCCGCGCCCTGTCCCGGGTGCGGCACTCCAATGCGTGGCTGTGGTGACGATGCCGGGCATAGTCACCCAGTGGAGCGCACGATGTTCTGCATCCGGTGGCGATGCACGACATCGGGTGGAGCCCATCGAGTGGAGTCCACCCGATGGGCTCCACCGAGGTGGACTCCACCCTGGTGCGCACCGGATGACGATGGACGCCACTCTGGTGCGCACCGCGATGTCCGGCACCGCACCCGGTGCGCCCCACCCGACGATGTCCAGCACTCTCGCGTGTACCCGGGACGCCGCACGCGATGTTCCGCGCAGCCCCGGTGGGCGCGCTGCCCGCCGCCCTCTTGACCAGGTTCGGCCGGCGCACGCTTCCCCTTGATCCGGTGCGCACCCGTCGCTTTTCTCCTGCGGGTCGGTGAGGCGGGCGCACGCGTCGATCAGGTGCTCGCAGTTGTCCAGAACCAACAGGGCGCGGCGCTCGCGCAGCCGGGCGGCGAGGGCGGCCGTCGCATCGGCGCCGGGGCGCCCCGGGTTCGCCACGTCGAGGGTGCCGAGGACGCTCGGTGCGAGCAACTCGGGGTCCCGCAGGCCGGCGAGTTCGGTGATGTACACGCTGTTGGGGAAGGCGGAGCGCGCCGCGTCCGCCGCCACGCGCAGCGCCAGCCAGGTCTTGCCCACGCCGCCGACCCCGCTGAGCGTGACCAGACGCGCGCCGGAGAGCAGCCGTGCGATCCGGTCCGTCTCCGCCCGCCGCCCGATCAGCGACGTCAGTTCGCCGCCGAGGCCGACGAACGCCCCGCGGCTACCCCCGTTTCCATGAGCGGCCATCTTACGGACGCACGGCGACGGCACCGGCACCGCAGCCGCACAGGAATTGAGTAGTTCTCCCGTTTCCCCGCGCGCGCACCTGCCCGAGACTCGACGACGTGGTATCGGGCGATCATGCGAGGTGTGCGTTGGCGGCAGGCGCGGCGGCGGGGCACGAGCGGCCCGGGCGGCTGGGGGAGTGGGTGTGGACCTACCAGGGGGCCCTGCCGCGGCGGCCCCTCACCGCGTTCGTTTCGCTCGTCATCGTGTTCATCGTGATGTGCACCATCGCCGGTGACTACTACGACACGGAGTCCTCGTTCCGCCTCGCCTTCTGGACGATCCCCGGGGCGGCCGTGTGCGTTGCACTCAGCGCCCGGCACACCCGGATCCGGATCCACGAGTACGAGCACGGCTTCGAACTGCGCCGTCCCGTGCGCCGCACGCTGCGCTACGCCTGGTACGAGATCGCCTCCGTCGAGGCCACCGAGGTGTCCGTCCACATCAACCCGGGCCACTCGCACGACGTGCTCAAGATCGTCATCCGTCCGTACACGGGCGGCGCGATCCGCCTCAGGGGCCTGGACTACATCAAGGTCCGCCAGGCGACCGGCTTCTGGCGCCTGGCCGCGGCGGCGCCCCTCGGCACCGCCCAAGCGTTCTACACGCGCGCCTCGCAGGGCGTCGCCGAGGCCCTCGCACGGCGGCACCTGGACGAGCTGGACGCGGGCGGCGAACTGCGCTGGGGCGCCTTGACGTTCACCCGCGAAGGGCTGACGCTCGCGCCCTTCCCCGGGCTGCTGGACTGGTCCCGGATCACCTACGTGTCCGGGAACCCGAGCCGCGGCATCCGCCTCGACGTACGGGGACTGTCCGCGCACGTCGGCAGCCCGGCCCTGTCGGCGCGCGCCACCAAGGCGGGCTACCGCACTGAAGGCGACCGGCTGGACGTGTTCATGCCCGTCTGCCGCCCCGGATGGGACTACGCGGCGCTGAGCATCCTGCTCGCCCGCGGCCCCGCCCTGTGCGGCGAGTGACACGCAGGACGCGAGCGATGACGAAACGTAGGACGCGACGGCAGGCCGGGCAGGCCAGGGGTCGAACTGCCTAACTCCGAGACGGCCGAAAGGGAGGAGCGGCAGCCGGGAAGGTCGTGGACCTGATGGCCCGTCCAGGTCGGTGGCCTTGAGAGTGAGGGATCCGGGGCTTCGGACCTCGTCCGGCCACCGCATCGGGTGGAGCACGATCGCCCCGCTACCTGATGTTCCCGTCGAGGAGGTCCAGAGCTGAGCAGAGGGAGATGGAAAGGGTCATCCATACCACGAACGCCCCACCGCCGTAGAGCACTGCGCGTGGCACGCTTCCGTCTGCTGCCCAAGACAGCACGCCAGCGACGACGGCCACCAGCAGCGAGAGGCTGGTTGCCAGGGCAAGGAGCAAGATCCGCGTCGAAAGTCCGGAGCGCAAAGCCGACATCCTTCTGCGAAGGGTGGCCGCTCCAAGACACGCGTCTCAGCCCGACCACCGAAAACGGTAGTTGGCTGAGACGGTGTGTCCCCGGGATGTGGTCCGGACCGTGAAAGGGCCGGGCCCCCCCGGGGAGACGCCCTCAATCAGTCCTCTGATGGTAGAAGGCCCCGACAGATCACACCAGACAGAGCCCGCCACACATCGAGACAATCTCAGCGGTGAGCACTACGGGTGACTGGGGCGCCCCCTCCGGATCGGCCTACGCGACACATGAGCATGCGATCTCACCAGTCCCAGGCCGCAGCAGCGGCGGCTCGCGACGGCCCCGCAGGCCGCGGCCTCGGCCCGAATGCCGGTCCCCGTCCGCGCCTGTGCGGGGACGCTCCGCCCGGCGACGCCATGTGACGCGGCGAGGGGCCGACCTCCGTTTGACAGAGCTCACGGCGACGGCATAGTTACTTAAAGTGTCTGATTCGTCACTTTTTGTGATCGATGGTGATCGTGCCATCGCTATACGAATCTGCCGCCGCCCTCCACTCCACGCGAGGAGCCCCACCGTGACCACGACCCCCACCCGTCCCACCGCCGTCCCGTCCATCGAGCAGCTGCCCCAGCCGGAGCTGCGTGGGTCCACCGACATCCAGGGCAACATCCTGGCCGCGTTCAACAAGGACTTCATGGACTTCCGCTACCTGCGCTTCCCGGACGCCGCCAAGGGCCGCGGCTGGCTCTCCGCGATCCTCAACACCGTCGCGACAACCAACGAGACGGAAGACTTCAATGAGCAGTTCTCGCTGGCCCGCCGGGCCTTCGGCCGCGACCCGTCGATCACCACCGTCCGCTGCGGGGTCTCCCTCACCTTCGAGGGCCTCGTGACGATCGCCAACAAGCCCGATCAGATCAAGAAGGACCTCAGCGCCTTCACGTCGTTCTGCGCGGGCGCGGCCGCACGGGCCAAGGACCTCGGGGACACCGGCGAGAGCGACCCCAAGAGCTGGTTGTTCGGGACCGGTACCGGCGACAAGGTTGTGCACGCGGTCCTCATCGTCGCCGCAGACACCGAGGCGCTGCTGAAGGAGAAGCTGAAGAACCTCGACACGGTCGAGCAGACCCACCAGATCACGCGCGTCCACGTGGACGAGGGCCGCACCCTGAAGGGCGATCTGAAGGGTCACGAGCACTTCGGCTACAAGGACGGCATCTCCCAGCCCGGCGTCAAGGACTTCCACCGCGAGGACGCCGACCGCAAGGGCTTCCGCGACAACCACGCCGGGACCGAGCTGATCGAACCCGGCGAGTTCGTCTTCGGCTACAAGAGCGAACAGGGCGACCGGAAGGCGCCGGTGTGGATGAAGAACGGCTCCCTCCAAGTGGTGCGCCGCCTTCGCCAGGACGTCGCCGGCTGGAACAAGGCCGTGGTGGACGGCATCGAGAACTTCACCGGGAACATGGACGCCAACCGGCTCGGTGCCTGTCTGGTCGGCCGGGCCAAGGACGGCACACCGCTTGCCCCGCCGTGCAGCGCCGTGACCGGCCTCGGCTCGGACCGGAACGATTTCGACTACGCGAACGACCCCATCGGCCAGGACACCCCCTGGGCCGCGCACATCCGCCGCACCCATCCGCGCGTCTTCGCCGGCATCGTCGACAAGAAGCCGAAGAGCCACCGTCTGATGCGCCGCGGCATCCCGTACGGTCCTGAGTTCAAGGGCGGCCCGGACGACGGCAAGGACCGCGGGCTGATGTTCGTCTGTTACGGCACCTCGCTGGAAGAGCAGTTCGAACTGGTCCAGCAGCACTGGTCCAACGACGACACGTTCCCCCCTGGGGAAAGCCGGCCCGATCAGGTGGTCGCCAACGGCTTCGACAAGGTCACCGGCCTCGCCGGCAAGGCCTCGATCGAGCTCGCGGACGGGACCTCCGGCACGGTCGACATGAAGCGCTTCGTCCGCACCACGGGCGCGCTCTACACCTTCACCCCCTCGATCAGCACGCTGCGGCTGCTCGCCGAGGGCAAGGACCTCTCCAACAAGTCGGTCGGCTCCTGAGCGGCGAGGAGAAGCCATGAACGAGAGCCCCACCGTCGAGGGCGCGGCCAACGACCGAGCCCGCCGGCAGACCTGCTGGCAGCTGGCCCGCGAACTGCTGCTGGTCGGTCCGGACGACAAAGACCTGAAGCTGCGCTACCTCGACCTCCTGATCAAGGAGGGCATCCCGGAGACCGACGAGCCCAAGGACGTGCTGATCGTCGGCGCCGGGATCGCCGGTCTGGTTGCCGGGAAGCTGCTCAAGGACGCCGGGCACAACGTCACCATCCTGGAGGCCAACGCCAACCGGGTCGGCGGGCGGATCAAGACCTTCCGCCCCACCGACGACGAGCAGGACGGACCGTTCTACGACCCGGAGCAGTACGGGGAGGCCGGAGCGATGCGGCTGCCCAGCTTCCACCCGCTCACCCTGGCCCTGGTCGACAGCCTCGGCCTGAAACGGCAGCTGTTCTACAACGTCGACGTCGATCCCGACACCGGCAACCAGAACACGCCCGTCCCGCCGGTGGTCTACGAGTCCTTCGAGGACGGCAAGGTCTGGAAGTACGGCGAGGACAGCCCGGACTTCCGCGAGCCGGTCAAGCGCTTCCACAGCTGGATCCGCACCAACCGGATCCAGGCCCGCCGCAGCGAGTACGCCGCCGACCCGAGCAGCGTCAACGAGGGCTTCCACCTCACCGGCGACGAGGTGCGGATCACCGCCGGCGAGATGGTCAACCAGGCGCTGGAGCCGGTCCGCGACTACTACTCGTACATCGAGAACGGCAAGCGGGTGCGCAAGCCGTTCGCCGAGTGGCTGGACGGCTGGGCCCGGGTGATCCGCGACTTCGACGGCTACTCGATGGGCCGCTTCCTGCGCGAGTACGCGGGCTTCAGCGACGAGGCCATCGAGGCGATCGGCACGATCGAGAACATGACCTCGCGGCTGCACCTGTCCTTCTTCCACACCTTCCTGGGCCGCAGCGACATCAACCCGGACGCCACTTACTGGGAGATCCAGGGCGGCAGTTGGCAGCTGCCCTATGCCCTCGCCGAGGAGCTCCGGGACGAGCTCGAAATGGGCGAGCGGATGATCCGGATGGAGTACTGGGACCCGCGCCGCGACGGCGGGGCCGGCCAGGACGTCGGACCGAACGGGCCCCAGGTCGCCGTCCACACCGTGCCCGAGGGCGACCCAGAGGCCGAACCCACGGTCTGGAGGGGTGACTTCGCGATCGTCACCGTGCCGTTCTCCGCGCTGCGGTTCGTCCAGGTCTCGCCCCCGTACTCGTACAAGAAGCGCCGGGCGATCACCGAGACACACTACGACCAGGCCACCAAAGTGCTGCTGGAGTTCTCCCGCCGGTGGTGGGAGTTCACCGAGGCGGACTGGAAGGACGAGCTCGACTCCATCGAACCCGGCCTGTACGAGTACTACCAGCAGGCCGGCGAGGAGGACGCCGAGGCGGCCGCGGCGGTTGCTTCGGCCGAGCACAACGGGCACCGGCCGCCGCCCAATCTACCGAGGGTGCTGCTCGGCGCCCACCGGAGCGTGGACTCCAGCCGGATCAGCCAGGAGCAGTTCGAGATCTTCCGGCACACCCCGCTGCGCCGGGCGAGCGTGCGCCCCGCCACCAACTGCTTCGGCGGCGGTTCGACCACCGACAACCCGAACCGCTTCATGTACTACCCCTCGCACCCGGTGCCCGACAGCGACGGCGGCGGCGTGGTGCTGGCCAGCTACAGCTGGTCGGATGACGCGGTGCGCTGGGACTCGATGGCCGACGCCGAGCGGTACGTGTACGCGCTGCGCAACCTCCAGTCGGTGCACGGCCGAAGGATCGAGGTGTTCTACACCGGCTACGGCCAGACCCAGAGCTGGCTGCGCGACCCGTACGCCTTCGGCGAGGCGGCGGTGTACACCCCGCACCAGATGACCAGCTTCCACCTCGACGTGGTCAAGCCGGAGGGCCCGGTGCACTTCGCCGGCGAGCACGTCTCGCTCAAGCACGCCTGGATCGAGGGCGCGGTGGAGACCGCCGTCCGCGCGGCGATCGCCGTGCACGAGGCACCCACGCCACCGCCCCGAGCCAAACCGGAGATCCGGCCCGAGGCATGGGCCGGCCGCGCACGCAGAACGGAGATGATGAGCAGATGAACGGCAACGACGAATGGACGGTGGGCCGTTACCTGGCCACCAGACTGGAACAACTGGGGATCCGGTACCTGTTCGGGGTGCCGGGAGACCACCTCGGCCCGTTCCTGACGATCATGCACGCCACCACCGGGGTCCGCTGGGTCGGCACCCCGACCGAGATCGGCGGCGGCTACGCCGCCGACGCCTACGCCCGGGTGCGGGCCGCCGACGCCGACCTCGCCAAGGGCGAGCAGGGCGTCGCCGCCGTCGCGGTCACCTACGGCGTGGGCGCGTTCAGCCTGCTCAACCCGATCGGCGGCGCGTACGTCGAGTACGTGCCGGTGATCGCGATCAACGCGGCGCCGTCGTACGAGCAGTGGCTCAACTACCAGGCGGTCGGTCTGCTCACCTCGCACATGAGCCAGCGCCGGGAGAGCAATCTGGAGGTCTACCGGCAGGTCACGGTGGACGCGCAGGTGATCTCCAACCCCGGGCTCGCGCCCTCGCAGATCGACAGCGCGATCACTGCCGGCCTGACCGAGCGCAGGCCGGTCTACCTGGAGGTGATGGACGACCTCTGGAACGCCCCGTGCGCCCCGCCCCAGGGCGAACTCCGTGGCCAGGAAAGGCCGTTCACCAAGAAGAACGAGGAGATGCTCGCCAAGGCGGTGGAAGCCTCGGTGAAGCTGGTCGAACGGCTCGGCACGCCGGTGCTGTGGGCGGGCGAGGAGATCGAGCGCAACCGGCTGGAGCGGGAGCTGGTCTCGCTGGTGCAGCTGACCGGCATCCCGTTCTGCACCACCGTCGGCGCGAAGTCCGTGGTCTCCGAGAACACCCCGGGCTTCACGGGCGTCTACAACGGCAAGGCGAGCCTGCCGGAGGTGCGCGAGGCCTTCAAGGCCGCCGGGTGCCGGATCGGCCTGGGCACCTGGTCGACGTCGAAGAACCTCGGCGGCGAGAAGTCGATCGGCGACGACTGGATCGTGGCCGCCCACGAGGGCGTCAGCGTCGGCACACAGTACTTCCCGGACGTCCAGCTGGCGCGGTTCGTCCCGGCACTGCGGGACGCGCTGGGTGCCGCTTTCGGCAAGCGGGCGTTCGAGACCGACCTCTTCGCGCTGGCACATGCCAAGGACCGGCAGGTCCCGGCGAGCACGATCGCCTTCCTGACCGGCCTGAGCAGCACGGACTACCCCGAGGAGCTCACGTACGACGGGTTCTTCCAGCACATGAACGCCTTCCTGCTGAGCCAGGCGCAGGGCGACGGCCCGGAGGCCACCTCGCCGTTCACGGTGGTCTCGGATGCAGCGTACGCACTTCTGGGCTCGATGAATCTACGGATGGCGGAGCGGGCGAGCTTCGTGGCGCAGAACAGCTGGCTGTCCATCGGCTACTCGGTCGGCGCGGCCACCGGGGTGGCGCTGGCCCGCCAGCAGCCGCTCAAGCGGCCCCTGGTGTTCGTCGGGGACGGCTCGTTCCAGGAGATCTGCCAGGAGCTGTCCACGCACGTGCGCCACCACCTGCGGCCGGTGGTCTTCGTCCTGGACAACGAGGGCTTCTACGGCATCGAGCAGATGCTGATCAGCCCCTGCTACTACAAGCAGAAGCCGTCCGACGGGGCCGACTTCTACAACGTGCTGCACCCGTGGCAGTACGAGAAGCTGGCGGAAGTCTTCGGCTCGGAGAAGGACCGGATGCACGGGCGGGAGCTCACCACCCACACCGAGCTGGAGTCACTGCTGCTCGACATCGCCGATCCGGGCAACGACATCAACCACGCCCCGATCCTGGCCCGTGTCCGGCTCAGCCGGCACGACTACCCGCGGGCACTCCAGTACAAGATCGACGAGAAGTGCAAGTAACCGCCGTGCGGCGCACCGGCCCCGGTCCAAGGACCGGGGCCGGTGCGCGCTGCGCCGTGCTCAGCGAACTGATGGTCCGCACCCCTGGCGCAAGACCGGCACCGCCCGTCGGCTCCACGACGAACTGCTCGCGGCCCGGCCCTCCACGGGAAGCGGCGGGCCTGGGCCAGGCGCAGATCGCAACAGCGCTGGCCGCACGCCGGGAAGCAGTGGGGAACCGGGAGGCCGGGCGGACCGAGCCCCGGCAGCCGAAGCACGCCGCATACGCCCGGCTACTGGAAGGCCTCGCCGCGCGCTTCCCCGCACCGGACGCCGACGCGTCGTTCGGGCAGTGGATCCGTGGGCAGCCACCCGTTCCGTCAGCGCAGCCGTGAAAGCACCCAGCCGTCCCCACCGGCCTCCGCGGCGGAAGGGGCCGGTGAGGTCGTGGTCATTGCTCCGCCCTGGCGAGGGTGCCCGCGATGAGGGTCGCCAGCATCTCCTCCAAGGTGATGGTGAAGTCCATGCGCAGGGCGGCGAGTGAGGGTTCGGCTGCATAGGCGGCGAGCATGGCGGCGGACGGCCGGGCATGGGTCCATACCGCGCCGCTCACCATGACGGCCTGAGCGCAGAGCTGGTCGGCGCGGCCGCCGAGTTCGGGGAGGTGCCGGCGGGCGAGTGCGGCCAGAGCGGCGACGTTGTCGAGGGCCAAGCGCCGGCAGAGGCAGGCCGCCGCCTCGGGCGGGATCACGGTGGAGAGAGACCCGGGCCCGGTTCGGCTACACCGCACCGGTCGGCACGACCGACGACGGACGGTTCCGGCGACTCACCGTGCACCTCCGCCCGGAGTACGCACAGCGCCTGTTCGACGCCCGCGACGCGGCAGCGACCAGCAGATGCGTGGAATCATCGCCGAAGGGTTTAAAGAAGTGTATTTCCAGGACGGCGGCGGTCGCGCTATGGGGCTGTCGGACGTGGAAATCAACGACATTGATTACCTCGATCTGGATTACTAACTAAGGGCTGTCCCGTAATCCCTGGCGGGCGCGCGACGACAGCTACGGCACCTCGCCGCGTTGTCGGAACGTCCGCATACATCCAGTATGCGGACGTCCCTCCGCCTTGCGATGCACCGCATCTGACGCCGCGCGCTGATCCACCACGGATTACGGGACAGCCCTTAGGAGCGAAAAGCGTGACCACCGAATTTCCGCTGAGCCGAAGCACGGTAGCTGTCACCAAGGCAGGCTGTCTGTCACCAGGACTTCCGGGCAGGGCGGGCGGGACTGGAAGCTGTGCCCGAACCCGTGATCTGTAACGTTCTGCAGCAGTGGACCGGTCGGTAGAGCGCTGTCCCGTAGTGCGGCTCCTCGGCAGTCACTTGAGACTCATCAGATGCTCGCTTCCGCAACCCACTTCGTTGACCCGGCGTCCAACTCCATGACGGACGGCTGCCGATCACTCGGGAGAGCACGTGACGAAGAAGGATCAGAGGACGGATGCGGCGAGGGAGAAGGACCGCGAAAAGTGGATGGCGCGTTTCCAGGTGCGGCTGGCCATGCAGCCGGGCGTGGACCGGGCAGTCGTGCTCCAGGCGGTCAAGGATGTCACGGCCCACTGCGCGGATACGGGAGAGCACCCGCGGACTGCCTTCGGCGACCCGGACGCCTACGCCGTGCAGGCCGCCGCGCGGCTGGTGCCGGCAGACCGGGCGGCGCGCGCGAGGCAGCACAACGCCGTGGTGGACGCGCTCGACTCCGTGCTCAAGAGGGCCGGGGACGTCGCCGGGCTGTGACCGGTTGAAGCGCCCGTCATGGCCTGGCGCACGGGTTCTGACACAGCCTCTGTCCGCCGGGCTGCTGGGCAGCTCAGGCGATTGGCGGAGCGCCGGAGCCGGTGAGATCTTGCGTTGCGCGCTGCTGGTGACAGACAGCGCGCCGCCTCGCTGACAACCATCGTGCTTCGCCCGGTCGAAGCCGCAGGTCAGCCGGTGCCGCAGGTGACACCTATCGTGCTTCGGCTCATTCGCCCATCGACCCCGACAAGAGCCCGCTGACCGCCGTGGACGAAGAGGCCGTGCGCCTGGCCGACGTTCTGGAGGACCACCCGGGCACCAGCGACGTCAGCGACTCCGGCGCCCAGGGCGACATCGTCTTCGCCGCGGCCGGGGGCACCTGGGTGCTTGACTTCGGCGCCGCCGCGCCCGCACTGAGTGCGCCGCCGGGACCGTCGACACTCCCGAGCGGTCCGGCCCGGGTCCCCGAGCCCTGCCACCAACTTCGCTCAGCCACCTTGGAAGAACTTTCGACGTTTCTTGAATCCTGAGCTCACAGCGGATCCAGGTGACGCTGGCGATTGCCGCGTTGGCCTACGGCGATGCCGACCTGTCGGCGTTCGAGCTGGACTTCGTCGAGGTCGGTGAGCCTCTTTAGCGGGTGTCTCCTGCGGTGAGGGAGTGTCGGTCTGTGGGATCCGGGCTTTTGAGTCGAGCCTCACACGCACCCTCACCGGCCTCGTCCGGTGACTTGTGTCACGGGAACCGGTGTTCCTGCTCGGACAAGGCATGACGTGAACCATCCACACTCCCGGCTGCGGGCCGGGAATCCCGAAGCGTTCCGCGACCTGTTCCGGGACCACTCCTCCCTGGTGTACCGCCACGCCGTGCGCGTGACCGGGAACTGGGCCCTGGCCGAGGACGTGGTCTCGCTGACCTTCTTGGAGGCCTGGCGCCTGCGCGGGAAGCTCCGCGACGAGGGCGACAGCCCGCGCCCCTGGCTGATGGGCATCGCCGTGAACGTGCTGCGCAATACGACGCGCGCCGCCCGCCGCCACAGCGCGGCCATGTCCCGTGTGCCCGCCGCCGATGTGGTCCCCGACTTCGCGGACGAACTCGTCGGCCGCATGGTCGACTCCGAGGAACTCGCGGCCGCTCGCAAGGCCCTGGCGCGCCTGCGGCGCTCGGAACGCGAGGTCTTCGCGTTGTGCGTCTGGTCCGGGCTCGCCTACGCCGAAGCGGCAACCACCCTCGGCGTGCCCGTCGGCACCGTGCGCTCGCGCCTGTCCCGCGCACGCACCCGACTGCGCAAACTCGCGGACGAGGAACTGCGCGCCGCGAAGAAGAACACGGAACCCCTCCCGATCCCCGGACAAACACAGGGCAGCCGCGACACCGCGGCCCGGCCACACAAGGAGACGCACCGATGATCCGCAACCCGCGGCGGCGCAACGAACCGCTCGACCACGCGGAACTGGCCCGCCTCCTGCCCGCGCCGGCCGACCCCCGCCTGGCTGCCGACCGCCAGCACCTGCTCGAGGACCACCTGATGAACGAGATCCACCAGCCCGACCACACCCCCGCGCCCTCCCCGACACGGCGCCCGCTGCGCCGCGCCGCCCTGATCGCGACGCCGGTCGCCGCGGCCGCGGCCCTTGCCCTGGTCGTCTCATTGGGCGGCTCGCCCGACACCACGACGGTGGCGGCTCCGCGGCTGGTCAAGGCGCCCGTCGTGCAGATCGAGGAGGGGAGCACCGTCCAGCTCGCCTCGACAGTTCACGAGATCGCCGCCGCCGCGACGGCGAACGCCACGCCCCAGCCCGGACCGGGCCAGTACATCTACATCAAGAGCCGGGTCTCCTTCATGGCCTCCAGTCTCAACGCGGACACCAAGGAGTCCGCCACCTGGGTCCAGCCGCTGCACGACCGCGAGGTATGGAAGTCCCCCGACGGCACCAAGGGCTGGCTGGACGAGCCGGGCTACCAGGACAAGGGCGGCATCACACTGGACAACGACGATCCCCGCAAGCAGCAGACCTACAAGTGGCTCGCGGCCCAACCTGCCGACCCCGACGCGCTGCTGAAGTTCGCCTACTCGACGGTGAACGGCACCCGGGACCGTGACCAGCAGGCGTTCAACGAGATCGGCTCCGTCATCCGCGAGCAGCTCGTGCCCTCCGGCCTCGCCGCCGCGCTCTACGAGGCGGCCGGCAAGATCCCGGGCGTCGTGGTGGTCGAGCACGCGCAGGACGCCTCCGGCCGCGACGGGATTGCGCTGGCGCGTCTGGACCCGCAGACCGGCGAGCGGTCGGAGTGGATCTTCGACCGGGAGAGCCACCAGTACCTCGGCAGCCGCGGCGTGCAGATCCGGGAGGTCAACGGCGTCAAGCCCGGCACCGTCGTGGAGCGCACGACCATCGTCACCCGCGCGGTCGTCGACGCCAAGAACCAGCGCCCCGGGGCCGGGCAGGCCACGGCTTGACAACCCCGCACCGGCCGGGGCTGCGGCCCCGGCCGGTGCCGCTGGTGATTCATAGAGCGCGCCGTTGACGCTGGCTGATCCGGTCTGCGGACGAGGACAGGTGCCGTACCCACTCCGCCCGGCGGCCGGGCCATGTACGACCTGCGCCCCGGCGACCGGCCCGCTTCGACTGGACCGGCGACACTGCCTGACCGCCCCGGCCGACTCGCCCCTCGAGCGGCCCGGGGCACGCTGGGAGGCGTGACCAGGGCGCCGATCGTCGTGCATGGGCCCTCCCGCACGGGCGGCTGGAGAGTCACCGTGCACAGCCACGGCCGGGACGAGATCGTCGGCACCTTCTCCGATAAGAGCCTGCCGGGTGGCTGATCATGCGTGATGCGTGACGGTCGTGATCTGCCCTCCGGGCATGGCGACGGCCCCGTAATGATCACGTGGTGTGTGCCAGTGCGACAACGAATTCCCGGGACAGCCCTTAGGAGCGGGTGGCGGTCGCGCAGCTGTTGCCCGTGGCCGTCGTGCCGTTGCTCGTGTCGATCGGCTTGCTGCGGTCGTACGGATCGAGCTGGTGGGGCTCGTCGGCGGGCTGCTCGTCGGCCGTGCCGAAGGGTGGCACGAAGTAGCCGGTCGGGGCGGAGCAACCGCCGTTGGTCATGTCGAGCGCGAACGAGACGAGGGACATCGTGCCCGGTTCGGTGATGACCTCGGCCGGGTCGTCCCAGCTCATCACCACCTCGCGTCGCACGATCGTACGGACGACCTCGGCGTCCCGCCCGCCGTCGCCCGTCGGCGTGACCGGGTACACGAAGGTGACGTCCGCCGTCACCTCGACCGCCCCGCGTTTCCCCTCCCGGTACGTGAGCCGACCGCGCGTCTTGACCACGTCACCGACCAGCCGGGACTGCTCCGGCCGGAAGCGGCTGAACAACAGCAGCGGGTCGGTCTTGTCAGTGGGCGCCGTCGACGACAGAGCGCTACGGAGATACTCCTGGATGTCCTTCTGGTGCGGGTTCAGCAGCGCGATCGCCTTCGTGGGCCGCTCACCGCTCAGCACACGGGAGTTGAGCCCTGCGGCCACCAGGAAGTCCCGGCTCTGCCGCAGCGCCCGCTCGACCTCGGCAGCGGCCGCTCCGTCGGCCCAGCGGGCGGCAGGCGAACCCCGGAACGGTTCGGCGAGGGTGGGGTGCAGATCCGGCTCGGCGCCGAGAGCCTCCCGCGGGCTTTCCGACTCAGCGGCCAGCGGCGCCCCGTCGTGCTCGCCGTCGCTGCCACCGAACCAGCCGACGACCTGCTGCGGGAAGACCCCCACGACCAGGAGGGCCACGACCGCCATCAGCCCGGTCACATACCAGCCCGTCCTGCGCCGGGGCCGGGCCGGTGAGTACGTACGCCAGCCTTCCGGCTGCCCGGAGCGCCCCTGTAACCGCCGTTCCACCTCACGGGCGCGCGCCGACGGCTCCACGGGGGCCCCGGCCGCACCCGTCACCGATTCACGGAGGAACCGCTCCCCCAGCCGACAAGGTGGAAGGCACGTCGACGACATCCTCGCCCGCGGCGGCCAACTGCTGAGCAAGAGACCGACCGAGACCGCCGGCGCCTTCGACTGCGAACCGGCGCCCCGGCCACTGCGCGCACCAGTGCAGAAGCTGACCGAAGGTGAGTTCACGACGAACCGCCGCTGACCGATCTTGTGGTCTGCTGCATCGACAGCGACCGCGGTGTGCGAGGACTTGTGGGGATCGATCCCGATGAGGATCATGCACATCCTTACCTGGCGGCTGACGGGCAGAAATGTGCGGTGGGCACTCTGACTTGAAGTAGCAGTCACACACATTCACGCCTCTGTCGAGCCACACCGCGTGGGTGCCGGACGGCGGCGGCACGCTGATCATGAGCCAGCCCGCAGGGCGGCAAGACACTGGACCCGTACTTCGCAGGTGACCGTTTCAGGTTTGTGGCCAGCGGGTTTGTCCGATGTCGGTGTCGAGGAGATCGAGGAGGTGGAGTTGGACGCCGCGGTTGATCTGGACGGTTGGCGGGTTGATGACGTTGCCGATTCGCAGGGTGAGTTCGCCGAGGTGGTGGAGGATCATCCGGCCGGTGGGGCGGACGCGGCGGTTGTCCGGATAGAGGCCGGGCATGGTCTCGTCGGGGCCGAGTGCTCGTCTGACCTGCCGCTCGATGAGGCAGAAGACGAGCAAGGCCGGGCAGATGACCTGGATCGGCGCGGCGACGCGCCGGTTGTGCTGCACGAAGACCGGTGTGACCGCCAGGGGGCCTTTGAAGTCGTGGTATCGGCGTTCGACGGCGCCCTGGCCCTTGTAGTGGATCAGTACTTGGTCCGGGCCGGCCTTCTCGGGCGGGAGGCTGGTGATGAGCGCGTGCCAGCCGTCGACGGCTGCTTCGGCCTTGAGTATCTCCTGGTCGAAGTGCCAGGCCAGGCTGGGGGCGCCGTGCTCGTCGGCGGTGATCTTCCAGCGCAGGCAGGAGGTGACGCGGCGGTTTGGCCGTGATGATGCCGATCCGGGCGGTGATCGTCTCCCTCGTCCTGTAGTGCTGCCCGCCCGCCGCCGTGGTGAGTCGGTCGAGGTCTGCGGCGGCCTTGGCCAGTCGTTTGGCGCGGGCCACCTGTTGGCCGGCCGCGACGGCGGTGGAATGGATCAGGATTCGGCGCATGGTCAGCGGCGGGTCGCTCTTGCGGCGGCCGGTCAGCGTGTGGGTGTCCTCCAGGACCCGGTAGGTCTCCCGTTCCGTCTCCGGTTTCCTCTCGTCCCGCTCCGGAACCCAGTGGACGGGCGCGGCCCGCTCACGGTTCAGGGCCGCGTAGAACTCGTCCTTGATCTGCGCGGCCGGGACGGGCGCGATGAACTTCACCCCGGCCTCGAGCAGGGCGGTGATGTTGGAATAGGAGACCAGCTTGGAGTCGGCGACCATCAGGAAATCAGGGGTGCCTGCCATCGCTTTGAGGTCGTTCATCGCTCCGACGACCTGGCTGACCTCGGCGGCGGCACCGTCGAAGACCCGGGCGTGCACGGGAATCCCGCCGTCAGCCGTCACCGCGAGCCCGGTCTGGATCCGTTTCAGATCCAGACGGCGGTCCTTGGGATGCCCGTTGCAGGCGATGAGCGGATACCGCTCGTCCTGGTCCTCGACGGGGAAGGCACCGTGGACGGACATGCTGGTCATGTCCCGGTGCAGCCGGGAGACATCGATCCCGAACTCGGTGATCGCCCGGGCCCCGATGGTGCCCCGCGATGGCCTCCAGCTTCGGGGCGATCGCGTCCAGCGCGCGGGCCAGACGGTCGTCGTTGAGGAGGTCCGGTGTGATGCCGAAGACCTCTTCCACCGCCCAGGTGCGGGCCCAGTCCCCGACGCGCACCAGCGGTGCGGGCGAGGTCAGCCGGTTGGCCACCAGAGCCTCGATGACCTGCCCGTGCGTCAGATGCGCGCTCGCGCCGCCTGGACACACCTCGTCGACGATCCCGGCCACGTCCAGCCGGCGCAGAAACTCGGCAGCGACAGGCAGAGCGCCCAGACGCTTTTCCACCACGGACGTCACCACCACTTCAAGGCGCTGACGCTCAGATCGTGGCCGCGGGGACCGGGAAGTCATCGACACATCCGGACCAACGTCATACGACCGGCCCAGGACACTCCCGGACCGGTCACACCATACGAATCAACGACCCGCGAAGTACGGGACTAGACGAGCCCGTGCCGACCGGCACCCTGAACGCTACGGCTGCAGACCGAGTGCCTGCGATCGATTCAACAAGTCAGACACTCCCTCACGGGGGAAGGCTCGGTCCGCGCCGAGCGTGGCGGCATTCCGCCATGGCCGACATCCGCCCCACTCGGTCCGTTGATCCTGCCCGGACCCAACTGCGAGATTGGCCAGGCGGCTCAGGTGTTCTCGTGCCTGCGGGCTTGGCCGCACGGTGATGTTTCATCCCTTGGTTAGGAGCACGATGAAACGACGTAGACGAACAGGTGTGATTGCCGCGGCGTCGGCCGTGTTGATCGCCGCGGCGCTGATTGCGCCTGCGGCCGCAGCCGCCGACCCGACCAGCCCGACTGGCTCCGAGAGTGCTGGCGCGAGCAAGGTCGAACCCGCTGATCCCGACGGGCCACAGGGGCCGGGTCGGTCGCCCGTTGCTGGGCTCGACGACCGGGCCGGGCGCGACAACCCGGATTCGATCTACAGGGCGGGGAAGACCGACGGGTTCCAGTCGCTGACCGACGATTCGCTGTCGGATGCTGCGGCCGAGAAGCTGGGCCACGCCGACACCAGGCTGCTGCAGCAGGCGCAGGCGTCGAAGAAGAAGTCTGTCACGGTGTTGATGCTGGCCCGGAAGGGCGCGACCGAGGACGTCGTCGCCGCGGTGGAGAAGGCCGGCGGGACCGTCGGGTCGGTGACCGGAAAGGTCGGCTACGTCCGGGCGACCGTCCCGACCGACAGCGTGACCACCTTGGCCGGCCTTCGGTCGGTCGTGGCGATCGACCTGAACCGGACGTACAAGATCCCGGGCCCGGATCTGGGCGCCGCGGGTGCGAGGACGGCGGCAACGAAGGCCGCGGGGCCGACCGCGCCCGGCGCGAACACGCCCGCCGACAACCCGTACCTACCGATCAACGAGACCGGCGCCGAGGCCTTCGTCAAGGACAACCCGGCCTGGGACGGGCGCGGCACGGTCGTCGGCGTGCTAGACACCGGCGTCGACGTCGAGCATCCAGCGCTGCAGACGACCAGCGACGGCAAGCCCAAGATTGTCGATTGGGTAACCGAGACCGATCCGGTCACCGACCGCGACGGCAGCTGGGTACGGATGTCCACCACCAAGACGGGTCCGACGTTCAGCTACCTGGGCAAGACCTGGACGATCCCGGAGGGAACGTTCCAATTCGGCGTGTTCTACGAGAGCGCGACGGCCGGGAGCGACTTCGAGGGCGACCTCAACCGGGACGGCGACACCCTGGACTTCTACGGGGTTCTGTACGACCCGACCACACACAGGATCTGGGTCGACGGCAACAACAACCAGGACCTCACCGACGAGACACCGATGGCCCCGTTCGCGGTCGACCGCCAGGTCGGCCACTTCGGGAGCGACGACCCCGCAACACCGCAGAACGAGCGCATCCCGTTCGTCGTCGAGTACCGCGACAACGTCGATCTCTCCCCGCTCGGCGGCAGCAACGCCGGCAAGACCGCAAACTACGTGTCTATCGGGTTGCCGGTCGCCTCGCACGGCACCCATGTGGCAGGGATCACCGCCGGCACGTCGATGTTCGGCGGCCAGATGCACGGCGCCGCGCCGGGCGCGCAGATCGTGTCCGCCCGCGCCTGCACTTGGGGCGGTGGCTGCACCCAGGCGGCACTGACCGAGGGCATGATCGACCTGGTCACCAATCGCCATGTCGACGTCGTCAACCTGTCCATCGGTGGGCTTCCCGCGTTGAACGACGGCTCCGACGTGATCGCCGCGCTCTACGACAAGCTGATCGACCGCTACGGCGTGCAGATCATCATCGCTGCCGGCAACGACGGCCTCGGCACCAACACGGTCAGCTCGCCGTCCGTGGCGGGCAAGGCCATCTCGGTCGCCGCGTCCGTCAGCTCCGACACCTGGTGGGCCGGCTACGGGTCGAAGGTCGCCACCAAGCAGGGCATCTTCGGCTTCTCCTCCCGCGGCCCCGCTGAGAACGGGGCGCTGGCGCCGCAGGTGTCCGCGCCCGGCGCCGCCATCTCCTCGATCCCGATGTGGCTGTCCGGTGAAGCCGTCCCCGAGGCCGGGTATTCGCTGCCGGCCGGCTACGGCATGGCCAACGGCACCTCCATGGCGGCCCCGCAGGTCGCCGGAGCGGCGGCGCTGCTGCTATCGGCCGCCAAGGCCCATTCGCTGACGGTCAGCCCGGCGACGCTGAAGACCGCCCTGACAGGCACCGCCGACCCGATCCCAGGCGTCCCGACCGTCGCGCAGGGCGCCGGCATCATCGACACCGTCGCGGCCTGGAAGCAGCTCAGCGCTGGCATCAACTCCAATGAGCTCACTGTGTCGGCTCCCGTTTGTAGTTCGCTGTCCGGCCTGCTCGCGACTCCGAACACCGGCATCGGCATCTACAACCGTTGTCTGACAACGGAAGGCGGCCAGGTGACCGGTGCGCAGAAGACCTACAAGGTCAGCGTCACCCGGATCAGCGGTGCCGCCGGGAACGTTGTGCACCGGATCGGTTGGATCGGCAACGACGGCACGTTCAGCGCCCGCGCGGCAATGCCCCTGCAGCTCGGAAAGGCGGCCGATATCACGGTCACCGCGACCGCGACGACCTCCGGCGTGCATAGCGCGATCCTGACCATTGATGACCCGGCGACGGTCGGCATCGACCAGTTCGTCGCCGTCACCGTGCTGGCGACCAAGCCGCTGGCCAAACCCGACTACGCGGTCACCAGTTCCGGCACCCTCGGCCGAACCGGAACCACCTCGCTGCTGGTGCCCGTTCCCGAGGGCGTCGAAGCACTGCAGCTGACCCTGGGCGGGCTCGCCGACGGCAGCCAGGTCCGCGCATTGCCCATCGACCCCGACGGCATGCCCGCGGACTCCAACGCCAGTTACCACTGCTACACCAACTACACCGACCCGGCGAACTGCAACGCCACCGCACGACCGGTGTACCGACCCAAACCCGGCATCTGGGAGTTCGTGATCGAGTCTCGCCGGACGTCTCCGGTCGAACAGAACCCGTACACAGCGACGGTTTCGCTGCAGGGCATGTCGTTCGATCCGGGGACCGTAACAGTCGACAAGGTGACGATGAACTCGCCGACGAATGTCGGCTCGACGGGGACGAACACCTTTGGCCCCGCGATCGCCCACGTCGCAACTGGCGAGATCGGCGATGTCCGCAATTTGTTCTCGACGGTCTCGCAAGGCGAAATCACGTCCAACATGCTCTATGTTCCGCGTCAGACGACCCGGCTCGACGTGACGCTGACGCCCAGAGACGCTGCCGATCTGGACTTCTATGTGTATTTCAACGGCAGGCCGATAGGCCAGAGCACCACGACCGGGGACTCGCCCGAGCACATCGTCATCGGTGATCCACAGCCGGGTACGTACTTCATCGTGGTCGCGGGAGTCGCCGTGCCCGGAGCCAACGTCACGTTCGACTACCACCAAGAGATGTACTCGAAGGGCCTCGGCACGATCACGCCGAAATCCGACGCGAAGTACACGGTTGCCACGGGCCAGTCGATGCCGGTCGACGGGGCAATGATCGTCAGCGCGCGGCAGTTGACCAAGGATCCCATGGTCGGCCGGGTCCGAGTGGCCAACGAGTACGGCACGATCATCGGGGCGGCGGACGTCACGATCGCCACTGTCGATGTCCCCAAACTCGATCTGGTCGCGTGGGCCCCGCCATTCGTCGGTGCGGCTCTCAATGAGAGCGGCGTAGTCGCGGGGGATCGCCAGTACAACTCCAGGATGACGCCGACCATCTGGACGGCCGCCGACGGGTTCACCAACCTGGATCTTGCTGGGGGCAGGTACGGATCGGCTCTGGACCTGAATGACGGCCAGATCGCCGTCGGTATCGCGACGGACAGTGCATTGCGTACTCTTCCCGCCCAATGGGCCAAGGATGGATCGCTCACCGTGCTCGGCGTCCCGGATTGGCGGCCCTATTCCAGCGGCTACGCGACCGCCGTGAATAACAAGGGGGTGGTCACCGGATTCTCCGAAGCAATTGTCAAGGAGTCTGACGGCAAGAACCACAGCTACGTTGACGGGTTCGTGCGGACGCCGGGTGGGACGTTCAGCAAGCTGGCCCACCTGTCCTCGGATCTGACGGGAACCCAGCCGCGCGCCATCAACGACGCCGGAATGATCGTCGGTGCTTCGCGCACCGATGGCCATGTGCCGCACGCGGTCGCCTGGGATGCGACGCCAGGTGTTATTCAGGATCTCGGCACGCTTCCGGGACAGTATTCGGCCCAGGCGAACGATGTGAACGCCTCCGGGACTATCGTGGGGACCAGCGGTGACGACGCGTTCGTGTGGACCAAGGCCGGCGGAATGCAGCGCCTTGCCGACTACGGATACAACGCGACCGGCGAGAAAGTCACCGACGACGGGTGGATCCTCGGAACTGTCGAACTTTTCCCGGACGTCGCGGTGTCGGCGATGTGGGACCCGCAGGGACGGCTCTGGGATCTGTCCGGCATGGTGCCGCTCTCTGCCGGTGATCGATTCACGCCGACCTACAGCTTCGACATCAACGATCACCACCAGCTAATGGTCTACGGCGAGGGCGGCCCGAACGCCGCCTGGTCCAGCTCGGTGATGCTGAGGATCCCGGCAGGTCTGGGCAACTAGGCCCCGGCGTCGCCTCGTCCCGTCGAGCCACCGCAGTCGGTGGCTCGACGGGACGAAGGCGTTCAAAGCCAGCCCCGGTCCCGCGCGTGCCAGCCAAGCAACACCCGGGAATCGGTGCCGGCCAGATCCATCAGCCTGCGGACCCTGCGCTGCATGGTCCGCAGGCTGCTCCCCAGTCGGCAGCGGCCGCGGCATCGGTGTACCCAGCCAGCAACAGCGTCAGGACCTCCCGGTGCGCCGGGTCGGCGAGCTCCTTCGGCGATGCCAAGTTCGGATCGACCCTACGGTTGGGGGCTTCCCGCAGTTGCATGGCCGACCGTCACAGGCTCTCGAAGCTGAACACCAGACAGTCCAGCAGCCCCCGGGCGCGCACCACCGCGATCTCCGAGTGCGCGTGCCCACCCTCGTCGAGCTGCACGATCGCAGTCGAATCGTCGACGATCAGCAGCTTCGCCGGTAACGACTGCACCATGCGGATCTCCTGTCCCCGATCCAGGGAGGCGACCAGGTCCTTCTCCGCGGCGGGCTCATCCAGCACGGTCGTTCGATGATGATCCGCTCCCGCAGGCCACGGCCGGCGACCCGAAGGTCTCCCCGGCCGTCGACGCGCTCAACGAGATCCTCTACATGGGCCAGTCCGCGACCGCCCGCGCCCTCGGAGGCGCCGAGGTCCGCGAGCAGTTCGCCACCCGCATCCTGGCCCGCTACAGCGTCAACGCATGGCGGATGCTCGCCCCGGAGATCCACCCGGCGCCGAAGTCCACCAAGCATCAAGGGCGCGCCGCGGCCGCCGCGCTGCGGACCGAGCTGCCCGCCTGCCGGACGGTGATCGTCACCAGTCACGGGTGGCCCGGCCATCTCAAGCGGGCCCTGGCCGCAGGGGTGCGCGGGTTTGTCCCGAAGACGGTGTCGGCGCAGCGGCTGGCCGAGATCATCCGCAGCGTGCACGCCGGTGATAGATATCTGGACCCGGAGCTGGCCGCCGACGCCATCAGTGCCGGGGATTGCCGCTGACCGCGCGTGAGGCGGAGATGCTGAAGCTGGCGGCGGACGGCGCGCCGATCGCCGAGGTCGCCCGGCGCGCTTCGCTCTCGCCGGGAACCGTGCGCAACTACCTGTCCTCCGCCACGGCGAAGCTCTCTGCGGACAACCGCCACACGGCGGTGCGTATCGCCCGTGAACGGGGCTGGGTCTAGCGCGCCGGTCCCGGACTCGCTGTGGTGCCGGACCAGAGACCATGCCTGTGATCTCCAGCCCGCTCTTCCTTGCGAAGGAGTGCAGGGTGCTGCTTCCACGTTCAGCAGCGGGGATCGTTGGAGCCTCCGGCGTCCGCGGTTATCAGCAGCCGCGTGGCCGCCGTCGTCGGGGATGCGACCGACCTTCTTCACGTCGAGGTGAACCATGTGCCCAGGGTGACGGGCGTGGATCCATTGAGCAGTGAGGTTGACGTCGCCGGTGGGGTCGAGAGATCGCCGCCGATTCAGCCCGACCGCAGCGAGGTGCGTGTTCACGGTTCTGCGGCTGATCGGGATGCCGGCCTGATTGAGCTCGAAGGCGATCCTCTGGCTGCGGACCATTTGTGAGTGTGTCGGAGTTCCTTGATACGGGCGAGGGATTCGGGAGCCGACTCTCGCAGCCCGCGGCCAGCGCGCGCATCCAGCGGCTGGAGAAGAACGGGGTCATCACCGGCGAACATTCAGGCGGCCATCCGGCTGCGCACCGCGCACGCCCAGCTCTCACGCGCCCTGGACTTCGCCTCCCGGACTCCCGAGATCGCCTCCACCCTCAGAGTCACCGGGGAAGACTGCCTCATCTTCGACGTCTACTGCCCGCAGGCTGGACGACTCGAAGAAGTTGCAGACGCACTTGCCCGTTACGGCCCTGTCACCACATCTCTCGTGCTCCGCTCCTACCCTCAGAAGCCCGCTGACCACGCCACGCCAACAACGTCATGATCCGCAACAACTAGAGCCGATCAACGGGCCGGAACACAGAAGAACCTCACCCGCAGGGAGTCACGGACAGCACCGGCTTCGAGGGCTTCGCGTCCGCCGGGATGTCGGTCTCCGAGCTCTGGCCGGCGCCTGCGACCCGGACGCGTAGGGCTTGGCGTGCTTTCGGTTGGAAGTGGATGCCACCGAAGAGGTGGGTCCTATTGGTAGGCCGGCGCGATGAAGCAGACCGAGGTGACATTTGTCAGTCACAGTGGTGACAGGCGTCATCGGTGAATGGGCGAGTCGACTTCGATACTCGGATCATGACCACTCAGCATCGGTGCCATGAGACGCACACAACGAATGTGCCGTCGCGCCAGTCCGACGGTACGGCAGCCCAGACAGCGGTAACCCGGCGACCTTGGACGCGGCGGAAGCTGATGACCGTCGGTGGTACCTTGGTGGCTGCCCTCACCGCGGCCGGCACGTCCCCGGCCACTGCGTCTCCCACGCGGCGCTCGGCCACGCCCACCCCCGGGGAACAGGCCCCGCCTCTACGCCTAGTACTGCCCATGCCGACAGGCAGACACGCGATCGGCACACGCTCCCTGCGCCTCGTGGACCGTTCCCGGCGAGACCCATGGGTACGGACCAAGCCGGAGCGGGAATTCATGATCCAAATCTGGTATCCCGCCACACGGGCGACGGGTCGGCCTCGTGCCCCCTGGATGACACCGGCGGCGGCCCGACACTTCCAGAGTTCGGGTCTCCTGCCCACCGGGTACGTCACGCTCCCCGACTCCCACGCCGGACCGGACGCGCCCGCGCAGACGGCCGGCGGGCGCAGACCGGTGATCCTTTACTCACACGGCCATGGGCAGCACCGCACCTCCAGCCTGTCCCTCGTCGAGGATCTCGCCAGCCACGGCTATGTGGTCGTCACCATCGATCACACCTACGACGCCGGGCAGGTCGAGTTTCCCGGCGGCCGCGTCGAGACGTACGGAATGCCTGAACTATCCCCGACCCTGCCGCCCGCCGAGGAGGCGCGCATTGTCGGCAAGGCAGTCCGTGTGCGGGTCGACGACGTCCGGTACACCCTGAAGGAGCTGGACCGCGCGGTCCAGCACGGATCACCGGGCCTCCCTGTTGGGTTGCGGGACATCATAGACCTCTCGCGTACGGCGATGTTCGGTCACTCGCTGGGCGGCGCCACCACGGCCGAGGCCATGAGCGCAGGACTGCCGATCACCGCAGGAGTGAACCTCGACGGGGCCCTGTTCGGCGAGGTCGTCACGCGTGGCGTGGGCCGGCCTCTGCTGCTGGTAGGGGCGGATCAGCCCGACGACACAACATGGCTGGACACCTGGCCTCATCTGCGGGGCTGGCGCCGCTTCGTGCGACTGACCGGGTCCGAGCACTTCTCCTTCACCGACTACGAGGCGCTGCTCCCTCAGGCCGCGGCGCGGCTCGGCGCGACCCCGGAACAACTCGCCTCCTTCATCGGCCCGTTGCAGTGGAGCCGCTCGCTATCCGTGCAGCGGGAAGTCCTCGCGGCCTTCTTCGGCCTGCATCTACGCGGCCACAGAGCACCGGTCCTTGACGGGCCTACCGCGCACTACCCGGAACTCGTCTTCCGGAAGAACCCCCGCTCAGGCGCCGTACCGCAGTGAAACGTGCACATCACCCCATATGATTTAGGGATCTGAACTACTTTCATGGCAGCGAAAACTTCTCCCCAGAAGAGGCCGCTCAGGTTCAAGATCGGCGTTGCCTTCCTCGTCCTCTGCGCCCTGATCTACCTGGGCGTCCTTGTCGTCCTCTTCCTGCCCCTGGCCGCCGCCGGCAAGGCCGCCACCATCGGCGGAATGGTCGTGGCTGCCGAGACATGTGCCCTCCTCGGCGTTGCGGGCGTCGGAAAGGAAACCGTCCAGGCGATCAAGGCCCGCATAGGAGTCAAGAAGTGCAAGCGCGATCGCGTCAACGGGCAGGCCCCGGCGCCGAAATGATGCGCTCGATGGCTACCGACGAGACGACGGACATGCGCGCCCTGGCCGCGCGGACCAACCAGCTCTA
Source organism: Streptomyces sp. NPDC014727 (assembly GCF_043083485.1). Lineage (NCBI taxonomy): Bacteria > Bacillati > Actinomycetota > Actinomycetes > Kitasatosporales > Streptomycetaceae > Streptomyces > Streptomyces sp. NPDC014727. Next base: position 2,988 of record NZ_JBIBYR010000030.1, on the reverse strand, counting down.
CGTGGACCTATGGGTCCAGTCAGAGCGGAGCTGGCCGCGCCACGACGACTTCGGCATGCTGATCCTCGAAGTCGCCCCCGCCTACCTCTCCGACCACCAGGCCACCGACACCCTCACCCTGCCCTGCGATGAGTTCAACCTCGACCTCGACCACGGCCTCGCTGGCCGCCGCTACGCCCTCACCTCAGACCGCCGCGCGCTCCACGGCACTGTCCTCTGACAGGGGCAGGCGCCCACATACCCACCCCCTGATGCTCCTCTGCCGCGCTCGATCTACCAGCGCATGCCGAGGGCATCGAAGTCCGCACGGCGTTGTTCGGGGAGTTTGGCGGCGCGTTTGGGGGCGTTGCCGAGCCATGTGCCGAGCTTGGCCACCGCACCCCCGTCAGTGCCGTTCTGACGAGCCGACAGCGGGTCTGCCGAGTTTCAGGTCCTGCTCGGACCACACCATCCCGAGCTCCTCCAGCTCGGCCACCCGCCCGGCCGTCAGTGTCCCGGACCCGGCTCAGCTGGTGCGGCGCTGCTTCCACAGGTACAGGTTGTCGCCGATGGCCGATGGGCGTGATGTCCTAGGCCAGATCAGCGAGCCCGCTGTCCGGTGGCATCGGGCGCTGGGCCAGCTCGATCCGGTCGAGCCGCTCGACGGTGAGCTGCGCATATGATCACGTGTATGCCGCCTGTGGACCGAAGGGCTGCACCGAGTGAGATGAGGGGACGATGTGGCCGCGAGTCAACGGTATGCGTGCGCTGGAACTGGGCTTTCCCGGTGACATGCGGGACATGCTCAATTCTCTCGTTCTGACAGGCGCCAAGACCGCCACGACCTGTCTGCTCGTCGAGTACGCCGAAGAGGCCGAAGGCCTGGAGTACGTCGGTGAGCGGCAGGCTCTCCTGGACAACGAGGGCCAGTGCGTCGCCACCCTGGAGTTCATCAGCGTAGAGGTGAAGCCCTTCGGCGATGTCACCTGGGAACATGCCAAGGCCGAGGGCGAGGGTGACGTATCTCTTGAAGCCTGGTGCGATGTGCACCGGCGCTTCTGGGACCGTGCAGGCACTCCGGTCGATGATCACACCGCCGTTGTCTGTCTGGCCTTCCGGGTGGCGGAAGACAGCTGATTGCCCCGCCCCGACCACACAGGTCAGCAATGGGCCGCCACCACATCTCCTCGATCCGTCTACCACCGCATTGAGCTGAACCGGATTTTGTAGCGGCTCTGAAGCCAGGCATGATCGCCTCGGCGGATGGGAGAAAACAGGTCCGATGCCTGCACCACGGAAGTACCCCGATGAACTGCGTGAGCGAGCGATGAGGTCTCTGACGCCGAGGCGGTAGCGGTCGGCCAGCCGGTCCAGGTACGACAGGTTCGTCTCGCCTTCCAGCAGCGCGAGCCGCACCGGCCCCTGGGCGGCCGCAGCCGTACGCGGCGGCTGCGACTGTGGTGGAAGAAAGTCGTGCATCAGGCAGCAGAGGTCGTTCCTGGCGGGCTCGGATGTACCGGCATCCGAGCAGTGGCCAGACGAGGGATCGGGATGGACGGTTGAGGCGGACGACGCTGCTCAGGGCTGGCGTTGCGAGGGCATCCGGTGGCGATGTGGTGCCCGGGCCCGTTGTTCGGCGGCGGTGTCGAGCTCGATCTGTTCGAGCAGCTTCTTGGTGATCTTCTCGGTGCCGTCCAGCAGGGACACCAGGGCGGCTTCCCGGATGAGGTGGGAAAGGCTGCCCATGCGGCCGCCGGTGCGGGCGTGCAAGTAGGCGGCGTCCGTGACCAGCGTGCCCGGCCGGTGCCGGCGCAGCCGCAGCGCGCTGTCCATACTGCGCACCAAGTCGTGCCAGATCTGTTTGTCCGCGCCGCTGCCGTAGCGCAGCGGCTGGTTGCGCACGATTTTGAAGCGGCCGGCGAGCTGGGAGCCGCGCCCACCGGTCAGCAGGGACGAGGTCTCGACGTCGATGCCGGAGTAGACGAAGGTCGCCGGGATCCGCTCGCCGAGGTACTTCAGCTGGTCGGAGGTCTCGGCGCCGGCCCGGCTACGGGTGTCCATCAGGTGTACGTCGTCGACCAGGACCAGCTGGGTGCCCAGCTCGCACAGCAGCTCGCACACGGCGTTGGTGATCTGGATCTGGTTCATCCGCTGCGAGCGCCTCCGCGTCCCGGCGGCCGGGCGTGCGGTCGGCGGGTGGGCAGTGGTGGCCGAGTGCCGGTCTTCGCCGTAGGCGCCGTCGCCAAGCGGCGTGCGGCGGGCGGAGACCACGTCCTCGCGCGCGCTCACGGTCGAGGTCGAAGGTGGTGACGACGATGACGCGCAACGGGGCCGGGACGCCGGGGCCGGCGAGTCGGCGGGTGACGTCGAGTCCGGTGATGCCGGGCATCCGGATGTCCAGCAGGCAGACGTCGGGGCGGTGGTGCTCGGCGAGGCGCAGGGCCTCGATGCCGTCGTCGGCCTCGGCGACGACCTCGATGTCGGGTTCGGCGTCGAGGATGTAGCGGAAGCCGGTGCGGACCATGCGCTGGTCGTCGGCGAGCAGGACGCGGATGGTCATCGGAGTACCCCGCCGGTTGCCGGAGCCAGCCGCCCGGGCCGGTCCGCCGTGCCGGGCAGGTGGGCGGTGACGTGCCAGCCGGAGCCGGATGCGGCCGGTCCGGCGTGGAAGGTACCGCCGAGCAGCTTGGCGCGCTCGGCCATGCCGATCAGCCCGTAGCCGTCCCCGGCGGGGGTGCGGACGGGGCCGCGGCCGTCCCGCGGACGGCACCGGTGACGCCGAGCTCGCGCATAAGGCGTTCGACAGTGCACCGGGCCACGATGTGGCCCTGGCGGTGCAGCTCACGCCAGACCTTCCTGGCCCCGTAGACACGGTAGTTGACCTCGAAGATCTGCTGGATGAGCGGCTTCAGCTCGGCGTCGCGGACAGTGCGGGCAGACGGGGCCTGGAGCCGCTTGCGGTGGGCGTAATAGGTGGAGGGGGCGATCTTGCAATCGTGCTCGGTGAGC
>NZ_JBIBYR010000029.1:0-91690 GCF_043083485.1 Streptomyces sp. NPDC014727 | reverse complement strand
ACGCGGGAGACCAGCGCATCCAAAACCGTTCGGGATACGCGCAGTGCCGGGCAGTGGGTCCAAGACTCACTCCTGCTCACTGATTAGGAACGGTTCAGGGTGAGGGTGCTCATGTAGTCCATGGTCCTGCGCCCGGCCCGCGACGGCATCGATCCTCGGGCGGAATCCGGGAGCGGTGCGCGTAGGTCTCCGGTCGCATGCCGTCCCCTACGGGGTGGACCCGGCAGCGGGCCGGATCGAGCCCGGTGTCGGCCGGGCGTCAAATCCGTTCGACCCCGCCGGGGGTGGTCGTTACAATCGCCGGTCTGCCCGCCTCCCGCACCGTGGTACCGGCCTTCGCCGGCAGCCGGGGGAGCGCCGCCGACCGGACGGAAACCGGCCGACAGCCGTACGCGCGCCCGCGCGCGTATCCCGTGATCGATCCCCGAGCGGACCGCATCGCCCCGAGCCGTGGCCTGGAGCGAGATGCGGTCCGCCGTCCTGCGTTGAAAAGCCGGAGGCAACACCGTGCCCGCGCACGAACACGAAAGCGACACCACCACCGATCCCCTGGATCGGGAACGCGCCCATCTCACCGCGTCCCGCTCCGCGTTGCGCGCCATGCGCGAGGACGCCCAGGCCCTCGACATCCGTGACGTCACCGCGAACTGGGTGAACGCGGCCGTTCTGCAGGCCCAGATCGACGAGCGCATCAAGTCGCTCGCCGATCTCGCCCATACACCGCTCTTCTTCGGGCGCCTGGACTATCTGCACGCGGTCGGTGCGGAACAGGCCGAGGGTGCCGAGGGAGAGCAGTTCTACATCGGGCGCCGCCACGTCCATGACGCCGATGGCGACCCGATGGTCATCGACTGGCGCGCGCCCGTCTCGCAGCCGTTCTACCGGGCGTCCAGGAAGGATCCCCAGGACGTCGGCCGGCGCCGCCGCTTCGGCTACACCGGCGGTGAGCTGACCGCGTACGAGGACGAGCACCTCACCGACCCCGCCGAGGCCGAGCAGACCAGCAAGCTCCTCCAGGCGGAGATCGAGCGGCCGCGTGTCGGGCCGATGCGTGACATCGTCGCGACGATCCAGCCCGAGCAGGACGAGATCGTCCGCAGCGGCCTCGGCGGGACCGTCTGTGTGCAAGGAGGACCCGGCACCGGCAAGACGGCCGTCGGCCTGCACCGGGTCGCGTATCTGCTGTACGCGCACCGCGAGCGGCTCGCCCGTACCGGCACGCTGGTCATCGGCCCGAACCGGTCCTTCCTCCACTACATCGAGCAGGTGCTCCCGGCCCTCGGTGAGCTGGAGGTGAAGCAGGCGACCGTGGACGATCTGGTGGCGGTGGGCATCGAGGTGCGCGGCACGGACTCGGCGGCCGCCGCCGTCATCAAGGGCGACGCCAGGATGGCCCAGGTGCTGCGGCGGGCGATCCGCTCGCATGTGACGCCGCCTACGGAGCCGGTGATGGTGGTGCGCGGTTCGCGGCGCTGGCGGGTGCCGGCGTACGAGCTGGAGGAGATCGTCACCGAACTGCTGGCCCGTGACATGCGCTACGGGGCCGCCCACGAGGCGCTTCCGCAGCGCATCGCGCACTCCGTCCTGGTACGGATGGAGGAGGCGGGCGAGGCACCCGACGACCGGGTGCAGAACGCGGTGGCCCGCAACCCTGCGGTGAAGGCGGCCGTGAAGGCCATCTGGCCTGCCGTCGAACCGGCCAAGGTGGTGCTGCGGCTGCTGTCGGACGCGGAGTTCCTGGCCGCGCACGCGGCGGGGCTGCTCACCGAGGACGAGCAGAAGACGATCCTGTGGACCAGGCCGGCCCGCAGCGTGAAGTCCGCGAAGTGGTCGGCGGCGGACGCGGTGCTGATCGACGAGGCGAGCGATCTGGTGGCGCGTACGCACTCGCTCGGCCATGTCGTGCTCGACGAGGCGCAGGACCTGTCCCCCATGCAGTACCGGGCGGTGGGCCGCCGTTGCACGACGGGCTCGGCGACGGTCCTCGGCGATCTCGCGCAGGGCACGACGCCGTGGTCGACGGAGAGCTGGGCGCAGGCACTGCACCACCTGGGCAAGCCGGACGCGGTGGTGGAGGAGCTGACGGCGGGCTTCCGTGTGCCGCGCGAGGTGATCGCGTACGCGTCCCGGCTGCTGCCGGAGATCTCTCCGGGGCTCGCGGCGGTGGAGTCGGTGCGCGAGTCGCCGGGTTCGCTGGAGGTACGGCAGGTGGCCGGCCCTGCGGTGGACGCGGCGGTGCTGGCGGCGTGCGAGGAGTCGCTGACGCGGGAGGGGTCGATCGGCCTGATCGCAGCCGATGCGCGTGTTCCTGCGCTGGCGGACGCGCTGACCGCGGCGGGCCACGCGTATCTCTCCCCCGGTGAGGAGACGACCGCCGAGTCCCGGCTGACGCTGGTCCCGGCATCGCTGGCGAAGGGCCTGGAGTACGACTACGTGGTACTGGACGAGCCGGCCGCGGTGGTGGACGGCGAACCGGACGAGCGCACGGGGCTGCGCCGGCTGTACGTGGCGCTGACGCGTGCGGTGTCGGGGCTGACGGTGGTGCACGCGGCAGAGTTGCCGGGAGAGCTGGCGCCCGCGAGCCTCTCCGGCGTGTGAGGAGCGGGGCCCGGGAGCGACGTCCCCGGGCCCCTGAAGGGGCGGACGGGGGAACAGCCCCACCGGGCCGGGTTTTCCCGCATGTGGCGGGGATCACATCGCGGGGAAAACCTGCGGCCCGGCTCGGGCGTCCAGCTGGTGTGAGATCAGTCAGGAAGGCACCGCGTCGAGCACCGTGCGCCATTCCCGTACCGCCGTCGCGTCCACCGGGCCCGACCAGCCGTGCGGGCGGGCCGCGCCGCCGATGTGCACCGCGTCGAGGCCCGCGGCCAGCAGCTCCGGCAAGTGGTCCAGGCGGAGCCCGCCGCCCACCAGGATCCGGGGCTCGTACCCGGCCTCGCCCGTGCGGGCCGCCTCCGCGAGCAGGGTCGGGATGCCGTCGTCCACGCCCTTCGGCGAGCCCGCGGTGAGGTACGTGTCGAGGCCCGGCATGTCCGCCAGCTGCTTGCGCAGGGCGTCGCGGTCAGCGGCCCGGTCGATCGCGCGGTGGAAGGTCCAGGGGCAGCCGTCCAGCTCGGCGACGAGCCGTTCGACGGCGACCAGGTCCGGGTGCCCTTCGGCGTCGAGGAAGCCCAGGACGAACTCCTCGGCGCCCTCCGCACGCAGTTCGCGCGCCTTGGCCACGAGCACATCGATGTCTCCGGCCGCGAAGCCGTCCGCCACCCTGAGCATCACCCGCAGCGGAATGTCCACCGCTGCCCGGATCTCCGCGAAGGTCGCGCAGGACGGGGTCAGGCCGTCGGCCGCCATGTCGGTGACCAGCTCAAGGCGGTCCGCACCACCCGTCTGGGCAGCGACCGCGTCCTCCGCGTCGAGAGCGATCACCTCCAGGACTGCACGGTTGCTCATGGGATCCCCATCCTCCAGGAAGCGGCAATAGGTCTAGTCCAATGACCAGCCTACGGGTCGGCCGACCGAGGGCGCAGCCTCAATCCGACGTGAAGATACGTGAGGTCAGACGCATCCCGGGGCGCCGGACGCGGACACTCCGGATCCCGGCGACAGATCCACCCTTGCGCTTTATAGGGGAGGGGGGTATACCTGAACATGCAATACATACCCCCCAGGGGTATGAACATCTCCGCCAGGGAGGACATCGTGTCCGCGCACACCGCCACAACCGGCTCCGGCTCCGGCTCCAGCTCCGGCACCGCCACCGGCACCACCGCAGAGGTCGAGCTCGCGATCGGCGGCATGACGTGCGCCTCCTGCGCGGCCCGCATCGAGAAGAAGCTCAACCGGATGGACGGCGTCGAGGCCACCGTCAATTACGCCACCGAGAAGGCCAAGGTCAGCTACCGGGGCGAGGACGTCTCCGTACAGGACCTGATCGCCACCGTCGAGAAGACGGGTTACACGGCGCACCGGCCCGCGCCCCCGGCGCCCACCGAGGCCGACGCCCCCGAGGCGGCGGCCGACGAGCTGCGCCCCCTGCGGCAGCGGCTGCTCACCGCCGTCGCGCTCGCCGTGCCGGTGATCGCGATGGCGATGGTCCCGGCACTCCAGTTCGACTACTGGCAGTGGCTCTCGCTGACCCTGACGGCGCCCGTCGTCACGTACGCCGCATGGCCGTTCCACAAGGCCGCGTTCACCAACGCCCGGCACGGCGCGGCGACGATGGACACCCTGATCTCGGTCGGCACCTCGGCCGCGTTCCTGTGGTCGCTGTGGGCACTGTTCTTCGGCACCGCCGGGATGACCGGCATGACGCACCCCTTCGAGCTGACCATCGGCCGGAGCGACGGCGCGGGCAACATCTACCTGGAGGCCGCGGCCGGCGTCACCGCCTTCATCCTGGCCGGGCGCTACTTCGAGGCCCGCTCCAAGCGGAAGGCGGGCGCCGCCCTCAAGGCGCTGCTGGAGCTCGGCGCCAAGGAGGTCACCGTGCTGCGCGGTGGCCGTGAGGTGACCGTGCCGACCGCCGACCTCCAGGTCGGGGACCGGTTCCTGGTCCGGCCCGGCGAGAAGATCGCCACCGACGGCACCGTCGTGGAGGGCGCGTCGGCCGTGGACGCGTCGATGCTCACCGGTGAGTCCGTGCCGGTGGAGGTCTCCGTCGGCGACTCCGTCACCGGCGCCACACTCAACGCGGGCGGCCGGCTCGTCGTCGAGGCCACCCGGATCGGCGCCGACACCCAGCTGGCCCGGATGGCGAAGCTCGTCGAGGACGCGCAGAACGGCAAGGCGGCGGCCCAGCGCCTCGCGGACCGGATCTCGGCCGTCTTCGTCCCCGTCGTCATCGCCCTCGCGCTCGGCACGCTCGGCTTCTGGCTCGGCAACGGCGCGGGCCTGACCGCCGCGTTCACCGCCGCCGTCGCCGTACTGATCATCGCCTGCCCCTGCGCCCTGGGCCTCGCCACTCCCACCGCCCTCATGGTCGGCACCGGGCGCGGCGCCCAGCTCGGCATCCTGATCAAGGGCCCGGAGGTCCTGGAGACCACCCGCCGCGTCGACACGATCGTCCTCGACAAGACCGGCACGGTCACCACCGGCCGGATGACCCTGCTGGAGGTGCACACGGCGGACGGTACGGACGAGCGCGATGTGCTGCGGCTCGCGGGCGCCCTGGAGCACTCCTCGGAACACCCCATCGCCCGGGCCGTCGCCGCCGGAGCCGCCGAGCGCACCGGTGCCGCCCTGCCCACCCCCGAGGACTTCGCCGACATCGCGGGGCTCGGCGTCCAGGGTGTCGTCGAGGGGCACGCCGTGCTCGTCGGCCGTGAGCAGTTGCTCGCCGAGTGGGAGATCCACCTGCCGGTGGAGCTGGCCCGGCACAAGGCCGCGGCACAGGCCGCCGGCCGGACGGCCGTCGCGGTCGCCTGGGACGGCGAGGCACGGGCGGTCCTGGCAGTCGCCGACGCGGTGAAGGACACCAGTGCGGAGGCCATTCGGCGGCTGCGGGCCCTGGGGCTGACCCCGATCCTGCTCACCGGTGACAACCGGGCGGTGGCCGAGGCGGTCGCGGCCGAGGTCGGGATCGAGAAGGTGTACGCGGAGGTCATGCCGGAGGACAAGGTCGACGTCGTCAAGGAACTCCAGTCCCAGGGCCGTTCGGTCGCCATGGTCGGTGACGGCGTCAACGACGCGGCGGCCCTCGCCCAGGCCGATCTGGGCCTGGCGATGGGTACGGGGACGGACGCCGCGATCGAGGCCGGCGACCTGACGCTGGTACGCGGGGACCTGCGGGCCGCGGCGGACGCCATCCGCCTCTCGCGCAGGACGCTGGGCACCATCCGTACGAACCTGTTCTGGGCCTTCGCCTACAACGTGGCGGCACTGCCGCTCGCCGCGGCCGGACTGCTCAACCCGATGATCGCGGGCGCCGCCATGGCGTTCTCGTCGGTCTTCGTGGTGGGCAACTCGCTGCGGCTGCGCGGGTTCAGGGCGGCGGCGTAGGAAGCCGCCCACCCCGACGCGGGCAGACCCTCGGCCCGCCCGCACGAAACCGCACCCGGGTCCCGGCACTAGGGTCGTCCCATGACCGACAGCTCGCGCGGAAGCGGAAACAGCGGAAGCGGAAGCAGTGGCCACGAGGCGGGCAGCACCGACGCCGCTCTCCGTGACCGCTGGCGGGAGGCGCTCGTCGGGGCGCGGGGCGGGGCGTCCGGGCCCGATCCGGTGCCGTACGCCGACCATCTGCTGGCGCGCTGGGCCGAGCCGCAGCGGCGGTACCACACCACCGCGCACCTGGTCGCGGTACTCGACCGCATCGACACGCTCGCCGGTCACGCGGCCGATGCGAACGCCGTGCGCCTCGCCGCCTGGTTCCACGACGCGGTCTACCGTCCCGACCGGTCCGAGAACGAGGAGCGCAGCGCCGCCCTCGCCGAGCGTGCCCTGCCGGAGGCGGGCGTACCGGCCGACGTCACGGCCGAGGTCGCCCGGCTCGTCCGGCTGACCGTCACGCACGATCCGGCGGACGGCGACACCGACGGCGAGGTGCTGTGCGACGCGGATCTGGCGATCCTGGCGGCGCCCCCGAAGGAGTACGCGGCGTACGCGGCGCAGGTGCGGGAGGAGTACGGCTTCGTGCCCGACGACGCGTTCCGCGAGGGGCGGGCGACGGTGCTGCGCCAGCTGCTCGGACTGCCGCGGCTGTTCCGCACGCCGTACGGGGTGGAGCGGTGGGAGCCGCGGGCGCGGCAGAATCTGCTGACCGAATGGGAGCTGCTCAGTCACTGAGCGACGCGGCGCGGCGGCGGTCTCGGGAATGCGACGCCGCCGACCGCTGTTGGCAGCTGTCATGCCCGACTCTGCCGCTCACCGCTCACGCATGCCACTTGCCGTGTACATTCTCGGCCTCTCCGTCTTCGCCCTGGGTACCAGCGAGTTCATGCTCTCCGGGCTGCTGCCGCCCATCGCCGACGACATGAACGTGTCCATTCCCCGCGCCGGACTCCTCATATCCGCCTTCGCGATCGGCATGGTGATCGGCGCCCCGCTGCTCGCCGTGGCCACGCTCCGGCTGCCCCGTCGCACCACACTGATCGCCCTGATCTCCGTCTTCGGCCTCGGCCAGGTGGCGGGCGCGCTGGCTCCGACGTACGAGGTGCTCTTCGCCTCCCGTGTCGTGAGCGCCTTCGCCTGCGCCGGATTCTGGGCGGTGGGGGCCGCGGTCGCCATCGCGATGGTGCCGGTGAACGCACGCGCCCGCGCGATGGCCGTGATGATCGGCGGTCTGTCGATCGCCAATGTGCTGGGCGTGCCCCTGGGCGCGTTTCTCGGTGAGAACCTCGGCTGGCGGTCGGCCTTCTGGGCCGTGGGCGCGGCGTCCGCCGTGGCGCTGGTCGGGGTGACGACGCTGATTCCGCGGATCCCGCTGCCCGAGCAGAAGCCGCGGCTGAAGCGGGAGATGAGCATCTACCGGGACCGGCAGGTCTGGCTGTCGATCGTGATCACCGCGCTCGCGGCGGGCGGTGTCTTCTGCGCGTTCAGTTATCTGGCCCCGCTGCTGACGGATGTCGCCGGACTGGACTCGGGCTGGGTGCCGACGGTGCTCGCGCTGTTCGGGATCGGCGCGCTGGTCGGTACGACGATCGGCGGCCGGGTCGCGGACGCGCATCTCTTCGGGGTGCTGATGAGCGGAATCGCGGCCTCGACGGTCTTCCTGGTCGCGCTGGCGCTGTTCGCATCGAACCAGGTCGCCGCGGTCGGGCTCTCGTTCCTGCTGGGAGTGTCGGCGTTCTACACGGCTCCGGCGCTGAACGCCCGGATGTTCAATGTCGCGGGAGCCGCTCCGACACTGGCCGGTGCGACGACGACGGCCGCGTTCAACCTCGGCAACACGGGCGGCCCCTGGCTGGGCGGCACGGTGATCGACGCGGACTTCGGTTTTGCGGCGACGGCATGGGCGGGGGCGGCGATGACGGTGGTGGCGCTGGCGGCCGTGCTGCTCTCGCTGCGGCTGCACGGCGGAGGCAGGTCGCGACGGGTGACCGGGGCGCCGGCCGCGGCGTCGTCCGGGACGGCTGCGGAGATCTCAGCGAAGGCCGCGAGCTGACGGCCGGTCGACCGAGTCCGGTGCCACATCACGGAGGGCCGGCGCCGGGCGCCCCTTGGGCCGCCGGAGCCCGGCCTCCGTGATCCGGCGGACGAGTTCCTTCGAGCCGATCTGCCGGGCCCCGGCCCGCACCGCGTCCGCGTACCGCGATTCCGGTACGTCGTAGTGGTCCCGCTCGAACGCGCGGGGCGGGCAGCCGATGGAAGCCGCGAAGGCGTGCAGCTCCTCGAAGGACACGTCGCTGACCAGGTGCGACCAGAGCCGTCCGTGCCCCGGCCAGTCCGGCGGATCGATGTAGACCGTCACCGCCGCAGTATCCCGCCCAGCGAACCGACCGGGGCGACGGCGACAGCGGCCTTGGTGCACACCCAGTGCGGGTCCGGGCCCAGTTCCGGTTCGACGTCCAGGGCATGCGGGTCGCCCGCGTCGCAGACCGGGCAGAGCGGCCACCGCCCGTACCGTTCGAGCAGCGCGTCCTGCACGTCCTGAGCCACGAGGCCGACGACGAACGAGGCGCCGTCGGGCCACTGTTCGACCCACCAGCGGCGGTGGGTCACGGCGTCCTCGACCAGCGAGACGATCCCGGCCTCGGCGACGTCACCTGCGGCGAGATCGGCCATCACCAGCGCGCGGGCCGTGTGCAACGCCTGTTCCAGGGGATTCATCTCCATGGGCCCATTGTCACCCCGCCCGCGAACCCGCTTCTCGCGCCCGTCCCCGCCGTTTCCGCGCTGTCCGAGGCGCTGCGGGAGGCGCTGTCGGCGGCACGTCCGGAAGCACTGCCGGAAGCACTGCCGGAAGTACCGGCGGAAGGGTCGCCGGCGGCACCGCCGGCGAGGGCGTCAGAGGTAGGGACCAAAGGGGGGTTGACGGGCAACCTGGTTGAAAATATCTTTCAAATGTGACCCATGACCTGAAGGAAAGTTTCAGCGCTGATTCCCCGCCCGCCCCGGCGGCTCTCGCGGCCAAGGTGCGCACGCTCGCGCCGTCCATGACCCGCTCCATGCAGCGCGTCGCCGAGGCCGTCGCCGGTGACCCCGCAGGCTGCGCCGCCCTCACGGTCACCGGTCTCGCCGAGCTCACCGGCACCAGCGAGGCGACCGTGGTCCGCACGGCCCGTCTCCTCGGCTATCCCGGCTATCGCGATCTGCGCCTGGCCCTCGCCGGGCTCGCCGCACACCAGCAGTCGGGCCGGGCCCCCTCCGTCACCGCCGACATAGCGGTCGACGACCCGATCGCCGACGTGGTCGCCAAGCTGGCCTACGACGAACAGCAGACCCTCGCCGACACGGCCGCGGGGCTCGACACCGTCCAGCTCGGTGCCGCCGTGGCCGCCGCCGCCACCGCCCGGCGCATCGACATCTACGGTGTGGGCGCCTCCTCCCTGGTCGGACAGGACCTGGCGCAGAAGCTGGCTCGTATCGGCCTGATCGCGCACTCCCACACGGACCCGCACCTCGCGGTGACCAACGCCGTGCAGCTCCGCTCCGGCGACGTGGCCATCGCGATCACGCACTCCGGCTCCACCGTCGATGTCATCGAGCCGCTGCGAGTCGCGTTCGACCGCGGCGCCACGACGATCGCGATCACCGGCCGCCCCGACGGCCCGGTGACGCAGTACGCCGACCACGTGCTGACCACGTCCACCGCCCGGGAGAGCGAGCTGCGGCCCGCCGCCATGTCGAGCCGTACGAGTCAGTTGCTCGTCGTCGACTGCCTGTTCATAGGCGTCGCGCAGCGCACGTACGAAACGGCCGCGCCGGCGCTCGCCGCCTCCTACGAGGCGCTGGCCCACCGCCACACCCCGCGCCCCCGCTGACCTCGGAGCGCATCGAACCGACCGCACCGCACCCGCACCCGCACCCGCACCCGCACCCGCACCCGCTGAACCGTACGAGATCGAGAAAGCAGAGCTGCTCTCCATGACCTCCACCACCGACGCCGGCACCAGTTCCCCCGACGGATACGGGGAGCTGCGCGCCCAGCTCGAAACGCTCACCACCGAGGCGTTCCGGCCCGAGCTCGCCGAGATCGACCGTCTGGACACGCTTGAGATCGCCCGGATCATGAACGGCGAGGACCGGTCCGTCCCGGCCGCCGTCGGCGCCCGGCTCCCCGAGATAGCCGCCGCCATCGACGGCACCGCGGACCGCATGGCCCGCGGCGGGCGGCTGATCTACGCGGGCGCCGGCACCGCGGGCCGGCTCGGCGTCCTCGACGCCAGCGAGTGCCCGCCCACCTTCAACACCGACCCCTCGGAGGTCATCGGCCTGATCGCCGGCGGCCCGTCCGCCATGGTCGAGGCCGTCGAGGGCGCAGAGGACAGCAAGGAGCTGGCCGCCGCCGACCTCGACGCCCTGGATCTCAGCGCCGACGACACCGTGGTCGGCGTCTCCGCCTCCGGCCGGACGCCGTACGCGATCGGGGCCGTCGAGCACGCCCGTGCCAAGGGCGCGCTGACCATCGGACTGTCCTGCAACGCGGACTCCGCGCTGGGCGCCGCGGCCGAGCACGGCATCGAGGTCGTCGTCGGCCCGGAGCTGCTCACCGGCTCCACCCGGCTCAAGGCGGGTACGGCCCAGAAGCTCGTCCTCAACATGCTCTCGACGATCACGATGATCCGGCTCGGCAAGACGTACGGGAACCTGATGGTCGACGTCCGCGCCTCCAACGAGAAGCTGCGCGCCCGCTCCCGCCGGATCGTCTCGCTCGCCACCGGGGCGTCCGACGAGGAGATCGAGGCCGCTCTCGCCGCGACCGACGGCGAGGTGAAGAACGCCATCCTCACCATCCTCGGCCAGGTCGACGGCCCCACCGCCGCCACCCTGCTGACCGCGGCCGACGGCCATCTCCGCGCCGCCCTCGCCGCCGCCCCCCGCACCACCACCTGACCCACCGGCTCCACCCCCGCACCCCCGCACAGCAAGGCACCACGCACCATGGCAACAGAAGACAAGAACCGCGCCACCGCCGCCGCGATCCTTCCGCTCGTCGGTGGCGCCGCGAACGTCAGCTCCATCGCCCACTGCATGACCCGGCTCCGGCTGGGTCTGCACGACCGCTCGCTCGTCGACGACGAGGCCCTGAAGGCGATACCCGCCGTCATGGGCGTGGTCGAGGACGACACGTACCAGATCGTCCTCGGGCCGGGCACCGTCGCCCGGGTCACGCCGGAGTTCGAGCGGCTGGTGGAGGAGGGCAGCAAGGCCGCACCGGAACCGGCCGCGACCGAAACCGCCGCCCACCCCGAAGGCCCCGCATCCCCCTCCGCTTCCGCCTCTGCTTCCGCTTCGGCGGACGAACTGGCGGCTCAGGGCGCCGCGATGAGGGCGGCGCGGAAGGCGAAGAACGCCACCCCGTTCAAGCTCTTCCTGCGCAGGATCGCGAACATCTTCGTGCCGCTGATCCCGGCGCTCATCGGCTGCGGCATCATCGCCGGACTCAACGGCCTGCTGGTGAACCTGGGCTGGCTGACCTCGGTCACGCCCGCGCTGGCCGCGATGGCGTCCGGATTCATGGCGCTGATCGCCGTGTTCGTCGGCTTCAACACGGCGAAGGAGTTCGGCGGTACGCCGATCCTGGGCGGTGCGGTCGCCGCGATCATCGTCTTCCCGGGCGTCGCGAACATCGAGGCGTTCGGCCAGAAGCTCTCCCCCGGCCAGGGCGGTGTGCTGGGCGCACTCGGTGCTGCGGTGCTCGCGGTGTACGTGGAGAAGTGGTGCCGCCGCTGGGTGCCCGAGGCACTGGACGTCCTGGTCACCCCGACGCTCACGGTGCTGGTCTCCGGCCTGGTGACGATCTTCGGCCTGATGTACGTGGCCGGTGAGGTCTCCACCGCCATCGGCACGTTCGCCGACTGGCTGCTCTCCAACGGCGGCGCGGGCGCGGGCTTCGTGCTCGGCGGCCTCTTCCTGCCCCTGGTGATGCTGGGCCTGCACCAGGCGCTCATCCCGATCCACACCACCCTGATCGAGCAGCAGGGCTACACCGTGCTGCTGCCGATCCTCGCGATGGCGGGCGCCGGCCAGGTCGGCGCGGCCGTGGCGGTCTACTTCCGTCTCCCCCGCAACGAGTCGATCCGCCGGACGATCAAGTCCGCACTCCCGGCCGGTCTGCTGGGCGTCGGCGAACCGCTGATCTACGGTGTCAGCCTCCCGCTGGGCCGCCCGTTCATCACGGCCTGCGTGGGCGGTGCGTTCGGCGGCGGCTTCATCGGGCTGTTCAACCAGCTCGGCGACAAGGTCGGCTCCACGGCCATCGGCCCGTCCGGCTGGGCGCTGTTCCCCCTCCTCGACGGCAACCACGGCCTCGGCACGACGATCGCGATCTACGCGGGAGGCCTGCTGGTCGGCTACCTCGCCGGGTTCCTCGCGACGTACTTCTTCGGCTTCGGCAAGGACCTGCTGACGGAGTTCAACGTCTCGCGGGAACCGGCGACCTCCGCGGTCACGGCAACGGACGGCCCGACGTCACCGGCTCCCGGCCCCGACACCTCGGAGAAGGAACCGGCCGGGGTCTGACCCGGATACATGGATGAGGGGTGGTACCCGCGCTGCGGGTACCACCCCTCATCCATGTCCACGGCTTCAGACCGGGAAATCCCCCGTGAGGAGCGTCGTACCGAACGGCTCCGGCAACGTGAGGGGCTTCCCGAACGGCACCGGATCGGACTGCTTGTACGTCCCGTCCTCATTCGGTTCCGTGAACAGCGTGGCCATCGCCCCCCGGGTGTCGAAGCGGTCGATCAACAGGTACATCGGCACACCCGCACGCGCATAGGCGCGGTACTTCTTCGTCCGGTCCTCCCGGGCGTTTCCCCTCGACGTGATCTCGACGACGAGCAGAGCGTCCGACACGTCCATCGGGTCGCTGGTCTCGGGATCGGCGGCATCGATGAGCTCCGACGGCATCACCACGAGGTCCGGCACATAGAGCTTGTCCAGCGGGGCCACGTGCACACCGAGGGTCTGGTAGATCTCCAGCTCTTCAGGCAGATCTCTGTAAAGCCTGCGCTGCACTTTGGCGGCGATTCCGTTGTGATGCGCATGAGGCGGAGGTACCAAGACGATCTGCCCTTCGTCGATCTCGGCGCGCCAGCCCTCGGGCACGTCCAGGTCACGCCATGTCTGCAGCAGGTAGTCCCACGGGCGGCCCTCAGAGGCCTGGTCGTTCTCGACCATCGCGGCAGTCATCGCGGGTCCCTTCTCCTGTGGCCTGTCAAAGGAGCGTAGATCGACGGTGCTGCGGCAGTTCGCCGCTCCCATCAGCGTCCCACGATCGTGTGACGTACGCAGCGACCCTCCGCCGTCCGCCCGGCCTCTTCGGTTCCGGCCCTCGGCCCCGCCGAACCGATCCCGCCCGCGCCATACTGGCCGGGTGACCGCTGCACGCATTCTCGTCGTCGAGGACGACCACGGCCTGCGCGATGTCCTGGCCCGTGGCCTGCGCGACGAGGACTTCGACGTCGTGACCGCCGTCGACGGCGCGACCGCCCTCAAGACCGTCGACGAGTCCGTGCACGCGGTCGTGCTCGACGTGGGGCTGCCGGATTCCGACGGACGCGATGTGTGCCAGGCGATGCGTGGTGCGGGGATCACCGTCCCGGTGATCTTCCTCACCGCACGCGGCGATCTCACCGACCGGCTCTCCGGTTTCGCCTCCGGGGGCGACGACTACCTGGTCAAACCGTTCCACCTCAGCGAACTCGCGGCCCGCGTCCGCGCGGTCCTGCATCGCGTCGGCCACCGCGACAACGCCCTGTCCGACAGCGCGGGCGCGATGCGGCTGAACCCGGTCAAGCACGAGCTGACGGTCCACGGCCGGCCGGTGGCCCTGACTCCGACCGAGTTCCGTCTGCTGGCGTGCCTGATGTCCGGCCCCGGGAGCGTGGTACGCCGCCGGGCCCTGCTGCGGGCGGGCTGGCCGGAGGGGGCGCAGGTCAGCGACAACACCCTGGACCAGTACCTGACCCGCCTGCGCCGCAAGCTCCGCGAGGCGGACAGCCCGCAGACCATCAGCACGGTGCGAGGTGTGGGTTACCGCTTCGGGGCTCCGCCTCCGTCCCAGGGGCGATGAAGGGCTTCCCCGCTCCCCGTCGAGGCGGCCCGGTGCGCCGCATGCCGGCAGCCGGTGTCAGCGGCCGGTGGATCCGTCGATCTGCTCGCGGAGGATGTCGGCGTGCCCGGCGTGCCGGCCGGTCTCTTCGATCATGTGCACCAGGACCCATCGCATCGATGGCGCCGCCCTCCGGCGCGGCGCGCGCGGGGCGGGAAGAGCCAGATCCGGGCAGGCGTCGATGACCTGGTTCGCTCGCTCGACGGTGTTCCGGTAGTCGGCGAGCACGCCGTCGACGGTGTCCTCCGCCGACGGCCGGAAGGTCGCACTCCAGTCTTTGGCCTCCTCACCGAGGAAGTAGAACCGTTCGACGGACGCCAGATGCTTGAGCAGCCCGAGAAGGTTGGTGCCCGAGGGCACTTTGTCCGCTCGGACCTGCGGTTCCGGCACGCCCGCGACCTTGTCCGCGACCGCGTTCCGCAGATGGTCGAGGAAGCCCCGCAAGGTGGCCTTCTCGTCGGCGCCGGTCGACGGCGGTCCGGTGTCCTTCGCACGGGTCCGGGATCGTCGCGCACTGTTTTCCGGCATCGAGTCACTCCCTTCCGACGTGACGTGCGGGTCGGGCGGTCATCCGGCGGCCAGTTGGACGAGCAGGACGTTGTCGATGACGGTGGCGATCTCGCCGGCGGGTCCGGTGGCCCGGCGGCGGGGCATGTCGGCGCGCAGGACGGACCAGTGCGCGGGGTCGAGATCGAGTTCGGCGGCGATCTCCGTGGGTGCGGGGTGGTGGATGTCGGGATCCTGGTTCCATGACCAGGGCGCGGTGGAGCCGTGGTCGACGATCAGCAGAAGACCGCCGGGGTGCAGAGCCCGTGCGGCGGTGCGCAGGACTCGGCTGCGGGGAAGCGCGAACGGGGTGTGGAAGTACTGGGCGGAGACGAGATCGAACCGGCCGGCCGGGAAGCTTCTGGCCAGATCGTGCTGCTCGGTGGTGACCCGGTCCGCGACACCGAGATCGTGGGCGCGTTCCCGCACCTGCTCGACGGCGGTGGTGGAGATGTCCACGGCGGTGACGTGCCAGCCCCGCTGGGCGAGCCAGATCGCGTCACCGCCGGCACCGCAGCCGAGATCGAGGGCGGCGCCGGGGCGCAGCGGTGCGGCGGTCTCGGCGAGCAGCGGGTTGACGCGTGCGCCCCAGGTGCGCCGGGTGCGGTAGTGCCGCTCCCAGAACAGCTCGGCGTCCTCATCCGTCGCGCCCCGGTCGCTCGCGGCGTCTGCGGTGGGTCGGCGTCGGGTGGAATCCATCTGAGTTGTCCCTTCGTCGGCCGGCGTGCCGAGCGTGATCGATCCGCGCCTTCGATGCCGGTGATGTACCGACAGCATCGACACCGCCGTTTCACGCTTGCAAGAAAAATTGCGGATCCGCATCATCGAGCCATGGACCATCCCGCAGAAGACGTACTGGCCGGAGTCGGGCCGCGACTGCGTGCCCTGCGCCGGGCGCGAAGCGCCACGCTGGCGGCGCTGGCAAACGAAACCGGCCTCACGGCGAGCACCCTGTCCCGCCTGGAGAACGGCAAGTTGCGGCCCACGCTGGAGCAGCTGCTGCCCCTGGCTCGGGCGCACGGCGTCCCGCTCGACGATCTCGTCGCGGCGCCGCCCACCGGAGACCCGCGCATCCACCTGCGACCGGTGCGGCGATCCGGGCTGGTGATGGTGCCACTGACCAGGCGGGCCGGCGGTATCCAGGCCTACAAGGTGATCCATCCGCCCGCCGGCCGGGCACCCACGATGAACCTGCAGTCCCACGAGGGATACGAGTGGTTCTACGTCCTCGACGGACAGGCCAGGTTCGTGCTCGGTGAGCAGGAGTTCCGGCTCGGCGTCGGCGAGGCAGCGGAGTTCGACACCCGCGTACCGCACTGGATCGGCAGCGCCGACAGCCGGCCCACGGAGCTGCTCGCCCTGTTCGGCGCGCAGGGAGAGCGCGCACACCTGGCACCGTCCAGGCACTGACGGTCCCAGCCCTCCTCCGACCGAGTCCGACCCCTGGTGGCGGCGCGTCCCCTCCGCCGGCGCGGTCGACCTGTTGTCCGCCGGCTCCCCGGCGCGCCGCGGATCACACTCGGCACGAACTTGTCATGAGCAACGCGAACCGCTCAGCTCAGGGCAGTTACATTTACTTCAGCGAACCATGGCGCGCGGGAGTCGCCACGATCATCGCGTGGGCAGCCGGACCCGGCCGAGACCCCCGACCGCTCCCCACGCGATCGAAACGACACCGGACGACAGCATCCGACGAGAGGACGGGAGGGCGAGGCGTGACGGTGTCGACGGGCACGGCCAAGGGCTCCGACAGGCCGGTGAAGCGCCTTCTCACCCCCCGGACCCTCCGCGGTCGCCTCGCCCTGATGGCCCTCGCCACCTGCGCCCTGTGGATCGGCGTCCTGACCACCGTCTTCAACCTCGCCCTCGACAACCGGCTGCACGGACAGGCCGACGACGTCCTGCGCACCCGCGCCGAAGCGGTGGCGGCGACGGTGGACGTACGCCCCGACGGGCGGCTCGTCGTCCGGGAACCCGCCGAGGACCGGGCCCTGGACGTCGGGGTCTGGATCTTCCAGGGCGACACGGTGGTCGAGAAGCCCCCCACCGCGCCCGCCGGCCTGCAGGCCCAGGCGGCCCGGCTCGCCGGAGGCCGCGAGACGTTCGCGGACACCGAGGGCGGTGGGGCGTGGCGGCTGTACGCGTTCCCCGTCGACACCCCCGCCCGGCAGGGACACCCGCCCACGCAGGCCGGCACCGTCGTCAGCTCGGTCAGCCTCGACCCGTACCGCAGCACGGCGGACACCGCGCTGGTCGGCTCCATCGCGCTGGCCGTGCTGCTGCTGGCCACCATCTATCTGCTGACCCGCCTCGTCGTACGACGGGCCCTGCGCCCTGTCGCCGCGATGAGCGAACAGGCCACCCGGTGGAGCGCCGCGGGCGCCCCCGAACGGTTCGGCGCCGAGGGCCGGCCCGCCGAACTCGCCTCGTTCGCCACCAGCCTGGACGCCCTGCTGGACCGGCTGGCCGCCGTCCTGCGACACGAGCAGCAGCAGGCCGCCGAGCTCTCCCACGAACTGCGCACCCCGCTCGCCCGCATCACCGCCGAGACCGAGTGGCTGACCGGACGCCCGCGCTCGGCCGAGGAACGGGAAACCTCCCTGGAAGCCATCGCGGGCGCCGCCACCACCATGCAGCAGATCTGCGACTCCCTGCTTTCGGAGGTCCGCACCCGCAACGCACGGACTCCCGGCCGCTCCCGCTTCGCCGACATCGCGCACCGCCTGGCAGCACGCAACGCGGCCCTGTTCCCCGACGCCCCACCGGTGAGCGTCGCGGCGGCAAACGACGCAACCCCCGGCGGCGAACCCGGCCGCACCCCCGGCACGGCAACCAGCACCGCACCCGGCACCGCACCGGACGTGAGCATCGGCGTCTCGCAGGAGGTCGCCGAGCGCATCCTGACGCCGCTCCTGGACAACGCCCGCCGCTACGCCACCCACACGATCACCCTCACCTGCGCGGCGGGCGCGGGCGAGGTCACGGTCCACGTCGGCGACGACGGCCCCGGCGTCCCGCCGGACTTCGTCGCCTCGCTCTTCGAACCCGGCCGTCGCGCCCGCCCGGAGGACGGACACGACGGCGCGGGTCTCGGCCTGGCCCTGGCCCGCCGACTGGCCAGGGCCGCGGGCGGCGACATCGCACTGGACGCCGCGGCCCCCGGCGCACGTTTCGTCGTCACCCTTCCCGCGGGCTGACTCCCCGTGCGCCGGCCGTCTCGACGGCACCGTCCCGCGCCACATCGCGCCGGGTCCGGGTCAGGAAGACGACCAGGCCGAGGATGACCGCGAGGAACAGGATGCTGGTGCCGACCGTGCCCAGCCCCAGCCCGCCGTCCGCGGTGGGCTGCGACAGATAGTCGCCCAGCGAGGCACCGAGCGGCCTGGTCAGGACGTACGCGATCCAGAACGACCACACCGCGTTGAAGTCCAGCGTGCGGTGCGCGAGCGCCACGGCCGCGATCAGCGCGGCGAACACGACCGCGGAGAGCCAGTACCCCAGGTTCAGCTTCTCCGCCGTGAGGTCGCCCGCGGACGTGCCCAGCGCGAAGGTGAACAGGATCGCCAGCCAGTAGAACGCCTCGCGGCGCGTCGTGCGGATGGTGTGGATGGACAGCGTCCGCTCACTCGCGTACCAGCCGAAGAACGTGACGGCGAGCGCCACCGCGAACACCACGGTCGTGGTCTGGAGCGGAACGCCGAGGTTGTCGGTGAGGTTGTCGCTGATCAGCGTGCCGACCACGCTGATCAGGACCACGGACAGCCAGTACAGGCTCGGCACATAGGAGCGCGCCCGGAACTGGAAGACCAGGGTGACCACCAGCAGCGCGCTCATCAGGTACGAGGTGTTGGTCAGCCCCATGCCCAGGTTGTCGTTGAGCAGATCGGCCGCGGTCTCCCCCACGGTGGTGCACAGCACCTTGATCACCCAGAAGTAGAGGGTCACTTCCGGGACCTTGTTCAGCATCTGTCGTGCACGGGAGCGCGTACCCGGCGCATACGTGTCAGTCGTGTCGGTTGTCATGGAACGGCACGCTGGCAGGGCCTCCCTGAAATTTTCCTGACTGCGCACGGCACCCGATCCGCGTGCTACACAGGTGCACCGAGCTCGAAAGCCTCGTCTTCACCGAACTCGAAAGCCTCGTCGCCGTCGCGACACTCGCACGTCGACCGGACCGACCGGTCCGACCGGTCCGACCGAAGGGCGCCACCCACCCTGGGCGTCGCCCTTCCGCACGTCCACCGCCGTGTCAGAGCTGCCCGGCCGACACCGTCACGGCAGCCTCCCCTCCCGGTTGATCTCCCTGACCCTGGCCCGCAGCACCTCCCCGAGCGGGGCAGGGCGCACCGATTCCGCCGGACAGTCCCACTCCGCCCCGCCCCCCGGCGCCCGCAGCTGTACGTACGGCCCGACGCGCCCCATCACACGCCCCACCCGCCCGTCCCGGGTGTCCACCGCGAACGACCCCGGCTCCGGCCCGCACGGCTCCGGCCCCTCACCCGTCATGACCGGCCAACCCCTGCGCCTCCAGCACCGCACTCAGCCGCAGCGCCGTGTCGAGGTTGCACCGGCCGAGGTCCACCAGCAACGACGTCGATTCGCTTCCCGCGCACGTCACCGGGTCGATCCGCAGCGAAGGCAACGTGATCCCCACCCCCGATAACCCCTCCTTCAGCCGCGCCACCGCGTCCTCCGCCGCCCGCACTCTGACCTCTGCCGCCCCGCGCCGTTCCTTGATCGTCATGGCCCATCCCTTTCCACGCTGAGTAATGACAATGCATACCCAGCGTGTCCAACGCGCAGCTAGCCTGGAAGAGGCGCAGAGCCAACAACCGCACGTGTGTCACAGGGAGTTGTCATGCCTGGCCCCAAAGAGCTCGACCCCCCTCCTCTCCACGCGCCCTGCTCGGCGCCGAACTCCGCCACCGGAGGGAAGGCGCGGGCCTCTCCCAGGGGGACCTGGGCCTGCCCCTGTTCGTCAGCGGTTCCTTCATCGGACAACTGGAGTCCGGTACGCGCCGGATGCAGATGGACCAGGCCCAGAAACTGGACGAGATCCTGCACGCGGACGGGTTCTTCGTGCGCAACTGCGCCGCCCTGAAGAAGTCGAAGTACCCGGACCACTTCGCGGAAGCGGCCGAGGCGGAGGCCGTGGCGAAGACGATCAAGGAGTACGCGCCACTACTGATTCCGGGGCTGTTGCAGACGGAGGGATACGCGAGCGCGGTGTTCCGGGCGTACCAGCCGACGGCACCGGAGGAGGAAATCGACAACTTGGTGGCAGCACGACTCGAGCGCGGCCAGCTTCTGAATAATCCAACAACGCCGATGTTGTGGACAGCTCTCGACGAGGCGGTCCTTCGTCGAGGCGTGGGCGGCCCTGCCGTGATGGCGGAGGCGCTGCGACACGTGGTGTCGCTGGTAGGTCAACACCGGATCATCGCGCAGGTTCTGCCGTTCAGCGAGGGTGCGCACGCGGCCATGGACGGCGGCTTGAAGCTGATGTCGTTCACCGACGCTCCCCCGCTCGCCTACCTGGACGGACTCGGGTCAGGCCAACTGCTGGACGAACCAGGGCCTGTCGCCCGCTACGAACTGACTTACGATCTGCTTGCGGCCAGCGCATTGTCACCAGAATTGTCCCTGGCTCTGATCGAGTCGGCGGCGGAGGATTACGCCCATGAAGCTCAGCAGCCCTGACCACGACCCGTCCACGGCCACCTGGCACAAGTCCTCCTACAGCGGCGGCAACTGCCTCGAAGTCGCGACTTGGCGCAAGTCCACATACAGCGGCGGCGACGGCGGCAACTGCCTCGAAGTGGCCGACGGCCACCCCGGCATCGTCCCCGTGCGCGACTCCAAGGCGACCGAGGGCCCGACGCTCGTGTTCCGGGCCGCTGCCTGGACCTCCTTCATTGCGGACCTCAAGCACGCCTGAAAAGGAGCTGACAGAAGATTCGTGCGTAGCCATGTCTCTTTCCGGGACGGCTCGTTGGGCATGCCCCATGACTGTGGGGGCGGATGGAGCCGCTTCTGCCAGTGCGAACGCGTCGGCGTTGCTGTCCCAGTCGTCTGCCGCTGGACGACCGCAAGTGTCTGCAGGGCATCTTGTTCGTGTTGACGTGCCCACGACTTGTCGATAATGCGGACATTGTCCCTTTTTGATACTTTTGATTCCGCAGGTCGCACCAAGCGGCGAAGAAGATGAGCATTTCGGTCGTAGAGATCGGTGCCGACAAGGAGAGCAGTGCCCTTCCCTACCACCCTGCTTGGTTCTGCCCGATCATTGGCGTCCCTGCGCACAGCGGTGGCCTCACCTGCCGTTCGGTGGCTGCTGCTCGCCACCGTGTGCTATTTCCTCGGCAACGCCGCCCGGTGGGCCGGCGTCCCGGCCGCGCACCTGCTCACCGCGCTGGTCGTAGGTGTGACCGCGTCACTGACGGGTACCGTGCGGTCGCGGTTTCCCACGCGTGCAAACCGTTCGGCGCAAGCGGTGGCCGGCGTGCTCATGGGCAGCTACCTCGACCCCGGGGCGGTGCGGTCCGTGGTCGGCTCGATCGGACCGCTGGCCGGCGTGACGCTGGCCACAGTCGTTCTGTGCCTCGGCGTCGCGCTGATACTCCCGCGCCTGACTCGGATGAGCCATAGCGACGCCGTCCTTGGAATGGTCCCCGGCGGGTCCGCGGCGATCATCGCCTGCGCCGACGACCTAGACGCGGACAGCCGGGTGGTGGCGTTCATGCAGTACCTGCGGGTCGGCATGGTGGCCGCCTCCGCGCCGGTCGTCGTACTTGCCCTTCACACTGCTTCGCACGCCGGGAACCCCGCTCACGCCCGGCCGTTCGGATCCGCCCTGCTGCCGGACTCCCTGGCCCTGGTGAATTCCTCACACACCTTGGCAGGTCTGCTCGTCCTGGCCGCGCTCTGCACGCTCGGCGGCAGCCTCGGACGCCGGCTGAGGCTGCCGGCGCCCACGCTGCTGGGCCCCATGCTGCTGACCGCAGTCGGCGTGTTCACCGGCGCTGCGCACGGGTTCCAGCCGGTCGGGCCGCTCCAGGACGCGGTCTTCGTGGTGATCGGCCTGGAGGTGGGCTCGCGCTTCACCCGCCCCACGCTGCGCCACGCCGGACGCATGCTGCCGTATGTACTGGCCGCAACCTTCACCGTCTGCCTGATGTGCGCCGCGCTTGCCGCCGCGCTTGCCGCCGCGGTCGGCATCTCCTTCAACGACGCCTACCTGGCTACCACTCCCGGCGGCATCAACGCGGTCCTCGCCACTGCCGCTTCACTGCATTCCAACGTCGCCCTCATCTCCACCTCTCAGAGCCTCCGGCTCTTCCTCGTGGTGATGCTCACACCGTTGCTCATCCGCTGGGTGACGAGCTACGGGGCCCGGACGGCGCGTAGGCACGCAGCGTGAGCGGGCGCACCGGCCGGAATGCGCCTGGTGATCCCGCTCGATGAGGTCTACGCGACCATGAGGCGGCCGCTGTGGGGAGAAGACCCGGCGCAAGGGTGCCCCCAAGAGGCGCTCCGCCCCGGACGCGCTCGCGGAGTTCCCGTTCATGGGCCGTCGGATCCGCCTGCACGTCCTGCTGGGGCATGACCCAGGTGCGCCAGAAACCGGCCACGGGACGATCGTGGAGTTCTGAGCGTCTCCGCCGTCGCCCGTTCGGCCCAGCGTCGTTGGTGGTGACGTTGGATGCCGTCCGAGGCCGGGGTGGGCCGTGACCTCGATCGAGACCACGAACTCGGCCTCCGGCCCGAGGCGTACGACCCGCACCTTGACGTCGACTTCACCCCCCGCTGCGCGGCGATGACCCGCCCGGAGCCGACGGCTACGTGCAGGCCGCCTGACGCGGGCCGCCAGGGTCGGCCGAGCCAGGGCCGCGTCGTACTGGCCGACGACCCAGGGCAGGACGACATAGAGCAGCAAGGACCACTGGCTATAGCGGTGGCCGTCCGCCTCGTGACCGCTGCTCGCCACAGGATCAGTCAAGAAGTCATCCCGCGGCGGAGAGGCTGGGCTCGCAGTCGGTCTCCCCGCAGGTCGGGTGGTGTCGGACGGCTCGCGCCGGGGCCGAAACCAGGCCGTCACGGCTTCAGCTTGTCGGCCTCCCTGACCTCGTGGAGGTGGATGAGGACGTCGTAGGCCTTGGCGAGCGCGATGTCGCGCGGCTCCGTGGGGAACAGCGTGCCGACGTTGAGCGTGGGCCGGGCGGTGTTCAGCCAGTCGCGCGCGGCGGCCGGAGCGGTGCGGGCGTCGAGGTAGAAGTCGCGGTAGCGGACCTGGTCGAGGGTGGCCTCGTTCCGGTCGGGCCCGGCGGCCGGCACGGTGAATTTCTTCCACTCGCCGCCCAGCGCGGCGTCCTTCGACAGGAAAGAACCCTGATTGAAGGTGAAGCCGATGGGGAGGTAGTTCTTGCCCATCGTGTCGCGCAGGAACGACCCCTGCGTCTTGGAGTACATCTCGGGATCGCTGGCGACGTAGGCGACATGGTCGTTGTGCGCGGACAGCAGCACCTTCTGGCCGGTGCGCTGCTGCCACCAGGAGACGTTCTGGGCCATCACCTCGTCGCGGAAGCGCTGGGAGGCGGCGTTCGACTCCGGGTCGTCGGGGTTCAGGGTGAGGAACTTGGCGGTCTGGGCGACGGACCGGGCGTTCTGCTCGGCCCAGTCGAACGCGTCGCCGCCGGAGCCCTTCAGACCGCCGACCAGCTCCAGAGCCTGCTGTGCCTTGACGGCGAGCTGCTGCCGTTCCGCGAGCGGCTTGCCCAGGTAGGCGAAGACATCGTCGATCGGGCGCAGTCCGGTGTAGAGCTCGTTGAGCCGCGGCAGCGCCTCCGGGTGGTTCTTCTGCACGTAGCCGGTCACCCGGCCGAAGAACTCGTCGCTCAGCGCGGGGGCGCCGATGTCGTCGCCCATGAAGTGGACGGTGCGGTCGGGGTGGTGGCGGTTGTAGTCCCGCATCCACTCGATGAGGCTGACGAACTCCTCACGTTCCCAGGGTGAGTTGGTGAGCGTCTCCTTGGCGATCTCGCGTGCGTCGCCCTTGCCGGTCTGGAGATAGTCGTCGATCTGGAGTCCCGCGGACCAGCTCAGCTCCAGGGCGAAGGTGGTGAAGCCCTTCTTCTCGACGAGGTGGCGGAAGACCCGCTCCTTCATGGTGAAGAATTCGTGGGAGCCGTGGGTGGCCTCGCCGAGGCCGACCACCTTGGCGTCGCCGATCATCGAGCCCAGGGCTCGCAGGTCGGCCGTGTTCCCTCCGGGCTCGGTCGAGCGCAGCGGGTGCGCCGCCTGCTCCAGTGCGCGGACCGGGTTCTGCTCCCTGCCGGCCCTGTCGGCCGAAGCGGCCTGGACCGTCACGGGCGCGAGGACCGCTCCCGCCGCGACCGCCGCCGTCGCCAGCAGTACCCGTCGGCTGATCCGCTTCCGGTGCCTAGCCATGCTGATACCTCTCAACTTACGTATGGCAACTTGAGAAGGATCATTGCCTGCGATTGCGCTGCCGCACACTGGGAGAAGCCCCCGACTCTTCCCGGGAGACAGCCCCCGGCTCTGGTGGGGAGACAGCTCCCGGAAGAGTCGGAGGGCAGCGCCCGCTCGCCCACTCGATCGGGTGGAGGTTTCCGGCCATAAACGCGGTTTGGGTGAGAAACGGACTCCCCGAGCGCAATCATTCGGCGGTGATCTCATCGAACCGGACGGCTCACCGTCCCAAGTCCCTGCTCCCGGCCGGGCTCGGCGCACTCGCGGTACTGACTCTGCTTCCGGCGATCCCCGCCACCGCCGCGACCACGTCCACCCCGGCGAAGGATTCGTCGTCTCGGGTAGCCGCGTACACGTCGCCCCGTGCGGTGACCCCGGCCGAGCGCAGGACCGCCGCGTACCTCAACTCGTTGCGGAACAGGCCCGAGAGGCTGAAATCCTTCTTCAAGGCGCTGCCCAAGGGGGGCGACCTCCACAACCACCTCTCGGGTGCGGCGAGGACCGAGTTCCTGATCAAGCTCGCGGGCGAGAAGGGGCTCTGCATCGACGCGACGATGACGGCCGTCGCGCCGCCGTGCGGACCGGGCAAGCGGCCCGCCGCCGACGCGCGGACCGATGCCGGCTTCCGTCGGCAGATCGTCCGGGCCTGGTCCATGCAGGACTTCCCGTCCGACCAGTCCGGCCACGACCACTTCTTCGACACCTTCAACAAGTTCGGCATGGCGACCTGGGATCGCGGCAAGCTGCTCGCCGATGTGGCCGACACCGTGGTGGAGCAGAACCAGTTCTATCTGGAGACCATGGTCACCCCCGCGTCGGACAGCGCCAAGAAGCTTGCCGACACCGTGGGTTACGACCCCGACTTCGCCGCATTCCATCGCAAGCTCCTGGCCGGCGGGCGGCTCGACCGGGTCGTGGACGAGGCGGTCCAGGAAGCCAATGACGCCAACGCGCAGTTCCGGGTGGCCGCGCACTGCGACACCCGCCGCCCCGCCCCGGGCTGCCGGCTTCCCGTCAGGTGGATCTCCCAGGTGTCCCGGGGCAGCTCCCCGGCACGGGTGTTCACACAGATCGCGGTAGGAATGCGGCTGGCGGAACGCGACCCGAGGTTCGTCGCCGTCAACCTCGTGCAGCCCGAGGACTGGGACAGCTCGCTGGCCAACTACAGCCTGCAGATGCGGATGCTGAAGTACCTGCACGGCCGGTACCCGGGCGCCCACCTCACCCTGCACGCCGGTGAGCTGGCCCCCGGCCTGGTCAAGCCCGAGGACCTGACGTTCCACATCCGCGAGGCCGTACTCGTCGCCGGGGCCGAGCGCATCGGTCACGGCGTGGACCTGGTCCACGAGAACGACTGGCGGCAGTTGGCCCGGACGATGGCGCGGCGCAAGGTGGCGGTCGAGGTGCCGTTCTCCAGCAACAAGCAGATCCTCGGCATCGCGGGCGCCGACCACCCGTTCAACGCGTACCGCCGCTACGGCGTCCCGATCGTGCTGGCCACCGACGACCCCGGGGTCTCGCGGATCGACATCAGCCACGAGTACCAGTACGCCGCCAAGACCTACGGTCTGCGCTACACCGAGCTGAAGGACCTGGCCCGCGCCTCGCTGGAGTACGCGTTCCGTGGCGGCCGGAGCCTGTGGGCCGCCGACTCCGCCCCCTCCGCCTATCGGCCGGTTGCGGCCTGCCGCGGCGACCGGCTCGGCGCCGGCCACCCGAGCACGCGCTGTGCCCGCTACCTCGCCGACAACCCGAAGGCGGCGACGCAGTGGCGTCAGGAGACGGCCTTCGCCGCCTTCGAGCGCCGTCACCGCTGACCGCATCCGCACACCCCTCCGGGCCCGGGGCCTTGAGCCCCGGGCCCGGACGTCGCTCCACGACGGGCTCCTGACACACCGGGACGCGCACGCTCGCCCTCGGCCGCACCCCCTCGCGCCCCCTCTCACGTCCCCACATCCGCGTCCCGCCCTCCGGTTCCCTTTCCGGTGAACAGCCTGTCCAGGTACTGATCGACAGCGGTGCGCACGCCCCGGGGCTCGATCACGTCCAGCTCGATCAGGGTGGTGAAACCGGTGAGCGCGAGGAGCAGATCGGTCTCGGCCACCGGGTCGCGGTCGGGGTGGATGTACCCATCGGTGATCGCCTGACGGACCAGCCGTTCGACGAGGTCGCGCCCCTGGATCAACCCGTCGCGCGCCCGCGCGTGAATGTTCTCGTCGTGCAGCGCTTCCAGGACGTAGGCGGCGCTCATCCGGCTCGTCGCGCGGGCGTCGGGGTGCAGGGGGAGCGTCTCCATGAGCATCACTCGGAACACGTCGCGAGGATGCGGCCGCTCCCCGAGCTCCTGAAGGCCCCGGCCGACGCGCAGCGAGGTCTGCTCGGACGCGAAGTCCATGGCGAAGGAGAGCATCGCCTCGCGGGAGGCGAAGTAGTGCTGCAACTGCCCGAGCGAGATGCCCGCCTCCTGGGCGACCTCGCGCATGGTCAGATGCACGGCGCCGCGCTGCTCCACCACCCGCCACAGCGCTCGGGCGATCACTTCGCGGCGTTCCTGGTGGTCCACCTGTTTCGGCATCGTCGGCTTCTCCGTGAGCTCGTTCCAATACAGTTGACATAATACAGGTGACTGGTAAACCTGGACACCCACGGAGGAAGGAAGCGACATGCCTGAACAGCCGAGGGTGCGCACCGCGGAAGGCGTGGTGGAGGGCCGCCGACGGCGGGGGCACGCCGTGTTTCGCGGCATCCCCTACGCCCAGCCCCCGGTGGGAGCGCTGCGCTTCGCCGCCCCCGCCCCGCCGCGGCCCTGGGAGGGGACGAGACAGGCGGTGGAGTTCGGGCCCGTGGCTCCGCAGTCCGGCCCGGCCCGCGCGAATCCGACGGAGGGCACGGACTGGCTGACGCTCAATGTCAGCACTCCCGATCCGGGCGCGGCCGGGCTGCCCGTGCTGGTGTGGATCCACGGAGGCGCCTACATCGCGGGGACCTCCGGTGACCCGATGTACGACCCGGGGGCGCTGACCGGAGCGGGACTCGTCGTGGTGAGCATCAACTACCGTGTGGGCGCCGAGGGTTTCGCCCTCCTCCAAGGTGCCCCGCCCAACCGCGGATTCCTCGACCAGATCGCGGCCCTGCACTGGGTGCGGCGGAACATCGCCGCCTTCGGGGGAGACCCCGACCGGGTCACCGTGGCCGGACAGTCCGCCGGGGCGGGATCGATCGCCGCCCTGCTAGCGATGAAGCCGGTGCGCGGCCTGTTCCGACGGGCCATCACCCACTCGGTGCCGGGCAACCACTGCACCCCCGCACTCGCGGAACAGGTCACTGCCGCGCTCGCGGACCGGCTGGGCACGGTGCCCACCGCCGCGGCCCTCTCCGAAGTGGAACCCCAGCGCCTGGCCGAGGCCGTCTCCGCGCTCGGCGCCGAACTCCCCGACCACCACGGAGCCTGGGGACGGCTCTCCCGGACCGGCGTCGCCATATGCCCCGTCGTCGACGGGGACGTCCTCCCCGAAACACCCTGGCCCGCACTGGCCAGTGGCCGCGCGAGCGGAGTCGACCTCCTCGTCGGCCATACACGCGACGAATTCCGGCTGTTCAGCGTCATGAGCGGACGGCTGGGCCGGTTCACCGAGCAGGACGCCCGTACCGCCCTGGCCCTGTTCGCCCCGGGTCCGGACGGCGCCGACGCCTACCGTGCCGCCCACCCCCGGGCCACCCCGGAGGAACTGCTGGAGTCGGTGTACTCCGACGCGCTCTTCCGGATGCCGTCGCTGCGGTTGGCCGAGGCGAACACCGTCGCGGGCGGCACCTCGTTCCTGTTCGAGCTGCTACTGGCCGCCCCGGCCCTCGGAGGAGTCATGGGCGCGTGCCACAGCCTCGACGTCCCCCTGGCGTTCGGCACGCTGGACAGCCCCTCCGGCCGGGGACTCATCGGCGACACTCCCACCCCCGAGACCCTCACGGTGTCGCGGGAACTCCAGCAGGCGTGGGTCCGCTTCGCCACCACAGGCGACCCCGGATGGGCCGCCTTCCGCCCCGACCGGCCCCTCACCCGCGTCCTGGACGCGGAATCGAAGACCCTGCCCTACCCCGAACAGGCCTCCCGCCGGATCTGGGTGGGCCACGCCCCGGCCCCGTTCGATCTCACCTGAAGCGTGGGAGCGTCCGCTGCAGCCGACCCCGTGTGTCGTGGGCAGGATCGATACCCTGTCCCGTTACTCCATATGGATGACTCATCTGCTTATGCCCTTGCTTGTCCATGCACCTGGATGGGTCACTGTAGGTATCGAACCGGCGGGTCGCCCATCCCGTGCCGGGGAAACGTGGTAAGGGCGACGTCTGCTGGTTCTTCGCGTCTGCGCGCAGGGCGGCCGCCGTGCGGCATCGCCTGCCCCTCCGCTGCAACTCCTCGCCGACCCGGATTGCCGTCTGACTGCCGGGCTGTGAGGCGGTGTGTCGCCCTTCGGCCGGTTCGTGGTTTCTCCGTCCGTCTCACCCAGCAAGGGAGAACTGCCATGCCCATCTCTCCGAACCAGGGTTCCACCGGTGGCGGCACTCTGGTGACCATCACCGGCACGAACCTGTCCAACACCAGCGCGGTGACGTTCGGTTCCAAGTCCGCGACGAGCATCACGCAAGTCTCGCCGACCCAGGTCACCGCGGTGTCACCCTCGGGGAACGGCAACGTCGACGTCACCGTGACCACGCCCGGCGGGACCAGCAACCCGCTGCCGTTCTTCTACGTCGGCGCCCCGTTCAAGTCCTCTCTGAGCGCCAACTCCGGCCCGCTGGTCGGCGGCAACACCATCACCGTCAACGGCACCGGGCTGTCCACCGCGACCAGTGTGTCCTTCGGCGGTGTCACCGCGACTCCGACGGTGGTCTCCGACAGTCAGATCAGCGTCACAGTGCCCGCGGGCGCTGCGGCCGGACCGGTGTCGGTGAGTGTGACGACCGCGGGCGGCACCAACAACGGCCTGTCCTACACCTACATCGACACGCCGACCATCACCACCATCGCTCCCAACTCCGGCCCGGCGTCCGGAGGGACAGCAGTGACCATCACCGGAACCAACTTCGACACGACCGACTCGGTCACCTTCGACGCCGAGGTCGCCCCATTCACCGTCATCAATGCGACCACCCTGTCCGTCGTCACCCCGCGCACCAGCGACGGCGCACCCGGCCCGGCAGATGTCCGGGTCACCAACGCCGCCGGGACCGCCCTGGTAGCAGACGGGTTCACCTACCTCGCCAGTCCCGGCATCTGACCAACAGCCCAGCCGTGAGGCGGTCCATCGGACCGTAGGGCGGCGACCGCGACGAGGTAGACGCGGCCTCCGAGGACGGCGAAGTGCGCGCACTGTGGAGGCCGAGGCACGACAGCTCCCGCCTTCGGACATGGGTCCGGGGCGGGACCTGTCGTTGTTCCTGCGTTCGGGTCGTGATCACGTGGACCCGTGCCAGGTCCGCGACGCGGGGGTCGCGATCCGTTCCCGGATCACGACCGAAGGGCGGCGGAACCGGCGCGTCGCCGCCAGGCTGACCGCGTCACGCCAAAACCGCTACTCCGGCGCCGACCAGAGGTGGGCGAGCGTGCCGAGTACGAGTCGGCAGACGTCGTCCGGTTCGGCGCCGGCCAGGGGCTCGCGGTGCACGACCGTCCGCATCAGGCCGATACCGAGCAGCCAGGCCATGGCGAGATCCGCACGCAGGGCGCCGTCCCCGGTGCCGGAGAGCCCGGCCAGCGCGCCCTGGTATTCCTCGCCCAGTTCCCGCAGGGTTCCGGCCGCCTCGTCGCCCCGCCCTATGGAGCGCAGATAGACCTCCAGGGAGCGGTCCCCCGTCCCGTCCGCGCTGCGGGTCAGCATCGAGCGCAGGGCGGTCTCGAAGAGTTGCTCGGGCGGTGTCTCCCGCAACTGCTCCAGTCCGCCCTGCGCTATCACCTGGGTGAGCAGTCCCTGCTTGGACCCGAAATACCGGAACAGCAGCGCCTGATTGGCACCGGCCCGTTCCGCGATGCTCCGGACGGTCGTCCCTTCGTAACCCCGTTCCGCGAACAGGTCGCGGGCCGCTTCCAGCAGCCGGCGGCGTGTGGCCGCGGCGTCCCGGCGGCGCTCTCCGGACGGCGGTGCGGGGGCGGACTCCATGGGCGATTTCCTCTCGGAGGGCCCGTCAGGATAACGGCCTTAAAGGTCGTTGACCTTAGGTGGAGCCACTCCTACCTTTGTAAGCAGCTGCTTACATACTGGAGGCCGTAGTGACGAAAGCAGACATCGTGCCCCTTGCCTATCCCTTCAACACCGCCGACGGGCTCCGGCTCGCGGACGAGTACGAGCGCGTACGCGACCAGCCGGGCCTGTTACGGGTCCAGATGGAGTACGGCGAACCGGCCTGGCTCGTCACCCGCTACGCCGATGCCCGGCTCGTCCTGGGCGACCAGCGCTTCAGCCGCGCCGAGGGCATCGCGCACGACGAGCCCCGGCAGTCCGAGGGGCGGCGCGACAGCGGCATCCTCAGCATGGATCCGCCCGACCACACCCGGCTGCGTTCCCTGGTCGCCAAGGCCTTCACGGTCCGCCAGATCGAGAAGCTCCGCCCCCAGGTCAAGGAGCTGACCGCGAGCCTCCTCGACGACCTGGAGGCGGCCGGACCGCCCGCGGACCTGGTCGACCTCTATGCGCTGCCCCTGCCGGTCGCCGTGATCTGCCGGATGCTGGGCGTGCCCACCGAGGACCGTCCGCTCTTTCGCGTAT
This sequence comes from Streptomyces sp. NPDC014727, assembly GCF_043083485.1. Classification (NCBI taxonomy): domain Bacteria; kingdom Bacillati; phylum Actinomycetota; class Actinomycetes; order Kitasatosporales; family Streptomycetaceae; genus Streptomyces; species Streptomyces sp. NPDC014727. Next base: position 60,685 of record NZ_JBIBYR010000029.1, on the reverse strand, counting down.
GGAGCGACGCGGCGCTGTCGACCACTTCCCTCACGGCGGCGGAGTTCGACGCCAGCCGGGAGGAACTGCGCGCCTACATGGCCGAGTTGATCGTCCAGCACCGCCGGTCCCCGCAGGACGACCTGATGACGGCACTCATCGAGGCCCGCGACGGCGGCGACCGGCTCTCCGAACTCGAACTCGTCGATCTGTGCGTGGGCATCCTGGTGGCGGGCCACGAGACCACCGCGTCCCAGATCCCCAACTTCGTCCTGACCCTGCTGGACCATCCCGGCCAGCTGGCCAGGCTCAGGGCCGAGCCCGAACTCGTCCCGAACGCGGTGGAGGAGTTGCTGCGCTTCGTGCCGCTGGGCAGCGGTGCCGGTCAGCCCCGCTACGCCACCAAGGACATCGAGGTCGGCGGCACCCTCGTCCGGGCGGGCAGCCCGGTCCTGGTCGCCATCGGTGCCGCCAACCGTGACGCGCTGCGGTTCGCCGCCCCGGGCGTGCTCGACATCACCCGTGAGGGCAATCAGCACCTCGGCTTCGGCCACGGGGTCCACCACTGCCTGGGTGCCCCGCTGGCCCGGCTGGAACTCCAGGAGGCGCTGATCGCCCTCATCACCCGTTTCCCCGGGCTCCGGTTGGCGGGCGATGTGACATGGAAGTCCGAGATGCTGGTGCGCGGCCCGCGCGTCATGCCGGTCGGGTGGTGACCGCGATGGCCTGGAACGTACGCGTCGATCCCCAGCTCTGCCAGGCGTCGGGCATGTGCGCCGGGACCGTCCCCGAGGTGTTCGCGCTGGACGGCGAGCACGCCCGGGTGCGGGCGGACGGCATCGAGCCGGACGAGCGGGTCCTGGACGCGGCCGACATCTGCCCGGCCCAGGCGATCACCGTGCACGACGGGAACACCGTCATCGGCCCCCGCCGCGACTGAGCCCCCCACGGAGAAACCGCCCCGTGCCGGGAAGAACGATCCGGCACGGGGCGGCTGTGGATCAGCCGAACAGGCGTCGGCCCTAGCCGACCTGCTCCAGGACCCACTGCGGCCCGCCCTCGTAGCTGATGACCGCGCGCCGGCCCTGCGTGGTCAGGAGGCCGAACTCGCCCCGGTCGAGGGCGATGGCGACCGGGCCCTCCTGGTCCGAGCCCTGGATCGACCACTGGTCGGGCTGCCTGCCGCACTGGTCCACCCACACGGCCTGCGGGTAGATCGGGATCGGCGAGAGCGCCAGGCAGCGGTTCTCCCCGCGCGGCTCACGGATCTGGGCCAGGCCGTCGCCCTGGTTGTGGATCTCCCACACGGTGCCGGGGTTGCAGGGCTCGACGTGGCCGCCCAGCGGACCTTCGCCGCCCGCGAGACACAGGCCGCTGCGCACGTCACGGATCAGGTAGGAGCCGTCGTCGGCGGCCTGGGCGGGGGTGGCCAGCGCCGCCACCGCGACGGCGGCCGCGGCCAGGGAAAGAATCGAACGAATACGCACGGGACTCCTCGTACGAAAGAGATGCGGAAAGCCGGGCCACATCGGCGGCGGCCCGGAGTCCCCAAGATCACAAAAATGTGCGGCCGTTCGTGCACCCGGCGGACCACCGGCCCGAGTTTCCACCCCAACGGCAGCGGCGCGCGCATCACGCACGGCGCACTCAGACCTCTCTCGCGCCCCCGGCGACGAGAGAATTCCTCCCGGAGCTCAAGCCGCGAAGTCCGAGCGCTCTTTCCGAGGAAGGGGAGGTGGGCCACTTCCCACCCACCCTCCCCGCCCGGCGAGTTGACTTCCCGTGACCGGCTTGCCACGGATGGTGGCGACGTTCTAGCGTTCCGAACAACGAACGACCCCTGCCGGTGCTGACACACCGAACAGGGGCCTGACCACTTCGATCGTCAGGAGCGCGATCTCATGGCTGCCAGCCAGCTTAGTACCGCCCCGTGCGCCCCGCACGTATCCCTGCCCACACTCCCGCACCCGATGGCCAATCCGGGCTACGGCAAGCGCTCAGCCCCCGCACAACTCCCTCGCACCGAGCACGATTTCGCGCATCTGCCACCCCGCGAGGCATCCATCGCGGCGTACGTCGACCGGCTCCCGGAGGGCGCCGACATCTCCGTGAAGACGCTGGCCAAGGTCCTCCCGTACGGCCAGTGCGCGCTGCGGACGGCCCTCAACCGGCTCCAGGACGCCGGTCATCTGCGACGGGGCAGCGAGTGCGTCGCCCATGACGAGGTCCTGCTCTGGGTGACCCGCACGTTCTTCTCCCGTACCGCGCGGGACGACGACTGGTGGGCGGCGTTCAGCCGGGGCGACGCACCGCCCGAGCAGCGACAGCAACGTCAACACCCCACCCGTTCCCGCGCGTTCGTACTGCTGGCCGCGCTGGGCCGCACCACCCCCGCCCTCACCCTCTCCGCGGCGGACTGCGCGGCACTGGAGCCGCAGGTCACCGGCTGGTTCGAGCGCGGCGCCACGGAAGCGGAACTGCTCCACGCCCTCACCGACGGCCTCCCCGCCCCCGTCCACCACGCCGCGGCTCTCGTCCGCAGGCGACTGACCGACAAGATGCCACCCGAACGGGCCGCTCCGACGCACCACCGGACGGTGTTGCGCACCCTGGAGTGCGGCGAGTGCCGCGCGCCCGGCAGCGCGGAGGCCCTGATCGGCGGCCGGTGCGGACCCTGCCGGGGCAACCCCGTCGACACTCCCACCGGCCCGCCCGGAACCATCCCGCCCACCGGCGTACGCAGCCGCATGAACGAGGTCCGGGCAGCGATGAAGCCGTGCTCCGAGCGGATCGGCCGCCCGCCCCGCCCCCGCCTCCGTGATCGCGGGGTGTCCGAAACCGGCTCCCACCTGGGAGTGGTTTGATCCACTTCCCCTTCGGGTCGCTACTTTGCGTGGTCATCATGGCACGCTTTGTAACGAATCAACTCAAAGGGGAACGAACCATGTCCGAACCGACCCACGAGCAGATCGTCTCGGAGCTTCACAGCAGGCGCGCCATCGCCCTGGCCCCCGGCCCCCGCCTGGACGCCGAGAAGCACGGCGCCCTCCCCCTGCCACCCAACACCGTGTGGGACCTGCCGGGCGGAACCGCCTGGGTCTACCACGGCGAGGGGAACCAGGGCCTTGTACGGCCCGTGATCTTCGCCGACGGATTCAACACCGGTCCGAGCAGCCTGGACTTCTGCTGGGAGATCATGGAGTTCGGCGACTACGCGCTCATCAGCGAGCTGCGTCGTCGAGGACGCGACGTGATCCTTCTCGGCTTCCATGAGCGCAGTGCATCGATTCTGGACAACTCCAGGACCGCGCAGGCCGCCATCCAGCACGCCATCGCGGAGCGGATGGGCGACGCACCGCTGACCGTCGGCGGATTCAGCATGGGCGGGCTGGTCACCCGGCACGCCCTGGCCAAGATGGAGAGCCAGGGCGTCGACCACGAGACGTCGCTGTACTTCTCGTACGACAGCCCGCACCGCGGCGCCTGGATCCCGATCGCACTCCAGGCGTTCGCGCACTACATCAAGGACCTCGACAGCCGGTTCTCCGACCAGATCAACAGCCCGGCCGCGCGCGAGCTGCTGTGGCGGCACCTCGCGAAGTGGGACGGGACACCGGACCAGAGCGACGAACGCGCCGCGTTCCTCGCGGAGATGGCAGCCGTCGGCGAATGGCCGCAACGACCGCGGCGGATCGGTGTCGCCAACGGCGTGGCCGTCGGCACCGGCACCGATGTGCGGGCCGGCGAACTGGCCCTGGAGGGCAAGGGTCTCTCGGTCGCGGGCACCAAGCTCTACACCCAGGCCCCGGGCGACGACGAACGCGCCGCGAAGCTGCGAGTGGTGACGCTGAAGACCAACGAGGTGCGCACGTCCGGTCTCCCATCGATCGACGGCGCCCCCGGTGGTTCGCTGGAAGGCTTCGGCATCCTCGCGGACGCCTTCAACGCCCTCAGCCCCGTCCTCGGGTTCAAGACCGACGTGCGCATCCGCTCGCACTGCTTCGTCCCCGCCGTCAGCGCGGTCGACGTCCGCGACCTGGACACGGACGAGGAGCTGTACACGAACATCTCCGAACTCCCGCAGGAGGAGAGCGGGCTGGACGAGTACGAGCTCGCGTCCCGGAACGAGGGGCACACCCTCGTGACGGAGGAACTCTGCACCTGGCTCCTCGACCGGCTCCCGTAGGGCTTCGCCAGGGCGGAGTCACGCGCTCACGGTGCTCCGGCGGGCACCGTGTGCGCAGGACCCCCGCAGTGCGACAAGGCCGGGCGGCCACGTACGGCCCGGTCGCCGGGCCCCGATGTTCCGCGGCGCGTGCAGGCCGATGTACGTGGCGTCCTGGGCGACGAAGCAGACGTTGTTTCCGTCGACGCTGCGGCCCTACGCCCGACGCCCGAGGAACGGGAAACGGGAAACGGCATCGGCCCCCGGGGACGAATCCCTGGGGGCCGATGCGGCAGAGCTGTGCGGAACTACCGATCCGTCAGGATCAGAAGTCCATGTCACCGCCCGGCATGCCGCCCGGAGCGGCCGCGGCGGCCTTCTCCGGCTTGTCGGCGATGACGGCCTCGGTGGTGAGGAACAGCGCGGCGATGGACGCGGCGTTCTGCAGGGCGGAGCGCGTGACCTTCGCCGGGTCGAGAATGCCCTCGGCGATCATGTCGACGTACTCGCCGGTCGCGGCGTTCAGACCGTGGCCAACGGCCAGGTTGCGCACCTTCTCGACGACGACGCCGCCCTCAAGACCACCGTTGACGGCGATCTGCTTCAGCGGGGCCTCCAGCGCCAGCTTGACAGCGTTGGCGCCGGTCGCCTCGTCACCCGAGAGGTCCAGCTTCTCGAAGACGGCCGAGGCCTGCAGCAGAGCCACGCCACCACCGGCGACGATGCCCTCCTCGACGGCGGCCTTGGCGTTGCGCACCGCGTCCTCGATGCGGTGCTTGCGCTCCTTGAGCTCGACCTCGGTCGCGGCACCGGCCTTGATGACGGCCACGCCGCCGGCCAGCTTCGCGAGGCGCTCCTGGAGCTTCTCGCGGTCGTAGTCCGAGTCGGAGTTCTCGATCTCGGCGCGGATCTGGTTGACGCGACCCTGGACCTGGTCGCTGTCACCGGCACCGTCGACGATCGTGGTCTCGTCCTTGGTGATGACGACCTTGCGGGCGCGGCCGAGCAGGTCGAGACCGGCGTTCTCCAGCTTGAGGCCGACCTCCTCGGAGATGACGGTGCCACCGGTGAGGATGGCGATGTCGCCGAGCATGGCCTTGCGGCGGTCACCGAAGCCCGGGGCCTTGACGGCGACGGACTTGAAGGTGCCACGGATCTTGTTGACGACCAGGGTCGACAGGGCCTCGCCCTCGACGTCCTCGGCGATGATCAGCAGCGGCTTGCCGGACTGCATGACCTTCTCCAGCAGCGGAAGGAGGTCCTTCACGTTGCTGACCTTGGAGTTCACGATCAGGATGTACGGGTCGTCGAGGGACGACTCCATGCGCTCCATGTCGGTGGCGAAGTACGCCGAGATGTAGCCCTTGTCGAAGCGCATACCCTCGGTGAGCTCAAGCTCCAGACCGAAGGTCTGGGACTCCTCGACAGTGATGACGCCTTCCTTGCCGACCTTGTCCATGGCCTCGGCGATGAGCTCGCCGATCTGGGTGTCGGCGGCGGAGATGGAGGCGGTCGAAGCGATCTGCTCCTTGGTCTCCACGTCCTTGGCCTGCTCCAGGAGGGCGGCGGAGACGGCCTCGACGGCCTTCTCGATACCCCGCTTGAGGGCCATCGGGTTGGCACCCGCGGCGACGTTGCGCAGGCCCTCGCGGACGAGAGCCTGGGCGAGAACGGTGGCGGTGGTCGTACCGTCGCCGGCGACGTCGTCCGTCTTCTTGGCGACCTCCTTGACCAGCTCCGCACCGATCTTCTCGTACGGGTCCTCCAGCTCGATCTCCTTGGCGATGGAAACACCATCGTTGGTGATCGTGGGGGCGCCCCACTTCTTCTCAAGGACGACGTTGCGACCCTTGGGGCCAAGGGTGACCTTGACGGCGTCGGCGAGCTGGTTCATGCCGCGCTCGAGACCGCGCCGGGCCTCCTCGTCGAACGCGATGATCTTGGCCATGTGAAGTGGTCCTCCCGGACAGGGGTGGATTGCTCCGGACCGAGTGGCGCCCGCGACGGACGGCCTGCGTGACCGGTGGTTCCTTGCCCCACCGGACCTGCGGGCCTCACCGGCCCGGTCCAAGTTCTGTCACTCTCACCTGGAGAGTGCTAACGCCAATGATTAGCACTCGACCCCCTTGAGTGCAAGCGCCTTCGAAGAAGGCTCGCTGAGGAGTGGCGGTCGGGCGAGCGGGAGGGCGCAAGCGTCCTCCTCCGGATGTGGACAAGGACGACTCCGCACGGCGGGCCCGGACGCGGACGCGCGGAGGGCCCGTACCCCCAGGGGTACGGGCCCTCCGTGCGTGAGTGAGTGGTGTCGTTGGCCGAACGCGTCGAGCTCAGCCGACGGCGAGCTTGACCATGTCCGCCTGCGGCCCCTTCTGACCCTGCGAGATCTCGAACTCAACTCGCTGACCCTCTTCAAGGGTGCGGTACCCGTCCATCTGGATCGCGCTGTAGTGGACGAAAACATCCGCACCACCGTCGACCGCGATGAAGCCGTACCCCTTCTCCGCGTTGAACCACTTGACGGTGCCCTGAGCCATGCCTAACTCCCCTATTACTGGCCCTTGCGCAGGACCGCACTTCGCGGACCCGGGTCAGAACTCACCCTCCGACAGGAGAGGGTGCGTGCGCCGGAACGCGTCGACCGCGGCCGAATGTATCTGCCCAACTGCCCTCTGCAACAGGTCAATCGGACGAGAATTCTGGGCAGCGCCGAACGCCCGAATATGCGGAATTCATGGGATTCCCGGGCAAGTCGGGCCGGGCAAACGTGACTTATGGCGCAAGGAGATCCGGCACTTTGGCTGCATCTTGTCGCGACCAGGCGCATTCTCATATGCGGGTGGCACGGGCAGCTGGGGGGACTTCCCACACTGTACCGCGCTCAACCATGCAGAATTGCCCCCTCCGCTTCTCTCGCAGAGGGGGCAATTCCCATAACACTGTGCAGTCGGACGCAGGATCAGCAGCCGCCCGCGACGGCCGGGATGATCGAGATTCCGGCGCCGTCCGGCGTCGCCGTCTCCAGACCGCCCTCGAAGCGCACGTCGTCGTCGTTGACGTACACGTTCACGAAGCGGCGCAGCTTGCCCTGGTCGTCCAGGACGCGGGCGGCGATGCCCGGGTGGTTCTGCTCCAGGGACGCGATGACCTGGGAGAGGGTCGAGCCCTCGGCCGGGACCTCGGCCTGGCCGCCCGTGTAGGTGCGGAGGATGGTGGGGATACGGACCTTGACGCTCATGGCGGGTGCCTTCCTTCGGTCTCGGGTGGTCAGCTGGTGGCGAGGCCGGCGGCGCGGAACGCGTCCAGGCTCGGCCGGATCGTCGCGGTCGCCTGCGAGGTGGCGGCCACCGCGTCCAGGGTCTTGAGGCCGTCCCCCGTGTTGAGGACGACGGTGGTCAGCGCCGGGTCGAGCAGACCGGCCTCGATCAGCTTCTTCGTCACGCCGACCGTCACCCCGCCGGCCGTCTCCGCGAAGATGCCCTCGGTGCGCGCCAGCAGCTTGATCGCGTCGACGACCTGCTCGTCGTCGACGTCCTCGACCGCGCCGCCGGTGCGGCGGGCGATGTCCAGGACGTACGGGCCGTCGGCCGGGTTGCCGATCGCCAGGGACTTGGCGATGGTGTTCGGCTTCTGGGGCCGCACGACGTCGTGACCGGCCTTGAAGGCGGTGGAGACCGGGGAGCAGCCCTCGGCCTGGGCGCCGAAGATCTTGTACGGCTTGTCCTCGACGAGTCCGAGCCTGATCAGCTCCTGCAGACCCTTGTCGATCTTCGTGAGCTGCGAGCCGGACGCGATCGGGATGACGATCTGGTCGGGCAGCCGCCAGCCGAGCTGCTCGCAGATCTCGTACGCCAGGGTCTTGGAGCCCTCGCCGTAGTACGGGCGCAGATTGACGTTGACGAAGCCCCAGCCCTCGCCGAGCGGGTCGCCGATGAGCTCCGAGCAGAAGCGGTTGACGTCGTCGTAGTTGCCCTCGATGCCGACCAGTTCGCCGCCGTACACCGCGGCCATGACGACCTTGCCCTGCTCCAGGTCGTGCGGGATGAACACGCAGGAGCGGAAGCCGGCGCGGGCGGCGGCGGCACCCACCGCACCGGCGAGGTTGCCGGTGGAGGAGCAGGAGAGGGTGGTGAAACCGAAGGCGCGGGCGGCCTCGACGGCGATGGCGACGACGCGGTCCTTGAAGGAGTGCGTCGGGTTGCCGGAGTCGTCCTTGACGTACAGGCCTCCGGTGACGCCCAGCTCGCGGGCGAGGTTGTCGGCCTTGACCAGCTTGGTGAAGCCGGGGTTGATGTTGGGCTTGTCCGCGACATCGGCGGGGACCGGCAGCAGCGGCGCGTAGCGCCAGATGTTGTCGGGCCCGGCCTCGATGCGCTTCTTCAGCTCGTCGGGAGAGCCGCTCGGCAGGTCGTACGCCACTTCCAGCGGCCCGAAACAGGACGCGCAGGCGAAAAGGGGGCCGAGTTCGAAACGCTCGCCGCACTCGCGGCAGGAAAGCGCCGCGGCGGGGCCGAGGTCGACGGCGTCGGTGGAAGAATTGGTGCTTACTGCAACGGTCTGCGCAGCCATGGAGGCGAGGCCCTTTCTCCTCATCTTCCTCGCGGCGCGTTTCGCCACGAGACGGAATTGGCACCTTCCCCACCTGACCTCGCGGTCGGCAGGAGGGTTGCCGGGACTTCAACGGGCCGTTCCCTCAGTCCCTCTGGATGAGCGCTGTGGCACTGGATCTCTGATCCAGGCATTTATTGGCGGACCGACCCCGACATGCGACGGCCATCCGCGTTGTTCAAGACTGTAACCGAAGCAGCGGACAGTTGAGATAGTCGTCCGAACCGCGAGATGGATCACATACAGGGAGTATCGACCGTGCTGGAAGAGGTCGAAAGCTGGCTGGCCAGGCGTTCCTGGTCGGCCGCCGACCGCCCGCTGGACCGGCTCCTGGCCGCCAAGGCCCGGGACCCGCGTCGCGGAAGCGTGAGCGTCGTGCTGCCCGCGCTGAACGAGGAAGCGACGGTCGGCGAGATAGTCACGGCGATCCGGCGCGAGCTGATGGAGAAGGTCCGGCTGGTCGACGAGCTCGTGGTGATCGATTCCGGTTCCACGGACGCCACGGCGAAGGTGGCCCGGGAGGCCGGTGCGCGGGTGGTGCACCGCGACGACATACTCCCGCGGATACCGGCCGTGCCCGGCAAGGGCGAAGTGCTGTGGCGGTCGCTCCTGGTGACCGGCGGCGACATCGTCTGTTTCGTCGACGCCGATCTGAAGGAATTCTCGGCCGACTTCGTCTCCGGCATCGTCGGGCCGCTGCTGACCGACCCGGACGTGCGGTTCGTCAAGGCGATGTACGACCGCCCGCTCGGCGACACGGCGGGCCAGGGCGGACGGGTCACCGAGCTGGTGGCCCGTCCGCTGCTCAATCTGCACTGGCCGCAGCTGGCCGGCTTCGTCCAGCCGCTGGGCGGCGAGTACGCGGCGCGCCGCTCGCTCCTCGAACAGCTGCCCTTCCCCGTCGGTTACGGGGTGGAACTGGGCCTCCTGGTCGACGCGCTGCACACCGTGGGCCTGGACGCGCTGGCCCAGGTGGACGTGGGGGTCCGCAAACACCGCCACCAGGACGGGCAGGCGCTCGGCCGGATGGCGGCGGCGATCTACCGGACCGCCCAGCTCCGGCTGTCCCGCGGCCACTTGGTGCGGCCTTCGCTCACCCAGTTCGAGCGCGGCGAGGACGGCTTCGTACCGCGCACCCATCCGGTGGACACCGAGGAGCGCCCGCCGATGCGCGAGATCGAGGAGTACGTTTCACGCCGCGCGGCCTGACGTCGCCTGACTTCGCACGTTTGGGTGGTTCGTGATCGGGCTAGATTCCGCAACATGGTCTCCGAGCACGAAGCCCAGTCCGCCGCCCTGCCCTCCGCCCGGCTCCCTGCCGAGCCTGCTGCCGCGCCTTGGGATCAGCCGCCCGCCGAGCCCTCCGAGCAGGTTCTCGTCGCGTCCAACCGCGGCCCGGTGTCGTACACCCTGAGCACGGACGGATCGCTCGACGCGAAGCGGGGCGGCGGCGGGCTCGTATCCGGGCTGAGCGCCGTGAAGGACAAGCTGTGGGTGTGCGCCGCGCTCAGTGACGGGGACCGGGAGGCGATCCGGCGCGGGGTCGGTGAGCAGGGCGTCCGCATGCTCGACATCGACGCCGCCGTGCACGCGGACGCGTACAACGGCATCGCGAACTCGGTGCTCTGGTTCGTCCATCACATGCTGTACCAGACCCCGCTGGAGCCGGTCTTCGACGCAGAGTTCCGGCGTCAGTGGGCATCGTTCGAGACCTACAACCGGGCCTTCGCCGTGGCACTCGCCGAGGAGGCGGGTCCGGGCGCGGCCGTGCTGGTGCAGGACTACCACCTGGCGCTGGTGCCCGGCATGCTCCGTGAGCTCCGCCCCGACCTGCGGATCGGCCACTTCTCGCACACCCCGTGGGCGCCCGCCGACTACTTCCGCCTGCTCCCCGACGACATCGCCGAGCAGTTGCTGCACGGCATCCTGGGCGCGGACCGGGCGGCCTTCCTGACCCGGCGCTGGGCGGACGCGTTCATCGGCTGCTGCACGGAGATCCTGGGCGGCACCGGCCGCACCAGGGTCGGGGTGCACGGGCTGGGCGCGGACGCGGACTTCCTGCGCCGGCGCGCGCACGAGGCGGATGTGGACGAGCGGATGGCGGCGCTGCGGGAGCAGGTCGGCCCCGGGCGGAGGACGATCGTACGAGTGGACCGAACGGAGCTGTCCAAGAACATCGTGCGCGGCCTGTTCGCCTACCGCGCGCTCCTCGAAGAGCGGCCCGAATGGCGCGAGCGCGTCGTCCATGTCGCCTTCGCCTACCCCTCGCGGCAGGACCTGGCGGTGTACCGCGACTACACGGCCGAGGTGCAGCGGGTCGCCGACGAGATCAACGCCGTGTACGGCACCGCGGGCTGGACCCCGGTCGTGCTCCACGTCAAGGACGACTTCGCCCGCTCGCTCGCCGCGTACCGGCTGGCCGACGTGGCGCTCGTCAACCCGATCCGCGACGGCATGAACCTGGTCGCCAAGGAGGTCCCGGTCGTCTCCGACCACGGCTGCGCGCTGGTGCTGTCGCGGGAGGCGGGGGCGTACGAGGAGCTGGGCAGCGACGCGGTCGTGGTGAACCCGTACGACGTGTCCGCGACGGCGGCCGCGCTGCACGAGGCACTGACGATGGCGGACGACGAACGGGCCGCGCGCACGGAGCGGCTGGCCGCGGCGGCGGTGGCGCTGCCGCCGCAGCAGTGGTTCCTGGACCAGCTGGTCGCGCTGCGGGACTAATGCCCCGGGCCGTCAACGATATCGGGCAGGGCCCGGCGACCGGACGGGGGGCGGGTGCCCCGGAGGCGGGGCCGGACAGGGCAGCGGCCGGACGGGATAGCAGCCCGTGGCAGTGCCCGTCCGCGCCGCCACCCCCGACTCAGCTCCGCACCACCCGGGCCCGCCCCCTGGTCCGGAAGCCGAGGGCGTGCCGGTAGATCTCCGGAAGGCGGTATCGCCCGTCATTGTCCCGGGCCAGGGCTCCGGCCTCCTCCAGCGCCACGATGCCGTTGGCGTCGAGGCCCACGGCCTCCGCCTCGAAGGGCATCACCACCTCGTCGGCCCTGGAGCCGACCGACCGCAGCAAATTCCCGAGGCTCGGATTCTCCTGTTGCAGCTCCTTCAGCTTCTCGGCACTGCAACGCACCAGAGATGAGCGCAGCGCGGACGGGCTGAGCAACCGGTCCTGCCAGTCCTCGTCGTTCATGGACAGCTCTGCCGCATCCCGGAGGAAGCGAACGACGTCACGGGCCTGTACTTGCTCGTTGAAGTCGGCCAGAGCGGCAGGGACCCACCGCTCGGTCCACGCCTCCCGTGAATTGTCTCGGCCGAGCTTCGCACCCCAGACCGGAACCAGGGCCTGCACCACCGCATCCGGTGCCATCATGGCGAGTTCCCCCTCGCCGGGTGGTACCGCCTCGGCCGTGGTGGCCACCCAAAGAGCCAGACGCAAGGCTTCGTGCGCGTCCCAGCGCAGTTCGTAGGGGTCGTACCGATCGAGGAACTGGCCGACGTTCTGGCGCAGGGAGTGCCGGACCAGATCCTTGCGGGCGAAGATCACCAACCCGAGTCGCCGACTGCGCATCATGCGGAACCAGTCCGGCACATCCGTGAACAACGTGCGCAGCGCCATACGCTTGGCCTGTGCGTCGGTTTCGAGGTCCTGGAAGAAGTCTTCCAGCCCGTCGAACACGAAGAGGACGGGATTCGAGAGATTGCGCCGCAGCAGCACTTCCTCCACATCCGCTTCCAGTGCCCCGGGGCCGTCAGCCGCCACGGCCATGCATCGCAGCCAGGTCGAACGCCAGAAGCGCTGGTCCTCGCAGCGCTCGCTGTCCAGCGCGTCCTGCAGAAGCGAGCGGATGTCGTCCGGACGTGCGCCCTGCCCCCCGGCCGAACGGTCCCGCAGTGTCTGCGGGCCTTCGGACGAGGCGCCGGAGCCGTACTGGTCCATGTTTCCGGGGTCGAGTACCGGTACCACCGGCGCGTCGGCCTGGACCGATTCTTGTGCGTGTTCGGCGAAGGCGGCCCATCGACCCGCCGCACACAGCCGTGCATAGGTGAAGGTCTTCCCCGCACCCTTCGCTCCGACGACGACTGTCACCGGCAAACTCGTGCGGTGGTCGCCCACCAGCCTGCGAAGAGGCTCCGTCGACAGGAACCCGAGACCGCTGTCGAGACCGCTCCGCTCCGCAAAGACCAGGGAGCGTGCTCTCTCGTGCAACGCCCCCCTGCGCTGTTCCAGGCTGCCTTCTCCCTCCGGAGGGAGCCCTCCGTCTGGAGGGGGCACCGGAAGTTCCGGAACCAGCTTCCCCACAAGTTCGCCCACACCGCATCGCCGTACGACATCGATCACGTCGTCCCAGCTCCGAGGCAGTGCGAGCAGCTCCTCACGGAACGGGCTGAGGAGCGGCTCCGCCCGGACGAGTGCGTCGACACCACCGGTGTCGGGTTCGTCGACGTCACCGCCGTCCAGGCCTTGAGACTGCTCCTGATATCTGGCGGTGAAGCATTCCAGCGACGCCGTCAGGCGCGCCTTGGCCTGCTCTGCCTCCGCCGTGTGGGCGTCGAGCCGGTACTGGGTCACGACGGCTGCCGGGGCCGGATCCGTCCCCTCCAGAGAAGGAGCCTTGTTCCCGAGCTGGCAGATGAGCTGTTCCGTCCCCTCCAGGGACTGACTACTCAGCGTCGTGACGAATACGCGCTGTATCCGTGGGTCCAGCAATACGGGTGCGGACAGTTCCGAGGCACCGGCGCGCAGGTCGATGAGAACGGTGTCCAGACCTGCCGCTGCCGCAAGTTCAGCCAGCGACTCGGTCAGAAAGTACGCAGGACGGTCCTTCGTAATCAGGTGAGCGGGTTCAATGCGTGGCGGGCCCAGCCGGAGCCTTCTGCTCGCCGGCAGGACGACAAGGGCGCCTCCTTCGCGATGGCGCGCCACCTCCTGATTCGCCAAGTAGGGGGCGGCAATGACGATCGCCTCCTGTTGACCGCCTTGCGGCGTACCGTGCAGCAGCGCCAGCACGTCCTCGTAGGCGATGTCGCATGCTCCGCCTTGCGCCTGGTACATCCAGGTGATGCCGGGGGCTTCCAGATCCCCGTCCACGAGCATGACCCGACGTCCGCGGCTGGCCAGTTCGTCGGCGAGCGCAACCGCGTGAACGGTGCGCCCCGCCCCTCCCTTGAACGAATGAAAAGCCAGCATCTGCACATCGGAAGCGAACGAATCCTGCGCGGGTCGCTCCATGAAGTCGGCAAGCTCCGCGGTGATCCGCCGTTCCATCAGCCGCGGGTCACGACGGCTGCGCACGTAATCCGTATCGGGGACCAGTGTCACCGGCAGGCCGGTTGCTTCCACCCCGCTCGGGCGGTCCAGTGCGAGGACTGGTTCCCCGGGGTCGCCGAGAGCCGATCCCGTACCGAAAACGTTGTCCAGCCATCGGCGGACTTCGGACTCTTTGGTACCGGTCCGAACCGTCAACTCCAAGCCGTCCCACCATGCGTCGGCCTCCACCAACCAGCCCGGCCACCGGCCCCCCGCTGCCTCGGCGGACAAACGTTCGTCGACATCTACCCAGGTGAACAGATTGATCGCCTCGGCGGTTCGGTAGGTTTCCACCATCGTCATTCCGCTCCCGTCCTGGACCCCGCGATCAACGTACGCAACGCCTGCAGCGCCCGCGCCTCGTCATCCGGATTCAAGTCCGCGCCATACCGCCATGCCTGGTGGAGACTCGGCGGATCGACGGGGGCAGGCTGCCCCACCGCCTGCCCGGCGCTGCTTCGTACACTCTTTCGCCGACAAGGGGTCAGCCCGGTCTGTGTCGGTGCGGACAGCCGCAGTTCCTTCGCCAGTGCGCGCAGATCATGGTTGCGCAGGTGACCGGGGAGCTGGGAGGTGTCCCGGCTACCATTCATGGCCAGAATCTCGGCCTTGAGCCCGCATTCCGCACTGTAGAAGAGCATCAGCCCGGCCGTCTGCGGATCGCCTTCCTCCTGGGCCGACTTCGCCCTACGCTCCAGCCTGTCCCGGCTCCTGCGTAACTGCCTCACTCCCACGTCCACCATGCCGAGGAATCCTACTGAACCGGTGATCGGTCAAAGGCCTGCGGCCAGCGCCGCCAGAAAGCCGACGACGCCCTCCGGGCCGTTCAGCAGCAGGTCGGCGCGCTCGGCCAGGTCGGGGACCTCCGCGCTGCCGCTGCAGACCAGCAGGCCCGGGATGCCGTCGGGGCCCTCGGTGCGGAGCTTCTCCACGGCGGCGTACGCGGCGAGGTCGCCCAGGTCGTCGCCCGCGTACAGGACGGACTCGGCGTCCATCTCCCGTACGTACTGGGCCAGCGCCACGCCCTTGTCCATGCCCGGCGGGCGCAGCTCCAGGACCAGGCGGCCCGGTTCGACGATCAGCCCGTGCCGGGCGGCGAGCTCGCCGAGGGGTTCGCGCAGGGCCTCGAACGCGGCCGGCGGGTCGGCGGCGCGGCGGGTGTGGACGGCGAGGGCCTGCCCCTTCTCCTCGATCCAGGTGCCGTGCCAGGAGTCGAACCGGTCGAGCACGCCGGGGAGTTCGGCGCGGACCGCGGCCACACCGGGGTGCGGGGCGGGGGCGTGGACGGCGCCGGAGACGGCGTCCCAGCGTTCGGCGCCGTAGTGGCCGAGGACGACGAGGTGGTCCAGTCCTCGCACTCCGGCGAAGCCGCCGTGCCGGACCGCGACGCCGGCCGGGCGGCCGGTGATCACGGCGATGGAGGCCACTTTCGGGGCGAGCGCGACGAGCGCGTCGACGGCGCCGGGGTGGGCGCGGGCCTGTTCCGGGTCGGGGACGATGTCGGCGAGGGTCCCGTCGAAATCGAGCGCGACGACGGCACGGTCCGGACGCGCGAGGATCGCGGCCAGGGCTTCTCGGCCGGGTGGGGTGGCGGGGGTCGGGAGCTCGGACGGGATCTCGCTCGGCGCGGGTGCGTGCGGGTTGCTGCCCATGGGGCCGAGCCTATAGGCGTACCACCGGGCACAGCCATGGGCGACGTGGCATACGGACGGCGTCCGCGGCGTGACGGACTGCGCAGCGGCCGACTGCCGCGGACGCGTGCCACATCGAACCGGCACACCGTCCCGGACCGCTGCGGGGAGGGAGGGACGGCGGCTTCAGCGGCGCCCTCGCCGTGCCTGTCGGACCCGGCGCAGGCGGTTCACCGTCACAGGGTCCTCCTCCAGCGCGCGGCGGTCGTCGAGCAGGGCGTTCAGCAACTGGTAGTAGCGCGTGGGCGAGATGCCGAGCCGCTCGCGGATCGCGCGGTCCTTCGCCCCGGGGCCGGCCCACGACTGCCGCTCGACGGCGAGCACGGCGCGGTCCCGGTCGGAGAGTCCGGCGGGGCCGTTCGTGTCGTCGGTGCCGTTCGTGGGGGTGGTCATATCAGCCAACATATCGCCCGGCCGGAGGGCCGCCACCCGGTCGTCACTCCGCGTTCTCGGCCGCCGCCGATTCCCTCGCGATCCGCCCCAGCACGTTCTCCGGGCTCCCGTTCGGCTCGACCGCCCTGCCGATGTTCTCCTTGATCGACTCGCTGGCACGGGCCCAGGACGTCTTGCCGTACGGGTAGAACTCCGCGTTCGGCAGCGCGGCCAGGAACTTCCGCAGCGGCTTGTACCGGGGATCGGACTCCATCGCCGCGGAGGCGCTGTCGGTGACCGGCAGCAGGCCGTACTCGTCGGCGAAGTCGATGACGTTCTTGTCGGTGAACAGGTAGTCGAAGAATGTGGCCAGCTGGACCCGGTGGCCGCGCTGCTTGAATCCCATGATCCAGTCCGCGACGCCCATGGAGCCCTCGGTGGGGCCGCCGACACCGGGCAGCGGCACCATGCCGACGGAGACGCCCTTCTTCTCGGCCTCCTGCATCAGGGTCGGATGACCGTTCAGCATGCCGACCTCGCCGCGCGTGAACGCGGCGAACGCCTTGGCCCGGTCGAGCTTGCCGGGGGCCACGGGGCCGACGAGGCCCTTGTCGACCAGGTTCGTCTTCAGCCAGTCGAAGGTCCTGACGTTCTCGGCCGAGTCGATCTCGTACGAGCCCGCGTCGTCGATGTAGCCGCCGCCCCCGCTCAGCAGCCACATCATGGTCTCGGCCTGGGGCTCCTCCGGACCGAGCGGCAATGCGAACGGGTATGTCACGCCGCGCTGTTCGAGCACCGTCGCGTCGTCGCGTATGTCGTTCCAGGTCCGCGGGGCGGTCAGGCCCGCCTGGGCGAAGAACTTCTTGTTGTAGAAGAGCAGCCGGGTGCTGGCGACGAACGGCAGCCCGTACTGGGTGCGGTTCACGCTGCCCGCGTCGGCCAGGCGCGGCAGGAAGTTGGCCTGGGCGGTGATGTTCAGCATCTCGTCGGCCCGGTAGAGCTTGCCCGCCTTGGCGTAGTCGGCGTACGAGCCGATCTGGGCGATGTCGGGGGCCTCTCCCCGCTTCACCATCCCGGCGACCTCGCGGTCGACGTCCGTCCACGAATAGACGCTGACCTCGACCTTGATGCCGGGGTGGGACGCCTCGAAACCCTTCACGAGTGCGGCCCAGTACTTCTTGGAACTGTTGGCCGCACTGTTGCCGTAGTCGGCCGCGACGAGCCTGAGGGTGACGTCCCCCGAGCCGCCGCTGCCGCCGCCGCATCCCGCCGATGTCGCCGTCAATGCCAGCGCGGCCCCAGCCGCGGTCAGTCCCAAGTAGCGCCGCTGCACAGCACAGTCCGTCCTCGTGGGGGCCTCCGAATGAGCTGTGATCCTCCCCGAGCGATCGCCGGAGGTCTACACCAGAGCGGTATCGCTTTCGCAACACCACCGGATCCACGCCCGGTTGCCGCGCGGGGGCATTGCCCTTGACCTGCGCCGACTGCTAAGCAGGTTGCGGCGCAAGGCTCTTCGAGGGCCGGACCTTCGCTCCATCGCCGTACCGCAGCGCCCGCCCCGTCACCGTTCCCCACCGCAAGGAGCCGTCGAGCATGTCGCGTACCGCATCGGAAATTGCCACCCAGCCCGACTGCTGGCGGCGTGCCGCGGAGGCCGGGGCGGTGTTCGACGGGCTGCCGCGTCCGGGCGAGCGGGTCGCCGTCACCGGCTGCGGCACCTCCTGGTTCATGGCCATCGCGTACGCGGCGCTGCGCGAGGCGGCCGGGCAGGGCGAGACGGACGCGTACCCCTCGTCGGAGTTCCCGGCCGGGCGGCCGTACGACCGGGTGGTGGCGATCACCCGCTCCGGCACGACGACCGAGGTGCTGGAACTCCTCGCCGGGCTGCGCGGCAAGGTCACCACCGTCGCGCTGACCGCCGACCCGAGGACGCCGGTGATGGATACCGCCGACACGGTGGCCGTACTGGACTGGGCGGACGAGGAGTCGGTCGTCCAGACCCGGTTCGCGACCACCGCGCTGGCCTTTCTGCGGGCCGGCCTGGAGGCATCGGGTCCGCTTCCGGCCGGGGTGAAGACGGTGGCCGCCGCGGCGGTCGACGCGGAACTCGCGGTGACGGAGCCGCTGGACGAGGCGGTGGTCTCGGCCGAGCAGTGGACGTTCCTGGGGCGCGGCTGGACGTACGGTCTGGCGCAGGAGGCCGGGCTGAAGATGCGCGAGGCGGCGGGCGCCTGGACGGAGTCGTACCCGGCCATGGAGTACCGCCACGGCCCGATCTCGATCACCGGTCCCCACCGGGTGGCGTGGGTGTTCGGTCCGCTGCCGGAGGGGCTCGCCGGCGAGGTGGCGCGGGTGGGCGGCACGCTGGTCGCGCACGCCACCGCGGACCCGATGGCCGATCTGATCCGGGCGCAGCGGCTGGCGGTGGCGCTCGCGGAGTCGAAGGGGTACGACCCGGACCGCCCGCGCAACCTCTCGCGCAGCGTGATCCTTTCGTCCTGAGTCCGCCGCTCGGGCCACTGCGGCGATACCGCGGCGGTGATTTTGTATGGATGCGCAACAAACCACACTAGTGGACTAGACCTATCGGGGTTCCTCGGGCGAAACTGTTTCCCGTGAAACACGTCATCGCCCTCGATGTGGGCGGCACCGGAATGAAGGCCGCACTGGTCGGGGCCGACGGCGCCCTGCTGTACGAGGCACGGCGGGCGACCGGCAGAGAGCGCGGCCCCGACGCCGTCGTGGAGTCGATCCTCGCCTTCGCCGCGGACCTGCGGGCGTACGGCGAGGAGCACCTCGGCGAGAGCGCCGTCGCGGCCGGTGTCGCCGTGCCCGGCATCGTCGACGCGGAGAACGGGATCGCGGTCTACGCCTCGAACCTGGGCTGGCGCGACGTCCCCATGCGGGAACTGCTCGGCGAGCGGCTCGGCGGCGTCCCCGTCGCGCTCGGCCACGATGTGCGCACCGGCGGGCTCGCCGAGGGCCGGATCGGCGCGGGCAAGGGAGCCGACCGCTTCCTCTTCGTACCGCTGGGCACCGGGATCGCCGGGGCCATCGGCATCGCGGGCACCATCGAGGCCGGCGCGCACGGGTACGCGGGCGAGATCGGCCACATCGTGGTCCGGCCGGACGGCCCGGACTGCGGCTGCGGCCAGCGCGGCTGCCTGGAGACCCTGGCGTCCGCCTCTGCGGTGACCCGTGCCTGGGCCACCGCGTCCGGCGACCCGACGGCGGACGCCGCCGACTGCGCGAAGGCCGTCGAGTCGGGCGATCCGGCGGCCGTGGAGGTCTGGCGGAACGCGGTGGACGCGCTCGCCGCCGGGCTGGTCACCGCGCTGACGCTGCTCGACCCGCGCGCCCTCATCATCGGTGGCGGACTCGCCGAGGCCGGGGAAACCTTGTTCACACCACTCCGTGCGGCCGTCGAGGAACGTGTCACGTTCCAGAAGCTGCCCCACATCGTCCCGGCGGCCCTCGGGGACACCGCCGGATGCCTGGGCGCAGGGCTGCTCGCCTGGGATCTTCTCTCCACGGAGGTATCCGCCTGATGGCCGGACGCGCAGACAGCACAGTTCTCGCAGGTGCCCGGGTGGTGCTTCCCACCGGGACCGTCGAGGACGGCCGGGTGATCGTCGAGGGCACCCGGATCGCCGGCTCGGTACCGGAGGGCGCCCCGACCGTCGACCTGAGCGGCCACTGGGTGGTCCCGGGCTTCGTCGACATGCACAACCACGGCGGCGGCGGCGCGTCCTTCACCTCGGGCACCGTGGACGAGGTCCTCACCGGCATCCGCACCCACCGCGAGCACGGCACCACCACCCTGGTCGCCTCCACCGTCACCGGCGAGATGGACTTCCTCGCCCAGCGGGCCGGCGTCCTCTCCGAACTGGTCGAGCAGGGCGACCTGGCCGGTATCCACTTCGAGGGACCGTTCATCTCGCCGTGCCGCAAGGGCGCGCACAGCGAGGACCTGCTGCGCCACCCGGACCCGGCCGAGGTCCGCAAGCTGATGGACGCGGCGCGCGGCACCGCGAAGATGTTCACGCTCGCCACCGAACTGCCCGGCGGCATCGAGTCGGTGCGGCTGCTCGCCGAGCACGGCGTGATCGCCGCGATCGGGCACACCGACGCGACGTACGAGCAGACCGTCGAGGCGATCGACGCGGGCGCCACCGTCGCCACGCACCTGTTCAACGCGATGCCGCCGCTCGCCCACCGCGAGCCCGGTCCGATCGCCGCCCTCCTGGAGGACGAGCGGATCACCGTCGAGCTGATCAACGACGGTACGCATCTGCACCCCGCCGCCCTGGAGCTGGCGTACCACCACGCGGGCGCCCACCGCGTCGCGCTGATCACCGACGCCATGGACGCGGCCGGATTCGGCGACGGCCGGTACCAGCTCGGCCCGCTCGCGGTCGAGGTCAAGGACGGCGTCGCGCGGCTGGTGGAGGGCAACTCGATCGCGGGCTCCACGCTCACCCTGGACACCGCGTTCCACCGTGCCGTGACCATCGACCGGATTCCGGTCGACGACGTCGTGCAGTCCATCTCCGCCAACCCGGCACGGCTGCTCGGCGTGTACGACCGGGTCGGCTCGCTGGAACCGGGCAAGGACGCGGACCTGGTGGTCCTGGACGCGGACTTCACGCTCAAGGGCGTCATGCGCAAGGGCGAATGGATCATCGATCCGCAGATCGGCTGATCCGGCCCGTTGTTGACGGCGAATCGAATGCGTAACGAAGAGACGGCGGTTGGTCCGGAGGTCTGGGCCGACCGCCACCTCTTTGACATGATCGCCTTGGAAACAGGCAGAGAAAGCGCATTCCGTCCAAGGATTCGCGCTCCAGAGCAGGGATCGAGGGAGCGGCCGCGGTGATCCTGACGGTCACACTGAATACGGCACTCGACCTGACGTACGGCGTCCCGGAACTCGTCCCGCACGCCAGCCACCGCGTCAGCGACATGTCCGAGCGCCCCGGCGGCAAGGGCCTCAACGTGGCACGGGTGCTCTCCACCCTCGGCCACGACACGGTCGTCACCGGATTCGCCGGAGGCACCACCGGAGCCGTACTGCGCGAGCTGCTGGCCGCACCGGCGCCACGGGACACGGATCCGGCGGCCGCCACCGCCGCCGCGTCAGCCGCCGCGCCGATCACCGACGCCCTCGTCGCCGTCGCCGGGAACACCCGCCGCACGATCGCCGTCGTCGACCGGGCCACCGGCGACACCACCCAGCTCAACGAACCCGGCCCGCTCGTCAGCGCCGACGAATGGGCCGCACTCCTCGGCCGCTACGAGGAGCTCCTCACCGGGGCCGACGCCGTCGCCCTCTGCGGCAGCCTGCCGCCCGGCATACACGTCGGCGCATACGCCGAACTGGTCCGCCTGGCCCGTGCGGCGGACGTCCCGGTTCTCCTGGACACCAGTGGCGAACCCCTGCGCCGCGGCATCGCCGCCCGCCCCGACCTGATCAAGCCCAACGCGGACGAGCTCGCCCAGCTCACCGGCTCCCGCGAGCCGCTGCGTGCCACCCGCGACGCCCGCCGCCGCGGTGCGCACGGGGTCGTCGCGTCCCTGGGCCCGGACGGCATGCTGGCGGTCACCCCCGACGGCATCTGGCAGGCGTCCCCGCCCGCCAGGGTCCGGGGCAATCCGACCGGTGCGGGCGACTCCGCGGTGGCCGGGCTGCTGTCCGGCCTCGTCGAGGGGCTGAGCTGGCCGGACCGGCTGCGGCGGGCGGTGGCACTGTCGACGGCGACCGTGCTCTCCCCGACGGCCGGGGACTTCGACCGCGCGGCGTACGAGGAGCTGCTGCCGCGCGTCGGCGTCGAGGAACACGCAACGGCGGCCTGAGGCCGCGCCCGTACCGAACCCGCCCGAGCGCGGGTCCGAAGAAGTAGCAAGAGGTCAGCATGCCGCTCGTCAGCACCGGTGAACTCGTCTCCGCCGCACAGGCCGAGGGACGCGGAATCGCCGCCTTCAATGTCATCACGCTGGAGCACGCGGAGGCCATCGCGGCCGGCGCCGAGCGGGCCGGAGCGCCCGCCATCCTGCAGATCTCCGAGAACGCCGTGAAGTTCCACGGCGGTCGGCTCTGTGCCATCGCCGCCGCGGCCGCCGCGGTCGCCCGCACTTCCACCGCCCCCCTGGCTCTCCACCTCGACCACGTCGAGTCCGTGGAGCTGCTGCACCAGGCGCACACGGAGGGGTTCGGCTCGGTCATGTTCGACGCCTCCAAGCTGCCGTACGAGGAGAACGTGCGCGCCACGGCCGATGCGGTGGCCTGGGGGCATGAGCGCGGCATCTGGATCGAGGCCGAACTCGGCAAGGTCGGCGGCAAGGAGGGCGAGGCCCCGCTCGACGCCCACGCCCCCGGCGTCCGCACCGACCCGGCCGAGGCCGCCGCGTACGTCCGCGACACCGGAGTGGACGCGCTGGCCGTCGCGGTCGGCTCCTCGCACGCCATGACCGAGCGCACCGCCGCCCTGGACCACGCCCTGATCGGCCGGCTCCGCGACGCCGTCCCGGTCCCGCTGGTGCTGCACGGCTCCAGCGGCGTCCCGGACGACGAGATCCGCCAGGCCGTCGCCTCCTCCGGCATGGTCAAGATCAATGTGGGCACGGCACTGAACACGGCGTTCACCGGCGCGGTACGGGCCTACCTGGCCGAGAACACCACGGGCGTCGACCCGCGCAAATACATCGCGCCGGGGCGCGAGGCGATGGCCGCGACAGTGGCGGGGTTCCTGGCCCTGATGGGCTGACGACCCGCATGCGAAAGCGGTCCGGCCCCCACACCCGAAGGCGTGGGGGCCGGACCGCTCGCGTACAGGTCAGTGCTTCACGTGACCGGCCTTCAGCGACAGCTGGTCGAGATTGGCGTCGCACTGGTCGCCCTCGTTGCACGAGATCGTGATCGAGTTCGAGCCCTTGCTGAGCTGCATCCAGGCGAACGTGGTCGTCCAGCCCTTCTCCAGGTCACCCTCCGGCGCGTTCGCGAAGTTGCTCATCCTGATTTCGCGGGGGGCCTCGGAATTGACCGTGAGGGACGTCTTGGCGTCCTTGCCCGGCACGCCGTACGTCACGAACAGCGTGTACGGACCGGCCTCCGGCACCTCGACCGACCAGGTCGCCGACCTGCCGACCTCGTTGAGGTTGATGTACTGGCCGTTGGCGCTCTTGGCTCCCGGGGTCGTGTTGTCCAGCTGGGCCGAGCCGCCGAGCTTCAGCGTCGCCGCGTCCTGCTTGGGCAGCTCGGCCGGGGCCTCGGAGCTCGCGGACGGCTTGGGCTTCGGGGACTCCTGCACCTGGCTGCCGGGGCCGGCGGAGGAGGTGACCTCGTCCTTCTTCTTGTCCTTGTCGTTGCCCGTGATCAGCGCGGCGCCGATACCGATGAGGACGACCAGGACCACCGCGACCGCGCCGATCAGCAGGCCCTTGGTGTTCGGGCCGCCCTTGCCGGGGCCGCCGGTGCGGCCGCGGCCGCCCTGCTGGACCTGCGCGGTGGGGGCGCCGCCGGGGTACGTCTCCGGGGCCGCGTACTGCGCGTTCGGCTGGCCGTACGCCTGCTGGTGCGGCACCTGCTGCCCGTACTGGCGCTCGCCGACGGTCCGCACCTGGTTGTACGAGGTCCGGGGCACACCGGGCTGCGGAGCCACCGGAGGGTAGCCGTAGCCGCCCTGCCTCGGCGGCTGGGCGCCCGCTGCCTGTCCGTCCTCGTACAGGTAGCCGAACGGATCGTCGTCCTCGGGCGTGTTTGCGCCGTTGTTCCCGGCCGTCATCCCTGGGTCACTCCTCACCATGTCGCCAGCCGTCGCCGAAAATTGCCAGCCGTGGCCGACCGGCCGAGCCTACCCCGAACGGCCCGCCCCAAGAATTGCCGTCGCCCGTCCCGCAACCGCGGCCGCGTGCGGGAACGGCACCGCCATGAACATCAGCCGGCCCGGCGGTGAACCTTCGCCCGGGACCGCTTCTCCACGTACATCCGCTGGTCCGCGGAGCGCAGTACCTCTTCGGCGGTCATGCCGCAGGCGGCCCAGCCGATGCCGAAGCTCGCCCCGACACGTACCGCCCGCCCGTCGACCCGGATGGGCGGAATGATGGCGTTACGGAGGCGTACGGCCAGGTCCGCGGCGTCCGCGGCGCCGAGTCCGTCGGCGAGCACGACGAATTCGTCACCCCCGAGCCGGGCGACGGTGTCGCCGTCGCGGACACAGGTGGTCAGGCGTCGGGCGACCTCGATCAGGACGGCGTCGCCGGTGTGGTGGCCGAAGCGGTCGTTGATCGACTTGAAGCCGTCGAGGTCGCAGAAGAGGACCGCGAGGCCCTTCGCCCCGTCGTCGTTCTCGGTGTCGGGTGCGACGGAATGCACATGGTGGTCGTACGGCCCGCCGGGCGCCGCGTCCACGTCGTGGCCGTGCGTCCGCGCGTCCGGATCGTCGGCGTCGCCGTACGCGGCGTCCAGCGCCTCGACCGGGGTGGTGGCCACCGAGTGCGGGCGCTCGCAGAGCCGGGAACCGAGCCGGGAGCGCAGTTCGGCGCTGTTGGGCAGACCGGTGAGCGCGTCGTGCGAGGCACGGTGCGCGAGATGCAGCTCGTGGCGCTTGCGCTCCTCGATGTCCTCGACGTGGGTGAGCAGGAAGCGCGGGCCGTCCGCGGTGTCGGCCACGACGGAGTTGCGCAGCGACACCCAGAGGTAGGTGCCGTCCCGGCGGCCGAGCCGCAGCTCGGCCCGACCGCCCTCGGCGGAGGTGCGCAGCAGGGTGCCGATGTCCTCGGGGTGGACGAGGTCGGCGAAGGAGTAACGGCGCAGCACGGACGCCGGGCGGCCGAGCAGCCGGCACAGGGCGTCGTTGGCGCGCAGCAGCCGACCGTGCTGGTCGCCGCCCATCTCGGCGATGGCCATGCCGCTGGGTGCGTACTCGAAGGCCTGGCGGAAGGACTCCTCGCTGGCCCGCAGCGCCTGCTGCTCCCGCTCCAGACGGACCAGCGCGCGCTGCATGTTTGCTCTCAGCCGGGCGTTGCTGATCGCAATGGCCGCCTGCGACGCGTACATCTGGAGGGCCTCACGGCCCCAGGCGCCGGGGCGGCGGCCGTTGCGGGGGCGGTCGACGGAGATGACGCCCAGCAGATCGGAACCGCCGCCGGACGCGTACATCGGGGCGTAGAGGCGGTCCTCGGGGTGCCACTCGTCCTCGAAGCGGGGATCGGGCCCGTCGGTGTGCCACTGCGGTACGTCGTCGTCGAGGAGGACCCAGCCGTCGGTGTGGGGTATGAAGCGGAGCTCGTCCCACTCCTCACCCATCGAAAGCCTGCGCTCCCAGGAGCTGCGCGAGCCGACGCGGCCGGTGATGAGGGCTTCCGCCGCGCTGTTGCCCGCGAAGGCGGCGACGACGAGATCGCCGTCGGCACGGACCAGGTTCACGCAGGCCAGCTCGTAGCCGAGACCGGCGACGATTCCGTCGGCCACGGTCTGCAGTGTGTCGGCCAGGCTCCGCGCCGTATTGAGATCGGCGACGGCCTGGTGCAGCTGCCGCAGCGTCGCAAGACGGACGTACGGCTCCGACTCGGCCTCCATTGCTCGCACTCCCCGAGACCTCGACAGCACTCCAGGTTTCATATCGACGTACTTACTGCAGTGTCACGGCCACTGAATCACAGTGAGCTGTGCAGTCGGTACACAGGGTCAGCAAATATTGCACTCTGTGACTCAAGTCACAACAGATGGTAAAGGGGCGTGCGTGCCGCGCGGCTGCGGTCCGTCCTTTTCTTGAACGCAAATCCGGGCGTTGCAGTACCGGCCGCCGCGACCGTGGCCGGGGTCCTAGGACCGGCCTGGTCCCCTGGTCCGATGCGGCGGGACGGCGGGCGCGGCTAGCGTGCCGGGTGTGTTGCAGACGAAATCCCCCGCCCCGCGTTCCGAGCCCATCCTCCATGCTGAGGGGGTGAGCAACGATGAGTTCCGTGGCGCCCTCGCCCGGCTGGCCGCCGGAGTGGTGCTGATCACCGCCGAGGAACCGCCCCTGGACGAGGACGGACGCGGCGAGGACGTCGGGATGACGGCGACCGCCTTCATGTCGGTGTCGCTGGACCCACCGCTGGTCATGGTCAGCCTGCGCAACGGCTCACGGATGGACGATCTGCTGGCGGAACAGCCGCTGTGGGCGGTCTCCGTGCTCGCCGAGAGCCAGCGGCACGTCGCCGGACGGTTCGCGATGAAGGGCCGGATCAGCGACCGGCTGTTGTTCGAGGACATCCCCTTTTCGAGGGGAGAGACCACCCGCGCGCCACTGGTCGGCGGCGCGCTGGCCACGCTGGAGTGCCGGACCGAGCAGCGGGTCCTGGCGGGCGACCACACGCTGGTGATCGGCCGGGTGCTGAGCGCGGCCCTGCCCAGCGGCGACGGGGCACCGCTCACGTACTTCCGGGGGCGGTACCGGCAGTTGGGGTGAGTCCTGCCGACCGCCGCACGGCCGGTCGTGCGTCGTCACCAGTCGCGGCCGGAGCGCCCGCGCTTCGTGTCGCCGCGCTGCTTCTTCTCGCGCAGCCGGCGTTCGTTGATACCGCGCGGAATCCTGGTCTTGCGGCGCGGTCTGGGGGGCGGCGCCGTGGCCTCGGCCAGCAGGGAGGCGAGCCGCACGAGCGCCGTCTCCCGGTTGCGCCATTGGGAGCGGTGTTCGGACGCCCGTACCGCGATCACTCCGTCCACCAGCCTGTTCTCCAGACGCTGGAGCGCCCGCTCCTTCCACACCTCGGGAAGCGAATCGGTCGCCGCGAGGTCGAAGCGGAGCTCCACCTGTGAGTCGCTGGTGTTCACGTGCTGCCCGCCGGGCCCGGAGGACCGCGAGAAACGCCACATGAGCTCGGCCTCCGGCAGGGAGACCGAACCGCGGATGACATAGGGCCCGGACATGACACCCATGTTCCCCGGCCCACGGGGTGTTCGTCATCTTCTTTTGCCGTACGGGCTGTGCCGTACGGCACAGGCAGGACATCGGGCCGACCGGGGGACTTCAGTAAAGAAAGTAAAGGGAGAAGGAACCTCCCGGTCCCTCGTCCGCGTTATGACCTGTGACGGTAGCTTCTTGATGGCATGAAGCCCGCACTCGACGATGAAAGGGACTTCCCATGGCTGTAAGCCTGTCCAAGGGCGGCAACGTCTCGCTCACCAAGGAGGCCCCGGGCCTGACCGCCGTCACCGTCGGCCTCGGCTGGGACGTCCGCACCACCACCGGCACCGACTTCGACCTCGACGCCTCGGCGATCGCGGTGGACGCCGGCGGCAAGGTCGTCTCCGACGGCCACTTCGTCTTCTTCAACAACAAGTCGACGCCGGACCAGACCATCGTCCACACCGGTGACAACGTCACGGGTCAGGGCGAGGGCGACGACGAGCAGATCAACGTCAACCTGGCGGGCCTGCCGGCCGAGGTCGACAAGATCGTCTTCCCGGTCTCGATCTACGACGCCGAGACGCGCAGCCAGAACTTCGGCCAGGTGCGCAACGCCTTCATCCGCATCATCAACCAGGCCGGCGGCACGGAGATCGCCCGTTACGACCTGAGCGAGGACGCCGCCACCGAGACCGCCATGGTCTTCGGCGAGCTCTACCGCAACGGTGCGGAGTGGAAGTTCCGCGCGGTCGGCCAGGGTTACGCCTCGGGCCTGCGCGGCATCGCCCAGGACTTCGGCGTCAACCTCTGACGTTCCGCAGCCGGTAGATCCGTACACACCGGGAGCCCCCGGCCGCGTCCCTCGCGGCCGGGGGCTCCCGTGCGTCTGCGCGGTGTTGCACAACTGCCCCTGGGTCCCGCCGAATAGCGAACACAAGCGCACTTCATTCGGACAAGAAGTGGTCAAAAAAATGTGAGGTATTTGTTAGTACACCGTCAATCTTGGTCATTCGGTGGCACGCTCTCCGCTCGTAACCCCCCACGGAACGAGCAACGGAGAACACATGACCCCCCACATGAACACCCGTCGCGCCGCAGCCCTGGCCGCCGTGGCCGCGATGGTCGTCGTCGGCGTCCAGACCGGATCGGCGAACGCCGCCCCGGACAACGGCACCGACGCCCCCTCCGCCTCTCGCAGCACCGTCCCCTTCGCCGCGAACAGCGGCTCGCAGCGCACCGCCGCCATCAAGTCCGCCCAGACCGACGCCTCTTCGACCGCCGACTCCCTCGGTCTCGGCAGCAAGGAGAAGCTGATCGTCCGTGATGTGATCAAGGACGCCGACGGCACGGTCCACACCCGCTACGAGCGCACCTACGCCGGGCTCCCGGTCATCGGCGGCGACCTGGTCACCCACACCGCTCGCGGCGGCGGGCTCAAGGGCGTCACCAAGGCGACCAAGGCCCGGATATCCGTGCCGTCGACGACGGCGAAGATCAAGACCGCGACCGCCGCCCGCAAGGTGATCTGGGCGGGCGACGGCAAGCCCGTCCTCGCCTTCGAGACGGTGAGGACGGGGGTGCAGAAGGACGGCACGCCCAGCAGGCTGCACATCATCACCGACGCGACCACCGGCAAGAAGCTCCAGAGCTACGAGGCGATCGAGACCGGCATCGGCAACAGCCAGTACAGCGGCCAGGTCGATCTGACGACCACCAAGGCCGGCTCCGGTTTCGAGCTCACCGACGGCGACCGGGGCGGCCACAAGACGTACGACCTCAACCAGGGCGAGAGCGGCACCGGCTCCCTCGTCACGGACGACGACGACACCTGGGGCGACGGCACCGGCAACGACCGCCAGACCGCCGCCGTCGACGCCGCCTACGGTGCGGCGAAGACCTGGGACTTCTACAAGTCCGCGTTCGGCCGCGACGGCATCGCCGGTGACGGCAAGGCCGCGTACTCGCGGGTCCACTACGGCGACGCGTACGTCAACGCCTTCTGGGACGACAGCTGCTTCTGCATGACGTACGGCGACGGCGCCGACAACAAGAGCGCCCTCACCGCTCTCGACGTCGCGGGCCACGAGATGAGCCACGGCCTGACCGCGTCCACCGCCAACCTCGACTACTTCGGCGAGTCCGGCGGACTCAACGAGGCGACCAGCGACATCCTCGGCACCGCGGTGGAGTTCTCCGCCGACAACAGCACGGACGTCGGCGACTACCTCATCGGCGAGAAGATCGACATCAACGGCGACGGCACCCCGCTGCGCTACATGGACAAGCCGAGCAAGGACGGCGGCTCCGCGGACTACTGGGACAGCAGCGTCGGCGACCTCGACGTGCACTACTCCTCCGGCGTCGCCAACCACTTCTTCTACCTGCTGTCCGAGGGCAGCGGCGCGAAGACGATCAACGGCGTCGACTACGACTCCCCGACCGCCGACGGCTCCACGGTCACCGGCATCGGCCGGGACAAGGCCGTCCAGATCTGGTACAAGGCCCTCTCCGAGTACATGACGTCGAGCACCGACTACGCGGCCGCCCGCACGGCGACCGAGAAGGCCGCGACCGACCTGTACGGGGCGGACAGCGCCGAACTCGCGGCCGTCGACGCCGCCTGGAGCGGCGTCAACGTGAAGTAGCACCACCCGCTCGTGCACGGGAGCCGGTCAGCCCTCCGAGGCAGGCCGGCTCCTGCCGTACAGCCAGGTGTTCCACAGCTTCGTCAGATCCTGACCGGTCGTCTTCCCCACATAGGCGGTGAAGTCGGCGGTGGACGCGTTGCCGTGCCGGTGGGCCTTCGTCCAGCCCTTGATGAGCGCGAAGAACCTCTTGTCGTCGTGCACGGCCTGCCGGATCTTGTGGATCACCATCGCCCCGCGCCCGTACACCGGGGCCTGCGAGATGTCCGCGGCCGTCGGTGGATCGGCGGGCGGAAAGGCCCAGTTGTCGTCGTCCTCGAAGGCGGCGTCGAACCGGTCCTGGACCGGGTTGTCCTCCTTGTCGGCCTCCCACATCCACTCCGCGTAGGTCGCGAAGCCCTCGTTGAGCCACATGTCCCGCCAGCTCTCGGGCGTGACGGAGTTCCCGAACCACTGGTGGGCCATCTCGTGGACGAGCAGCCCGGTGCTCGGCGGGCCCGGGAAGTACGGCCGGTTCTGGGTCTCCAGCGCGTATCCGGCGTCCCCGGGACGCCCGACGATCGCGCCTGTGGCGGAAAAGGGGTACGGGCCGAAACGTTCCGCCTCCCATTTCACGACCTCGGGAACGCGGGCGAGCACCCGCGCGCTGTCCGCCGCCACCTTCGTGTCCGCGGCGGTGAACACCTTGATGCCGTCCGGGGTGGTCGACGACTTCGTGTCGAACCGGCCGATGGCGACCGTCGCGAGATAGCTCGCCATCGGTTCGGCGACGTGCCAGTGGTACGTGGTGGTGCCGTCGGAGGTCGCGCGGGACGCCAGCTCGCCGTTGGAGACGGCCGTCAGCCCCTTGGCGACGGTGACGGTGATGTCGTACGACGCCTTGTCGCTCGGGTAGTTGTTGCCGGGGAACCAGGCCATGGACCCGGTCGGTTCACCGAGCGCGACCGCTCCGTCCGCCGTCCTCAGCCAGCCCTCCTTCGACTTGTCCGGGTCGGTGATGGTCTGCGGGTTGCCGGAGTAGCGGACGACGGTACGGAACGTCCTGCCCTTGCGGAGGTGGCTCCCGACGTCGGCGTCGGGACGCAGCGTCAGCTCGTGGCCTGCCCGGTTGACCGCGGCCGGGCGGCCCTCGACGGTCGCGGACTGCACGGTGAGTCCGACGAGGTCCAGGTTGAAGGCGCTGAGGTCCTGGGTGGCGCGCGCGGTGATGGTCGCGGTGCCACGCAGCCGGCGGGCGGGCGCGTCGACGTCGAGGGCGAGATCGTAGTGCGTGACGTCGTAACCGCCGTTGCCGAGCCTCGGGAAGTACGGGTCGTGCAGACCGGCCGCGCCGGGAGTGCCTTCGACGCCTCCGGCGCAACCGGTCGAGGTCGTCAGAACCAGCAGGGCGAGGGCGACGTTGCGTGCCGTACGGCGAACCGGTGTTCGGTGATCCACACACGCGATCCTAGGCACGGGACGTCTGAACGCGGGGTGCCGACGCGGCGGGCCGGCCGGGCGCCGGGCGGGGGGTGAGCCAGGTGGGGGAAGCGGGCCGGGCGGGGCGGGGGCCGGAATGACGCGGGCCGGAAGACCCTGTTCGCCCCGCCCGCCCGTTCCGCGGGCCTGCCGGGCCCGCTCGCGCGTTCGGGCCGCTCGGACTACTTGGCGAGGGCTGCGACGCCGACCGTCGCGAACTTCTCGTCGAGGTCACCGCTGGGGGCTCCGGCCACGCCGATGGCCGCCACCGGGGCCCCCTTGACCTGCACCGGGGCGCCGCCCGCGAGGAACAGGGTGCCGGGGATGTCCTTGAGGGTCGGAGCCTGCTGCAGGCGCTTGGCCAGCTCGGAGGTGGGCGCGTTCCAGGAGACGGCGGTGTACGCCTTCTTCACGGCCGACTCGTACGAATGCGGGCCGGCGCCGTCGCCCCGCAGCGTCACGACGGTGTTGCCGTTGCGGTCGACGACGGCGACGGAGACACGCTGGTTCTCCTTCTGCGCGGCGTCGAGGGTGGCCTGCGCGGCCTTGGTGGCGGCGGCCACGGTCAGGTGGGTGGTCTGCTGGAGCGAGGCCACGGTGAAGACCCACCTGGGCCGCATCTACGACAAACTCGGCGTCGACACCCGCGCGGGCGCCGTCGCCGGGGCGAAGGAGCAGCGGCTGCTCCCGTAGGCCCCGGACCGGCCCCGGTGGATCCGGCGAGGAGCGCCGCAGCAGCGGCCGCACCCGATCGAGCAGCCACCCGCCCCGGCGTCGGCCCGTGCTCGGGCATGACACCATCGAACCGTGCTCGACATCGGCTACTCCCTCTCCCGGCGCTTCCCCGATCCCCCGCAGACCGACTACCGCCGCGCGGACGTCCACGCCCTGCGGCACGATCTCTTCTCCGGGGACGTCTATCTCGCGGACACCAAGGCGGACCGCGAGGTGTCCACAGCCTGGGGATGGGTGCCGGTGCTCGACTTCGCGTGGGCGCTGTGCGACATCGTCGAGCAGATCGACCAGGACCCGCGCGGCAATCGCTCGCACCGGCCGCAGTTCGCGGAGCTGGACTTCACGGAGTCGTCCGACCGGATGCTCTTCGAACGCCGCTTCGGCTGGGTCGACGTCGAGGCCGACTGGATGCCCGGCGACGAGCCCCCGCTCACCTTCAACCACTCGATGCTGCGCCGCGAGGCCCGCGACTTCCTGCACGATCTGATCGCCGACCTCGCCGACATGCACGAAGGGCTCGCCGACAATCCCGTGATCTGGGACCTCCAGGCCCGCTTCCCCCGTGTCTGATCCGGGCGTCCGGCCCGGCGGTCACGGCCACAGCACTAAGCCTCCACCCGCACCCCGATCTGCGCCGCGAACGCCGGAGCCAGCTCCATCAGCTGCGCCGGGCTGATCACCGCACCCGCCAGCCGCTCCACCCCGCGCGCGATGTCGAGCTCCGCGACCGTCCGCAGGTCCACCGCCTCCATCCGTACGGAGCTGAAGTCCGCCCGCTTCAGCACGCAGTCGCGGAACTCCACCCGCACCAGCTCGGCATTCCCGAAATCCGGCTCGGACAGCACACAGCCCTCGAACACCACGTCCTTCAGCCGCGCCTTCCGCAGATTCAGGTAGTCGATCTTCCCGCCGCGCACCAGCACTCGCTCCAGTACCGCGCCGTGCAGCTGCACCCCGCCCAGCCGTGCGTCCACCACCTCCACGTCCCGCAGCGACGCCCCCGCGAGATCGGTGCCCACACCCCGTACGCCCGTCAGCACCGAGTCGATGAAGCGGGCCCTGACCAGCTCCGTGCGGTCCAGTGCGCAGCCGTTCAGCGCACAGTCCATGAACCGGGCGCCCGGCCCCGACTCGTCCGCCAGATCCGCCCCCTCGAAGCGCACCCCGTCGTAGTCCCCGTCGGGCTCCAGGCCCTCCCCGTCGTACGGAACGAGCGGCGGCAGCCGCACCTCCGGCCGGCGTGCCGTCGCGATGGTGTCCGTCTTCCTGCTGCTGCGTGCCATGCCCCCCATCGTCACCCACCCCACTGACAACGCCCCTCACGGCTGCGGGTGAAACAGAACGACCGCGGCGCCACGACGGGGCTTGACCTCCCGGGTGTCCGGTGCATCCCCGTGGGGGCCTACCGTCCGCCGAGCTCCGCCAATGCCCCGTCCGTCAGCCGGTACACCGTCCACTCGTCCTGCGGCCGCGCGCCCAGCGACTCGTAGAACGCGATGGACGGGGTGTTCCAGTTCAGCACCGACCACTCCAGGCGCTCGTAGCCCCGCGCCACACAGATCCGCGCCAGCTCCGTCAGCAGAGCCTTCCCGTGCCCGCCGCCGCGCCGCTCCGGACGCACGTACAGGTCCTCCAGGTAGATGCCGTGCACCCCACGCCACGTGGAGAAGTTCAGGAACCACAGTGCGAAGCCGACCGCCTCGCCGTCGTCCGACTCCGCGATGTGCGCGTACGCGGCGGGCCGCTCGCCGAACAGCGCCTCGTGCAGCTGTTCCTCGGTGGCCCTCACCTCGTGCAGGGCCTTCTCGTAGTCGGCCAGCTCACGGACCATGGCGTGGATGACGGGTACATCGGCAGGGGTCGCGGTGCGAATCATGAGGGCAGCGTAAGCACCGGCCCGTGACCGGCCGACTCCGCCCCCAGCAACTGCCGCGCGATCTCGGCCTGCTCCGGATCCAGCCGCCGCCGCCCGTCCGACACGTCCCACAGACCGTTCTGCAGCAGACGCCCCAGAGTCCAGGCCCGCGCCCGCTCCCGGTCCAGCCCCAGCGCCTGCGTCATCACGTCGAACCGCCACCGCACCGCCGCCGCGTCGAACCTGTTGACCAGCGCCGGAAGCAGCTCGAACCCCGGATCGCCGACCAGTGGTTTCGGGTCGATGGCCACCCACCGGCCCTCCCTCCCGGCCAGTACGTTCCCGTAATGCAGGTCCCAGTGCAGCAACCGGTCCCCCGGCTCCCCGGCGACCTCCCGGACCGCCGCCGCACAGTCCGCCAGCAGCCGCCGCTCTTCCTCGTCCACCAGCGCCGCCACCGCCCCCGGCGCCTCCTGAAGCATCCGCTCCGTCATCTCCCCCAGTCCTCGCAGCGGAGGCAGCCCTCGCAGCTCCGGCGATCCCGGCGGGGCCTGCGATCCCGGCGGGGCCAGTGGTCCTGGCAGCCCGTGATCCGCCGGAGCCGGAGCCGGTACGGACGACAGCCGGGCCAGCAGCTCCGCCAGAATCAGCACCGCCTCCCGCTCGTCCGCCATCCCCGCCAACGAGCGGCGGCCGTCCAGCCGCTCCAGCAACAGCGTCCCCGTCGCAGCGTCGTGATCCAGCAGCTCCACGGCCCCCGCGCCCGCCTCGCCCCACACCCGCAGCGCGACCGGCTCCCCCACGGTCTCCTCGTCCACCGGCTGAAGCTTCAGTGCCGCCGGACGACCGTCGGCCACCCGCACCACCGGAAGCACCAGGGCGCACACCCCGTGGAACGCCTCACCGTCCCGCCGCAGCCCCCACCGCTCCAGGAACTCGGCGGCCCGCCCCGGCAGCGCCGCCAGAAAGGCCCGCCCGGCCGCTCCGTTGTACTTGGACTGGGTGTCGATCAGTCCGTCCGGAATGTCAATCACGCGGACGATCGTAGAGGCGTGCGTCAATCGGATATGACTCCGAGCAGCCCCGCCCAGCCCACCCGGCCGCGCACCACCGCCGGCTCGTGGATCCGCAGCGTCGGCTCATGGATCCGCAGCGCACCGGGCACCTACATCTGGCTGGCAGCGCTCTTCGTCACGACCGTCATCGTGCACCAGATGTCCCCGGACTTCGAGGAGGACTTCCTGCGTCAGCGCTCGACCAACATCCACGAACTCTCCCACGACCCCGTACGCGTACTGATCGTCAGCGCCCTCTGGATCGACAGCGGCCGGTGGCTCCCCTACGCCGTCCTCTACACCGTCTTCCACGCCTCCGCCGAACGCTGGCTGGGCACCCTGCGCTGGCTCGCCGTCGCCATCGCGGCCCATGTCCTCGCCAGCCTCGTCAGCGAAGGCATCCTGGCCTGGGCCATCCGGCACGGACACGTACCGGAGTCCGCCGCCAACACGCTGGACATCGGGGTCAGTTACGCGCTCGCGGGCGTCGTCGCGGTCCTCACGTACCACGTCCCGGCGCCCTGGCGGTACGTGTACCTCTTCGCCGTCGTCGTCTTCTACGGCATCCCGCTCATCATCGGCCCCACCTTCACCGACGTCGGCCACTTCACCGCCGTGCTCATCGGCCTCGCCTGCTACCCGCTGACCCGCTCCCGGCACAGGACGAAAACCCCTCCGGCGCAGTAACGTCCCGCTCACACGATTCACCACAGGGCTTCACACCGGACAAAGCAGGGGCAACATGAGCACCGTCAGCACCGTCAACGGCGGCATATCGTTCTGGTACGCGGACCAAGGCACCCCCCTGGCCCGGGAGCCCCTGCCCGGCGACACCACCGCCGACGTCTGCATCGTCGGCGGCGGATACACCGGGCTGTGGACCGCCTACTACCTCAAGAAGGCCGTGCCCTTCCTCAACATCGTCGTCCTCGAAGGCAAGTTCTGCGGCTACGGCGCCTCCGGGCGCAACGGCGGCTGGCTCTACAACGGCATCGCGGGCCGCGACCGGTACGCGAAACTCCATGGACACGAAGCCGCCGTCCGCCTCCAGCAGGCGATGAACGACACCGTCGAGGAAGTCGTCCGCGTCGCCGCCGAGGAGAACATCGACGCCGACATCCACCAGGGCGGTGTGCTCGAAGTCGCGTACACACCGGCCCAACTGGCCCGGCTCAAGGACTTCCACTCCGTGGAGATCGCCTTCGGCGAGAAGGACCGCGTCCTGCGCGGCGCCCGCGAAACCGCCGAACGCGTCAACGTCACCGGAGCCGTCGGCTCCACCTGGACCCCGCACGGCGCCCGCCTGCATCCGGTCAAACTCGTCAAGGGCCTCGCGGCGACCGTCGAGGCGCTCGGCGTCACCATCCACGAATCGACACCGGTCACCGCGATCGAGCCCAAGCACGCCCGCACCCCGTACGGCACCGTCCGCGCCCCGTACATCCTGCGCTGCACCGAGGGCTTCACCGCGAACCTCAAGGGCCAGAAGCGCACCTGGCTCCCCATGAACTCGTCGATGATCGCCACCGAACCGCTCCCCAGGTCGATGTGGGACACCATCGGCTGGGACGGCCGCGAAACCCTCGGCGACATGGCCCACGCCTACATGTACGCCCAGCGCACCGCCGACGACCGCATCGCGCTCGGCGGTCGCGGAGTGCCGTACCGGTACGGCTCGGCCACCGACAACGACGGCCGCACCCAGCTCGCCACCATCGAGGCTCTCCGCGACATCCTCGTCCGCCTCTTCCCCACCACCGCGGCCGCGCGCATCGACCACGCCTGGTCCGGTGTCCTCGGCGTCCCCCGTGACTGGTGCGCCACCGTCACCCTCGACCGCTCCACCGGTCTCGGCTGGGCCGGCGGCTACGTCGGCTCCGGCGTCGCCACCACCAACCTCGCCGCCCGTACCCTGCGCGACCTGATCCAGCAGGACTCCGGGCAGTCCGGCCCCACGGAGCTGACATCCCTGCCCTGGGTCAACCACAAGGTCCGCCGGTGGGAACCGGAACCCTTCCGCTGGCTCGGCGTCCACGGCATGTACGCCGCCTACCGCGCCGCCGACCGCCGCGAACTCACCTCGCCCCGCGCGGGCACGGACCCCGTCGCCAAGGCCGCGGACCGGCTGTCCGGACGGCACTGAGCGAACGGCCGGACCTCCGCCACCGGGTGGGTGGCGGAGGTCGTCGGGCCATGCGGTCAGCGAGGTGAAGGCCGAGCGGGTGCTCAGGTGCCGGAGCCGTGGTCGGCCAGGACCTCCCCGATCACGTGTCGTGCGCGGGCGGCGGCAGAAGCGGCGCGAGCCTCGGCAGCCACTGCTGCTCCTTGCTCACCTGCAGGGCCGCTCCGGGGATACGGGGCAGCCGTACCGCCATGTCCGGGCCGAGCCGGTACATGGCGTTGTCCGTGCCCGAAGAGGCCACCGGTTCAAGGGGAAGATCCGTCCACTGCGGAAACTGCGCGCCGATGAGCCGTCTCACGAGAGGGACGTCGAGCTCAACCTCGTCGGGGTGCATCTTCCCGGCAACCATGAAAACCCTTCGTCTGATCGGCAGAGCCCCGACCACGTCGACCGCCTCGGCCGTGTCGGCCGTGTCGGCCGTGTCGGCCGTGTCGGCCGTGTCGGCCGTGTTGACGTCGACCGCTTGTGCGCCTTGTCCGCTCGTCCGCCTCGTCCGCGCGTCCACCAGCCGGGCTTCGAAAAGTTCGAGGCCCGTCTCCTCGTACAGTTCACGCGCCGGCGTCTCCCGCGGCTGCTCGCCCGGATCGATCCCTCCGCCCGGCAGGTGCCACAGCCCGGGTTGTGCCGGCGACGGGCCGGCCGGGCCTGTCCTCACCCCGGCGCCGGGGCGCCCCCGGACTACTGCGGGACGCCGCCGAGTCGGATCGCGTGGGTGCTGTCGGGCGGGACGGGCCCGCCGCAGGCGTCGCAGACGGTGCGGGGGTGAAGTACCGCGCCGCAGTCATGCTTGAGCACCGTCGGGGGTTCCCCCTCGGTCACGTAGCGGTCGCCCCATTCCATGAGGGCGAGCAGGACCGGCTGCAGCGCGAGTCCGGCTTCGGTCGGTGTGTACTCGTAGCGCGGAGGGTGGGCCTGGTAGAGCTCCTTGGCCAGGACTCCGTTCTCCACGAGCTTCTTCAGCCGGGCCGTGAGGATGTCCCGGCTGGCGCCGGTGTTCGCCGCGATCTGGTCGAAGCGGCGCGCCCCGAGGAACACCTCCCGCAGCGCGAGCAGGCTCCAGCGCTCGCCGATGACGGCGAGCGAGTTCGCGATGGAACAGGGACGTGGGCGAGCGGCGGGCATCTGCGTGGACCTCCTGAGGGCTGCGGCGTGCTGACGGGTCACGGCGTATCCGGGCGCCGCTTCGGCGGTCGCGCCTGCCGGCCGCAGGCGCCCCGCTGCGGGCGGCCGGTGCGGGAAGCGGCGGCGGCGTGGTCCTGCGCATGCGAGCCCGGCACGTATGCAGAGGGTCCGGCCCGCGCCCGCCCTTCGGGCCAGTTGTCGTTTCCAACTCACTATGGCACAGCGCGTTGGAGAACGAGACCCGCATGTCCGCTCAGAGGTCGACGCCCGGAGTGGCGTCCAGCACCGAACAACATGAAGGTTTGATTTTCAAACTGACCTACCTATAGTAAGTCCTGTTTTCCAACTATCCAGCGGGCTCGTTGGGCTCGCCCGAACGAGGAGACCGGAATGAGGGCTTCACCACCCGGCAGCGCGCATGCCACCGATGAGGAGGCATGGGCTCGGATCGACCCCTTGTGGCGATCCTGGGCGGGTGCGCACGGGGGTCATGTCGCGGCGGCGGCGCTCACCGCCATGCGGGAACGAGCCGTCGGGGAAGGCCGCCCGGTCCGCGCCCTGACCGCTCATTTCCTCGCTCCTGTCGACACCGGTCCGCTCCATCTGTCCCTGGCCAGGCCGTCGGTGGGGCGCCGGGCCGCGACCTGTGCCTTCACAGGCCATCAGGACGGAACCACGGTGCTCGTGGGCTCGGCGGTATTCGGCCGCGGCCGCCGGGGGCCCAGATATGACGGACGGAGCTCGCCCCGGGTACCGGGCCCGGCCGACTGCCGGCCCCTCGACCTGTCGGCCGGGTTCGTGGCCTTCGCCCGGCAGGTGGAGATCCGTCCCGCCACCGAGGCCCTGCCTCTCGCCGGGGGCGAGCGGGCCGAACTGGTCGCCTGGGTGCGGTTCACCGACGGGCGGGCGCTGGACGAGGCCGCGGTCGTCACCCTCACCGACGTCCTCCCACCGGCCCTGTTCGCGCGCTGGCACACCCCGCGCCCGGTGCCGACCGCCGAGCTGACCATCCACTTCACCGACGCGCTGGATTCCGGAGCACGCGCGGACTGGGCCCTGGTCCGGATCCGCACCGAACAGGCCGGCAGCGGCTGGGCGGTGGACGACAGTGCGGTGTGGTCGGCCGACGGCCGACTGCTGGCCCTCGCCCGCCAGGCCCGCGTCGTCCAGGACGCCCCCGCGGAGCACGCATCCGCACCCGCGGCCACGACACCCCTGCAGGAGACCCTGTGAACATCGGCGGAACCGTTGCGCTCGTCACCGGAGCCAACCGCGGACTGGGCCGCGCCTTCGCCCGCGGCCTGCTGGCTCGCGGCGCGCACACCGTGTACGCGGCAGCACGTGACCCGAAGACCGTGACCGACCCGGGGCTGACACCCGTCGCACTCGACATCACCGACCCGGCCTCCGTGGCCGCAGCCGCCGAGCGTTGCTCCGACACCACCCTGCTGATCAACAACGCGGGCATCCTGCGCGGCGATTCGCTGCTCACCGCGGACACTCTCGACGGGGCGCGCGCCGAGTTGGAGACCAACCTGTTCGGCACGCTCGCCATGTGCCGCGACTTCGCCCCCGTTCTCGGCGGGAACGGCGGCGGAGCCCTGGTCAACATGCTCTCCGTGCTCTCCTGGCACACGCTCCCGCAGATCGGCTCGTACGGCGTCTCCAAGGCCGCGGCCTGGTCGATGACCAACGCGGTACGCGAAGAGCTCCGCCCGCAGGGCACCCTCACGGTCGCCGTGCACGCCGCGTTCATCGACACCGACATGCCGGCCGGCACCGACCAGCCCAAGATCAGCCCCGCCGACGTGGTCGAGCAGGTCCTCGACGCCGTCGAGGCAGGCCGCGAGGAAGTCCTCGCCGACGCCGTCACCCGCCAGATCAGGACCATGCTCTCCGGAGGAGAGAACCATGACCACTGATCTGCGTGACGCGACGGCCGAGGTGCGCGACAACGCCCGTGGCAGCCGCCCCGGGCCGGTCCTCGTCGCCGCCTGCCTGGGGCTGTTCACGGTGTTCCTCCAGACCACCGAGACCATCGGCACGCTCGGCGCCGTCCAGGCCGACCTGCACCTCGCCCCGGCCGACATGGTGTGGGTGCCGAGCATGTACACCCTGATCGTGGCGTCCTGCGTACTCGGCGCCGGCGCACTGGCCGACCGGTGGGGGCGCAAGCGCGTCTTTCTCGCCGGGACCGCCGCCATGGCCGCAGGCGCGCTGGTGCTGGTCCTCGCCGACGACCTGGCCACCGTCCTCACCGGCCAGGCGATCGCCGGCCTGGGCGGCGCCCTGGTCACCCCCAGCTCGCTCGCGCTGATCACCCACACCGTCCGCGACCCGCGCCGCCGCGCCGGGGCGATCGCCGCATGGGCGGCCACCTCCGGACTGGGCCTGGCCGTCGGCCCCCTCGTCGCGGGCCTCGCGCTGCGCTGGTGGACCTGGCACGCGGCATTCTGGCTCAACCTCGTCGTGGCGGGCCTCGCGGCGGCGGTCGCGCTCGGCCGGGTCACCGAGTCCCGCAACCCTGCCCAGCGCCTGGACTGGACGGGACAGTTCACCGCGATCGCAGGTCTCGCGCTCCTGGTCTTCTGGCTGATCGACGGCGGTCACCACGGCTACGGCTCCGCACGGGCCCTGGCCGCCGCCGTGGCAGCGGTCCTCCTGCTGGCCGCCTTCGTCCTTGTCGAACTGCGCCGTACCGCCCCCATGGTCGACCTGCGGCTGATGCGCGATCCCTCCTACAGCGCCTCCCTTCTGCTGGCCGCGACCGTCCTGTTCGGCTTCGTCGGCCTCTCCCTTCTCCAAGTGCTGTGGCTGCAGCGGGTACGGGGACTGACCGCCCTGCAGGTAGGCGTCCAACTCCTCGCGGAATTCGGCACGTTCATCGCCGCCTCGGTTCTGGCCGGAATACTGGTACGCCGACTCGGCCCGCGCGTCCTGATCACGGCGGGCCTGCTGCTCGCGGCCGCCGGCGCCGCCCTCTTCGCGCAGGTCGAACCGGACATCGGGTTCGCCGGGTACGTCGCCGCCTTCGTCCTGTTCGGCTTCGGCTGCGGTCTCGCCAACGCCCCGTCCACCGCCCTCGCCGTGGGCCACGTCCCACACGGCCGCGAGGGCGAGGCGGGCGGCACCGTCAACGCCGCCCGCCAGATCGGCGCCGTCCTCGGCACCAGCATCCTCGGCACACTGATCACCACACGCTTCGAGGACCGCCTCCCCCGCGTCCGCGACCCGCGCACCGCCTTCACCGACGCGGTCTCGCACGCCACCTGGGTCGCGGTCGCGGTCCTCCTCGTCGGCACGGCACTGGCACTCGGACTGTCGGCATGGTCCCGTCGCAGGGTCACCACCCCATAAAGGCCGCAAGCGGGCGCTTCCGGCAGCCGCCGCACGGCGGACACGATCCCCGACGATCCGGAACCTGCCTCTGAACCCGCAAGTGGCCCCACGGCCACCGGCGCGGCCCGCGCCCGGCGTCGCCGCCGCGTCCACTGAACGAAAGAAGCCCAGGTCAGAGCACATCTGACCTGGGCTTCCTGCCGAGCCCCCTGTCGGATTCGAACCGACGACCTACGCATTACAAGTGCGTTGCTCTGGCCAGCTGAGCTAAGGAGGCGTGCCGGAGCAGTGTAACCAACACCGCGCCCCGCGCGGTCCCGAAATTTCGCGGTCCTCGAACTACTGACAGATTTCAAATGTCCAGGTAGCGTCGCTGAGGATTCACCCAAGTGGACCAGACCACTCCCTTACTCGGATCGTCCGGCACGTTCCTGCCGGTGAAGGAGAAGATCCAGCATGGCCAGTGTCACGTTCGACAAGGCGTCCCGCGTCTACCCCGGCTCCACGAAGCCGGCCGTGGACCAGCTGGAGATCGACATCGCGGACGGCGAGTTCCTCGTCCTCGTCGGTCCTTCCGGTTGTGGCAAGTCGACCTCCCTGCGCATGCTCGCGGGTCTTGAGGATGTCAACGGCGGCGCGATCCGCATCGGTGACCGCGACGTCACGCACCTGCCGCCGAAGGACCGGGACATCGCCATGGTGTTCCAGAACTACGCGCTCTACCCGCACATGACCGTCGCGGACAACATGGGCTTCGCGCTCAAGATCGCCGGTGTCAACAAGACCGACATCCGGGCGAAGGTCGAAGAGGCCGCCAAGATGCTCGACCTCACCGAGTACCTGGACCGCAAGCCGAAGGCGCTCTCCGGTGGTCAGCGTCAGCGTGTCGCGATGGGCCGGGCCATCGTGCGTGAGCCGCAGGTCTTCCTCATGGACGAGCCGCTGTCGAACCTCGACGCCAAGCTCCGTGTCTCCACCCGTACGCAGATCGCCTCGCTCCAGCGCCGTCTGGGCATCACGACCGTGTACGTCACGCACGACCAGGTCGAGGCCCTGACCATGGGTGACCGTGTCGCGGTCCTCAAGGACGGTCTGCTCCAGCAGGTCGACTCGCCGCGCAACATGTACGACAAGCCGGCGAACCTCTTCGTGGCCGGCTTCATCGGCTCCCCGGCCATGAACCTGGTCGAGGTCCCGATCACCGACGGCGGCGTGAAGTTCGGCAACAGCGTCGTCCCGGTCTCCCGCGAAGCGCTCACCGCCGCCTCGGAGAAGGGCGACACGACCGTCACGGTCGGCATCCGCCCCGAG
Organism: Streptomyces sp. NPDC014727; assembly: GCF_043083485.1. Lineage (NCBI taxonomy): Bacteria > Bacillati > Actinomycetota > Actinomycetes > Kitasatosporales > Streptomycetaceae > Streptomyces > Streptomyces sp. NPDC014727. The sequence goes on along the minus strand of NZ_JBIBYR010000029.1, from coordinate 17,971 downwards.
CACTTCGACATCGTCGAGCACGGCGGCGCCGCCGCGAAGTCCCTCTCGAAGGACAGCGCCGACGCCCCGGCCGGTCTGGCCGTCTCGGTCAACGTCGTCGAGGAGCTCGGCGCCGACGGCTTCGTCTACGGCTCCGCGCAGGTCGGCGGCCAGGACAAGGACCTGGTCGTCCGCGTCGGCGGCCGCGCCGTTCCGGAGAAGGGCACCAAGCTGCACGTCGTGCCGCGCCCGGACGAGCTGCACGTCTTCTCGACCTCGACGGGCGCGCGTCTCACCGACTGACGCCCCGCCCCGCGCACCGGCATCACCGCACCACAGTGGCCCCGCACGTTCTTCGTGCGGGGCCGTTCGCGCGTCGCGGGGCGCGTCCGGGTTTGAATCCGTACGGTGCCGGATTCCCCGGCACACCGGGCATTTCACAGCGGCCCGTCAACACGCGATTCGAAAAACGCCCTCGAACCATCCCCCTCAAGAGTGACGTAATGTCGCCAGATCATCACTGCCCGCTACGCTCGCTGCGTGACCCACACCGCTCGCCGTATCGGCCGATCCCTCGCTTTCGTCCTGCCCGTCGTGATGGTCCTCTCCGGGACCCTCGCCGTCACCAGCGTGCCGTGGGCAGCGCACAACTCCGAGTCCCAGGTCCTGGCCGCCTCCGCCCAGGACGTCTCGAAGCCTGCCCGGACGCGCACCCCGCAGGACCTCCTCCGTGACCGGCTGCTCCTGGAGCTCCGGGAGAAGGACCCGGGTGTCGCCCTGACGGACCTGCAGCGTTCCGTCGAGGCCCGGCCCTCGCTCGCCCAGCACTGCATGTCGATCGCCAGGGCGCTGGGCCGCGCGGCCGTCGAGCAGTACGGTCCGACGCGGGCCCACAGGTTCTCGCGTCCCGTCTGCGACACGTCCTTCGCCTCGGGCGTCGCACAGTTCAGCTGACCGGCCGGTCCGGGCACCGCATATCGTGCCTGGCATGCATACGTATCCGACGCAGGCCGTGGTCCTGGCAGGTGGCCAGGGGTCGCGGCTGCGCCCGTACACCGATGACCGCCCCAAGCCGATGGTCGAGATCCCGGGCACCGGGACCCCGATCATCGGCCATCAGCTTTCCTGGCTGGCCGCCGAGGGCGTGACCGACGCCGTGGTGTCGTGCGGTCATCTGGCCGAGGTGCTCCAGGAGTGGCTGGACTCGGCCGTGCTGCCGCTGCGCGTGACGACGGTCGTGGAGTCCGAGCCCCTGGGACGCGGCGGTGGGCTGAAGTACGCCGCCGCCCGGCTCCCCGATCCGGAGCAGCCCTGGTACGCCACCAACGGCGACATCTGGACGCGTTTCTCCCTGCGCGAGATGGCCGCGTTCCACGCCGAACGCGACGCGACCGCCACCCTGGCCCTGGCCCGTCCCCGCATCCCGTGGGGCGCCGTGGAGACGGACGCGTTCGGGCACATCACCGACTTCATCGAGTCGCCGCCTTCCCCGTATCTGATCAACGCCGGCGTGTACGTCTTCTCCCCCGCGTTCACCGACCTGCTGCCGGACCTGGGCGACCACGAGCGGACGACGTTCCCGCGGCTGGCCCGTGAGCGCAGGCTGGCCGGGTATCCGCTGCCGCACGGCGCGTACTGGCGGGCCATCGACACCGCGAAGGACCTGACCGAGGCCGCCAAGGAGCTCGACGGGCCGTAGTGCTGTGACACGCGACGAGGCACGACGCAGGGGCGGTCACCGGAACGAACCGGTGACCGCCCCTGCGTCCTGTGCCGACCCGACAGGCTCTCAGCCGAGCAGACCGCCGATGGGGTTCTGCCCGCCGCCGGACGTGCCGCCGGTGGAGCCGCCACCGCCGTCCGATCCGCCGGTCGCCGAGCTGCCGCCGGCGCCGGTGGAGCCGGAGGAACTCGGGCCGGAACTACCGGACGGAGGCGGCTGCGGGGCCGTCTGCTGCGGGGGCTGCTGCACGGTGCCCTGGGTCTGGCTGGGCTGCCCGGCACCGGCCGCCTGGCCGGACTCGCGCACGGAGTCCGCGGCGGGCGTGGACGCCTGGGCCGAAGGAGTGGTGGAGGCACTGCTGCGGGACGGCGAGGGGCGCTTCCCGCCGGGCGTGTGGGAGGCCCTGCGGCTCTGGGACTCCTGCGGGAGCGGGGAGCCGGGGAGCTGGTTGGTCGGGTTGCCGTTCGGGCCGGGCACGGTGACGACCCCGGACGAACGGACCGCGCCGCCGAGCATGGAACCCACGAGCAGAGTGAGGCCGACGACCACGGTGGCGACGACGGCACCCCGGCGCAGCACCCGGCGGCGGAGGTCCCAGATCGCCGAGCGCGGGCCGAGCCTGCGCCAGGCCTCGCCGGCGAGCCGTCCGTCGACGGAGTAGACGGGGGCGCCCGCGATGATCAGCGGGCTCCAGGCGGCGAGGAAGATGATGTCGGGCGCGTCGTAGACGGCGACGGTGCGCCAGCTGACGGTGACCAGCAGGGCGGCGGAGAGGAGTGCGCCGACGGAGGCGGCGACGCGCTGCCAGAGGCCGAGGACGGTGAGGACGCCGACGACGACCTGGAGGAAGGCGACGGTGAGTCCGGCGCCGACGGGGTGCGAGAGCGCGAAGTCGCGCAGCGGCTCGGCGAGCGCCCAAGGGTGCAGCGAGGTGAGCCACTTGACCATGGAGCCGCGCTCGCCGCCGTCGAAATAGACGGGGTCGCACAGCTTGCCCATGCCGGCGTAGACGGAGATGAAGCCGAGGAAGACGCGCATGGGCAGCAGCACGACGCCGAGGTTCATACGGCGCCCGGGGTAGTACGCGTGCCGCACGGAGTCGTTGCCGTGCCGCGGCCCCCGGGCCTCGGTGATGTCGTCGTACTCGTCGTCGTACTCGTCGTCGTACGCCGCGCGGCCGTACGGTCCGGTGTCGACGGGGTCGTAGGCGCCGACCGCCTGGCGCATGGGCGGCAGCAGCGGGCCGTTGCCGGGGCGGTCGGGCCGGCGGGGTGCCGTGATGACGGGGTTGGGCCGAGTCTCTTCCAGGCGCTCGATGACCTGGGTGCCGCCCATCCCGCCGTCGAAGTCGTGGCCGGTGCGGGGGGCGTAGGGATCGTAGGAGTCGTACGCGGAGGTCGGCCGGCCCGCGGTGGAGTTCCGTACGGCCTGGAGGAGCCCGGTGGCGCCGGGATCGCCCGGGGCGGACCTGCCGCTCCACACGACGGGCGAGCGCCTGCCGCGCACCGCTCCGGCGCCGCCGCTCATGGCGGGGATCCTGGGCGTGCCCGCGCGGGCCGGACCGCGCAGCCGCGGACGCTGGCCGGGGGCGAGCTGTACCCGGAAGCTGGCGTGGTTGACGATGACCTGCGCGGGGTCGCAGTCCACCTTGGTCATGCTCAGGGCGGGTAGTTCGTCGAACCGAGGCGTTCTGGTGTCCACACTCATCTAACCGAGTGATGTGTGTTTAGGACACTGCCTTGACGGGCCCGATGTGTCCGAGACCCGTCAACGGGGGGCGCCCCGGTCGGCCGCCCCCCGTCCGGGTGCGTCTCAGGCCCGGCGCCGCGCGACCTCGTACAGGACGATCCCGGCCGCGACACCGGCGTTCAGCGACTCCGCGCCGCCCGGCATCGAGATGCGGACCCGGTAGTCGCAGGTCTCGCCGACGAGGCGGCCCAGACCCTTGCCCTCGCTGCCGATGACGATGACGACGGGGCCGTCGAGAGCCTCCAGGTCCTCGACGGTGTGCTCGCCGTCCGCCGCGAGGCCGACGACCGTGAGACCGGCCTTCTGGTAGCCCTCCAGGGCCCGGGTCAGGTTCGTCACCCGGGAGACCGGCGTACGGGCCGCCGTGCCCGCCGACGACTTCCACGCGCCCGCCGTCATTCCGGCCGCGCGCCGCTCGGGCACGACCACGCCGTGCCCGCCGAACGCGGAGACGGAGCGGACGATCGCACCCAGGTTGCGCGGGTCGGTGACGCCGTCGAGGGCGACGATCAGCGGATCCTCGCCGTTGTCGTACGCGGCGGCGGTGAGGTCCTCCGGGTGCGCGTACTCGTACGGCGGGACCTGGAGGACGAGGCCCTGGTGGTTCAGGCCGTTCGTCATCCGGTCCAGTTCGACGCGCGGGGCCTCCATCAGGTTGATGTTGCCGCGCGCACCGGCGAGCTGGAGCGCGTCGCGGACCCGCTCGTCGTTGTCGATGTACTGCTGGACGTACAGGGTCGTCGCCGGGACGCCGTCGCGCAGGGCCTCGTAGACCGGGTTGCGGCCGACGACCATCTCGGACGTGCCCTTGACGCCGCCGCGCCGGGGCGCGGGGCGGCGGACCGCGGCCTGCTTGGCCTGGGCGTTGGCGATGCGGTTCTTCTTGTGTCCCTTGCGGGCGGAGGCGGGAGGCGTCGGGCCCTTGCCTTCGAGGCCACGGCGTCGCTGCCCACCGCTGCCGACCTGCGCGCCCTTCTTGTTGGACGTGCGGCGGTTCCTGCGCTGGCTGTTCCCGGCCATGACCTACCTGTTTCGTTTCTTCTCAGACATGCGTACGTAAGTGAAGTGTGCCGCCCGGGAGGCCGGGCGGCACGTGGGGAGGACTACTGGCGCGGGCCGAGTGTCCACCGTGGTCCGGCCGGGCTGTCCTCGATGACGAGACCGGACTGGTTGAGCTGGTCGCGGATGGCGTCTGCGGCGGGCCAGTCCTTGCGCTCGCGGGCCGACTGGCGCTGGTCCAGGACCAGGCGCACGAGCGTGTCGACGACGCCGTGCAGATCGTCGCCGCGGTCGCTCTCGCCGGCCCAGTGCTCGTCGAGCGGGTCGAGGCCGAGGACGCCGAGCATCGCGCGGACCTCCGCGAGCCGGGCGACTGCGGCCTCCTTGTCGTCGGCGGCGAGAGCGGAGTTGCCCTGGCGGACCGTGGTGTGGACGATCGCGAGCGCCTGCGGGACGCCCAGGTCGTCGTCCATGGCCTCGGCGAAGGCGGGCGGCACCTCGGTGGCGGGCTCGACCGTCTCGCCCGCCTTCTCGGTGACACGCTGCACGAAGCCCTCGATTCGGGCGAACGCGGACTCGGCCTCGCGCAGGGCCTCCTCGCTGTACTCGATCATCGACCGGTAGTGCGGGGTGCCGAGGTAGTAACGCAGCGCGATCGGGCGCCACGCCTTGACCATCTCGCTGACCAGCACCGAGTTGCCCAGCGACTTCGACATCTTCTCGCCGGACATGGTGACCCAGCCGTTGTGCACCCAGTACTTCGCGAACTCGTCGCCGTACGCGCTGGCCTGGGCGATCTCGTTCTCGTGGTGCGGGAAGATCAGGTCGATGCCGCCGCCGTGGATGTCGAAGGCGGTGCCGAGGTACTTGTGGGCCATGGCGGAGCACTCCAGGTGCCAGCCGGGACGGCCGCGGCCCCACGGGGTCTCCCAGCTGGGCTCGCCCGGCCTGGCGGACTTCCACATCGCGAAGTCGCGCTGGTCGCGCTTGCCGGTCTCGCCCTCGCCGGACGGCTGGCGCAGATCGTCCAGGTCCTGGTTGGAGAGCTCCAGGTAGCCGGGGAAGGAGCGCACGTCGAAGTAGACGTTGCCGTCGGCCGCGTAGGCGTGACCGCGCTCGATCAGGCCGCGCATCATCTCGACCATCTCGGTGATGTGGCCGGTCGCTCGCGGTTCGTACGTGGCCGGGAGGCAGCCGAGCGCGTCGTAGCCGGCGTTGAACGCCCGCTCGTTCTCGTACCCGATGGCCCACCAGGGGCGGCCCTGTTCGGCCGACTTCGCGATGATCTTGTCGTCGATGTCGGTGACGTTCCGGATGAACGTGACGTCGTAGCCGCGGTACTCGAACCAACGGCGCATGATGTCGAAGTTCAGCCCGGACCGGATGTGCCCGATGTGCGGGGCGGCCTGGACGGTCGCGCCACAGAGGTAGATCGAGACACAGCCCGCGGTGAGCGGTACGAAGTCACGGATCTGCCGGGCGCTGGTGTCGTACAGGCGAATAGTCACGCCTCAAGGGTAGTGGGCGTGTACCAGTGCCCCGCGACCCCTCGGGCATCGCGGGGAAAAGAATCTTGCGGCGGGGTGTCTCCCGGCGTGCCGGTCCGCGGGCGTCGCCGACCGCCCGTGATCGGCACACCGGAAGACCGCGGATCCGGCCGACGACCTGTCGCGCGGTGATCCGGACCACCACGCCGATGTGCGACAAGGCTGCGGGCCCGGGAATTCCGGCAGGTCAGGGCCGCGCGGTGGATCAGCCCGTGCGGTAGACCAGTGCCGTCGCGATTCCGGCGAGGCCCTCGGCCCGCCCGGTGAAGCCGAGCCCGTCGGACGTGGCGGCGGAGAGCGAGACAGGCGCCCCCACGGCCGCCGACAGCACCCGCTGCGCCTCGTCGCGCCGCTTGCCGATCTTCGGCCGTACGCCGACGACCTGGACGGCGACATTGCCGATCTCGAAGCCCGCGGCGCGCACGATCCGCGCCGCCTCGGTCAGCAGGGTGACCCCGGCGGCGCCGGACCACTCCGGCCGCCCGGTGCCGAAGTGCTGCCCGAGGTCGCCGAGCCCGGCGGCCGAGAAGAGCGCGTTGCACGCGGCGTGCGCGACGACATCGGCGTCGGAGTGCCCGGCGAGGCCCGGCCCCTCGCCCTCCCACAGCAGCCCCGCGCACCACAGTTCGCGGCCCTCTTCGAAGGCGTGGATGTCGGTACCGATCCCGACCAGCGGGATCACCGGCCCGGTCCGCTCCTCGGAAGCCGTCGTTTCCTCAGAAGCCATCGTTCGCCCTCCTGCGCGCCAGTACCGCGTCGGCCAGCACCAGGTCCAGCGGCCGGGTCACCTTGAACGCCTCCTCGTGCCCGGGGACGACCACGACGGACGCCCCGAGCCGCTCCACCATGCCCGCGTCGTCCGTGGCGCCCTCGCCGCCGACGGTGACGGTCTTGTGCGCGCGTACGAGCGTGTCGCGGTCGAAGCCCTGCGGAGTCTGCACGGCGCGCAGCCGGGCCCGCTCGGGCGTGCCGAGCACCGGCTCCGGCTCCCCCGGTGCTCCGGGCTCGACCTCCTTGACGGTGTCGGCGAGCGGCAGCGCGGGGACGACCGCGGGCGCGCCGTCCCGTACCGCCTCGATCACCGCGTCCACCGTGTCGACCGGCACCAGCGGGCGGGCCGCGTCATGGACGAGGACGACGGAGACGTCCTCGGGCAGGGCGTCGAGGCCCAGGCGCACCGACTCCTGGCGGGTGTCGCCGCCCGGCACGACGAGGTAGTCGGTGCGCTCGGGCAGGGCGTGCTCGTCGAGCAGGTTCTTGACCTCGGGGGCACCGTCCGGCGGCGCGACGACGACGACCAGGGAGACGGAACGGGAGGCCGCCATGGCCCGTACCGCGTGGATGAGCATGGGCGTCCCGCCCAGCGCGCGGAGCGCCTTGGGGGCTCCTGGGCCGAGCCGTACGCCGCGGCCGGCCGCGGGAATCACGGCGGCGGTGCGGTACGGACGCGAGAGATCAGACATCGGTTGCACTCCGAAGCTTCGGCATGTTTGTTTCCACAGCCGACATGGGTATGGCCACAATCGAGCCGGGCGCCACGCCATGACTCGACCGGGCCCTTTCCGTGACCTCCGGTCGATTCGGACAAGCCGCACCGGCCGCTCGGGATCGGCTACACAAGATCGCGAGCAACGTATCGGGGGGATTGGCGATGAAGCCAACGCAGCGGTGAGTCGGGGACGCAATCCAGACACGCCGTGGCTGAATCCAGACATGCCGCAGCGCCCGACGACATACCGTGAATACGGGTTGTCAGCGGGCACCGCGGCACATTTTTTCGAGACCGGCGTGAGCCGGTTCAGGACGCGAGTACCTCGTCGAGCAGAGCCTCGGCCTTGTCTTCGTTCGTGTTCTCCGCGAGAGCGAGCTCACTCACCAGAATCTGGCGAGCCTTGGCGAGCATGCGCTTCTCACCTGCGGAGAGTCCACGCTCGCGCTCACGACGCCACAGGTCGCGAACCACTTCGGCGACCTTGATGACATCGCCGGAGGCGAGCTTCTCCAGATTTGCCTTGTAGCGCCGGGACCAGTTCGTCGGCTCTTCGGCATACGGTGCGCGCAGCACCTCGAAGACCCGGTCCAGCCCCTCCTGCCCGACCACGTCGCGTACGCCCACGAACTCCGCATTGTCCGCCGGCACCCGAACCGTCAAGTCGCCCTGGGCGACCTTGAGCACCAAGTAGGTCTTGTCCACGCCTTTGATCTGGCGAGTTTCGATAGCCTCGATCAGCGCGGCCCCGTGATGGGGATAGACCACGGTGTCGCCAACCTTGAACGTCATGTGACAGGTACCCCTTCCGTGGCTATCAAGGGTAACACGAGAACAGCTTCTCCTGAATGGCGTTTTCGCAGGTCAGGGCATATCTCGGGGCTTGACAACAGCAACACGTACGTGCTGCGGAAGGTTCACGGGAGACGGTATTCGCAGGTCGGAGCCGCTGTACGGGCGAGGCGAAACACGCACGTCACACACCCCGGAACCCCCCTCCGAAGTGGTCTAACGTCCCGGTTTGCCGGATTCCTGATGATGAACTTTACGTAGTCCGTTCGAGCGCCGATCACCCGTACGGACGTAAGTGTGGTTGATCAATGGATATTGATCAGCGCCTCGGTGCGATCGGTTATGCGCATGGAATACGCCACGCTCCATGAATTGATCACCGGCGATATGTGAACGGCGCATGTCGACGGGTTTCGGCATGCGCCCCGGCCGGGTGCGGAACCGGCCGGGGGCACCCGCCCCGGTAACCGCCGGAGCCCGAAGGGGCGCGTAGGGGCGGGTCGGGTGCGGGGCGGAAGGGGCGGCTCGGTAGCCTAAGGCCGCTGACACATCCTTAGGGCGGCTTTACGTCGCTCGCCCCACCCGTCCGCAGTCCGAACGTTCAAGGAGTTGCCGCCGCCGTGAGCCGCAGCCTTCGACACGGCGCCCTCGCCGCCACCGCCATCGTGTTCTCGATCGCCTCGCTCGCCGCATGCGGTGCGGGCAATGACGCAGCGACGCTCAAGGTCAGGCCGGACAGTGCTGCCACCACCTCCGGTGACATCAGCATCCAGAACGCGAACGTCATCACCCAGCCCGAGCGCGGCGCCGAGGGCCCGGCCGTCGTCTCCGCGACGCTGTTCAACAGCGGCGTCAAGCAGCAGACCCTGGACGCCGTCACCCTGCCGGGTACGAGCGTCGCGGTGCAGCTGCACGCCGCCAAGGGTTCCGGACCCATCGTGGTCCCGGCCGGCGGCAGGGTGGTGCTCGGCGGCAAGGGCAACGCGTCCGCCGTGATCGAGAACAGCCGCGAAGCCGCGCAGGCCGGCAACGTGCAGCCCGTCGTCTTCAAGTTCAGCTCGACCGGGGAGATCTCGCTCGGCGCGTTCGTCGTCCCGGCGACCAGCTACTTCACGGACTTCGGTCCCAGCTCGCTGCCGACGCTGCCGTCGAAGTCGCCCGCGACGCCGACCGGCTCCACGTCCGCGCACCCGGGTGCGCCGGGCGCGTCCGACTCCGCGGACGACACGGTCACCCCGACCGACTCCGCGTCCGCCTCGGCGGGCTGACCGCGCCCGGCACGCGCACGCCTGAACGGCGGAGGGCGCCCTCCCTCTCGGGGGGCGCCCTCCGCCGTCGTGCACCGGCCGGTCTACGGCTCGAACTTGTAGCCCAGACCGCGCACCGTCACCAGGAAGCGCGGCGCTCCGGGGTCGGGCTCGATCTTGGCCCGCAGGCGCTTGACATGGACGTCGAGGGTCTTGGTGTCGCCCACGTAGTCCGCGCCCCAGACCCGGTCGATCAGCTGCATCCGGGTCAGGACCCGGCCCGCGTTGCGCAGCAGCATCTCCAGCAGGTCGAACTCCTTGAGCGGGAGGTCGACCTTGCCGCCGGCGACCGTGACGACGTGGCGGTCCACGTCCATCCGGACCGGGCCCGCCTCCAGGGCGGCCGGGGTCACCTCCTCGGGCTCACCGCGGCGGCGCAGCACCGCGCGGATGCGGGCGACGAGCTCCCGCGAGGAGAACGGCTTGGTGACGTAGTCGTCGGCTCCTATTTCCAGGCCGACCACCTTGTCGATCTCGCTGTCCTTGGCCGTGACCATGATCACGGGGACATTGGACCGGCTGCGCAGCTGACGGCAGACCTCCGTGCCGGGCAGACCCGGCAGCATCAGGTCGAGCAGCACGAGGTCGGCGCCGTTGCGCTCGAACTCGTCAAGCCCGTCCGGGCCCGTGGCCGCGATGGCGACCTCGAAACCCTCCTTGCGGAGCATGTAGGACAGGGCGTCGCTGAAGGATTCCTCATCCTCGACGACGAGCACTCGGGTCACGGAAGGACCTCCGGGGCAGGGAATGGTTCAAGGGTGTCGGGGTGAGCGGGTCCGTGGGGACCCTCGTCGCCATTGACGATCAGCGGTCCGCCCGAGCGGCGGTCCCGTTCCCGTACGGAGCCCGCTTCGGGCAGCCGCAGGGTGAAGGTGGAGCCCTGGCCCTCCGAGCTCCAGACCGTGACCTCCCCGCCGTGCGAGGCGGCCACGTGCTTGACGATGGCGAGGCCGAGGCCGGTGCCACCGGTGGCCCGTGAGCGGGCCGGGTCGACGCGGTAGAAGCGTTCGAAGACCCGCTCGCGGTCCTTCTCCGAGATGCCGATGCCCTGGTCGGTCACGGCTATCTCGATCTGGTCCCCGCCGGATACGGCAAGCCGCCTGGCGGCGATGCCCACTCGGGTCCGGGCGGGGCTGTAGTTGACGGCGTTCTCGACGAGGTTGCCGAGTGCCGCGGCGAGCTGGCCGCGGTTGCCCCAGATGCGGAGCTCCGCGGTGCCGCCCGCTGCCATGGTGATCTGCTTCGAGCCGGCCTGCTGGCGGCAGCGGTCGATGGCCTCGGCCACCAGCTCGTCGACCCGGACCGGCTCGGCGTCCTCCAGCGGGTCGTCGTTCTGCACCCGGGAGAGGTCGATGATCTCCTGTACGAGGTTGGTCAGCCGGGTCGCCTCTATCTGCATCCGCCCGGCGAACCGCTCCACCGCCTCCGGGTCGTCGGAGGCGTCCATCACGGCCTCGGAGAGCAGGGAGAGCGCGCCGACCGGGGTCTTGAGCTCATGGCTGACGTTGGCGACGAAGTCGCGTCGTACCGCTTCTATGCGGCGGGCCTCGGTGAGGTCCTCCACCAGCAGGAGCACCAGCCGGGAGCCCAGCGGGGCGACCCGGGCGGAGACCGCGAGGGCCTCGCCCCGCCCCGTACCGCGCCGGGGCAGGTCCAGTTCGACCTGCCGTATCTCACCGTCGCGGCGGGTGTCCCTGGCCATGTTCAGCATCGCCTCGACGGCGAGCCGACCGCCCCTGACCAGTCCCAGCGCATAGGCGGCGGAGCTGGCCTTGACCACGCTGTCGCTCTCGTCGAGGACGACCGCGGAGGAACTGAGCACGGACAGGACCGTGTCGACCCCGGGGGGCAGGGGCGCGTTGCTGTCGGGCCGCAGGGAGGTTCGCGTCGGCTTCTTCTGGTCGCGCTCGCTCCAGCGGAACGCCAGCATGGCGATCACGCCGGTACAAGCACCGCCGATCGCCGCAGCTGCGGCGACTGCCGCGTTCACGTCCATACCGTCAAGGTTATGCGGGTCCCGGAGGACTCTCCCAGCCATCCGAGTGCGTATCCGAACACTCGTCGCCCAGAGTTCACCGAGGGGCAAGGGTTGGTTCACTTGGTCGGCCGGAAGGCGACGCGTACACCGCCCAGGGTGGCAGCGTGGGGCTCACAGCCTGCCCCGGCATTGCACACAGGACTGGAGAGGGACTTCCATGCGTGACGCCTACCACGAGGAACTCGACTCGATCGGCGAGGGACTGGTCGAGATGGCCCGGCTCGTCGGGTCGGCGATCGGCCGGGCGACGACGTCCATGCTCGATGCCGATCTCAAGCTCGCGGAGAGCGTGATCGCCGCGGACCAGAAGGTCGACGACCTCCAGCACGACCTGGAGGCGCGGGCCATCGCCCTGCTCGCACGCCAGCAGCCCGTGGCGACGGATCTGCGGATCGTGGTCACCTCGCTGCGGATGAGCGCCGACCTGGAGCGCTCGGGCGACCTCGCCCAGCACGTCGCCAAGCTGGCCCGGCTGCGGTTCCCGGAATCGGCGGTGCCGCACGACCTGCACGCCACCATCCTGGAGATGGGCCAGCTGGCACAGCGCCTGATGGCCAAGGCCGCCGAGGTGATCATCACCAAGGACGTCGACCTGGCGCTCCAGCTGGAGCAGGACGACGACGAGATGGACCTGCTGCACCGCACGCTGTTCCAGCACCTGATGGACGACCGCTGGAAGCACGGCATCGAGACGGCCGTCGACGTGACGCTGCTCGGCCGCTACTACGAGCGCTTCGCCGACCACGCGGTGTCGGTCGCCAAGCGTGTGGTCTACCTGGTGACCGGCGAGCACGCCGACGAGATCCAGCAGTCGGCGCCGGTGGAGGGCGCGTAGCCGGAAGGTCGGATGTCACGGCCCCGGGGCCCCGGGGCCGTGGGGGCGTGCGCGGTCGCACGGGGGTCGTACATGTGTCTCTGCGCGTGTGCGCTGTTGATGCGCCCGCCCGAGTGGGCATGCAATGGGGTGGGGCGGCACGAGTTGTCCGTACGCCCCGGTCGTGCGTGCGTCGCAGTGGCGTACGGCCCTGTCGTACGTCCTGAGGAGGAACCATGGCCGATTCCCCCACGACCGATCCCCAGCAGGAGGCGCCCGCCGACGTGGAGCGCCTGACCGTCCTCGGCGCCTGCGGCTGCGGCTCCGGCTGCGGGTGCGGGTGCCAGTCCGGGGCCCCGTGCCAGTGCGGTGGCTGCTGCGGCTGACCGGTTGGCCGGTACGAAGCCGGAAGGGCGTCCCGCGCGGGGACCTGCTTCGACGTTCCGCGCGGGACGCCCTCGTGTGCGGACGCGGTGCGGGGGCGGCCCTTTCAGACCGTGAGCGGTTCCGGGGCCCGGCGCCTGCGGGCCACCGCGTGACCCGCCGTACCGATCAGCAGCAGGGCCGTGACCGTGCCCAGCGTGAAGCCCTCGAACGTGAGCCGGGAGACGCCCCAGATGTCGTGGAAGTCGTAGCCGATACCGAGCACCGACTCCAGCGTCCCGGGAAACAGCGCCGACCACGACCCCACCAGGATCCAGACGTAGACGAGCCCCGCGCAGCACATGAACCCCGCGGTGCCGAACGGCACCCGGTACGGGCGGGCCACCTCGCCGTGCCGCACCCGCAGCGCCACCAGCGCCGGGATGATCGCCAGGTAGGACAGCAGCAGCGTGGTCACGGCGACCGTGAGGACGACACCGAAGACCGCCGCCGCGTCCCCGGCCGCCAGCCGCATCGCGGCGAGCCCCTGGTACATGACGATGACGACCAGGACGACGGCGAGGGCACCGACGTAGCCGAACTGGCCGCGGCTCTGGATCATCTGCGGCACCCCGAGCTGCGGCCCCTGCGCCGAGTGCAGCGCCGTCACCGCCCTCCCGTCACTGCTCGGGCTTCACCGCCCAGGTGTCACCGCCCCGCGACGAGCCGGGCCCGTTCCTCGTCGTCCGAGGCCACGGACACCGCCGTCAGCGCCATCGCCGTGGCCCCGTCGAGCACCGCGCGGTCCGCCTCACCGCCCACGCAGTGCGCGGCGAACTCCTTCTGGTGGTTGACCGCCGGCAATGAACCGATGCCGAGATAGGGGTGGAGGGCGGGGACCACTCGCGACACGTTGCCCATGTCGGTCGAGGCCCGGTTCATCCGGGCGGCCGGGGTGCCGGACTCGAAGGTGCGCCCCAGCTCCTCGGCCGTGCGCCGGTAGTGGGCCAACAGCCCCGCGTCGTTGCGGAACTCCGAGTACGGACGGCTCTCCGGCTCGATCTCCAGCTCGCAGCCCGCCGCCAGCGCGCCCGCTTCGAAGCAGCGCTCGACGCGCGGCTGGAGCTCGGCGAGCTGCTCCAGGGTGTCGGCGCGTACGTACCAACGCCCCTCCGTCAGCTCGGGGATGGCGTTCGGGGCCTCGCCGCCGCGCGTCATCATGCCGTGCACCCTGGTCCGGCCGGGGAGCTGCTGGCGCAGCAGCCCGATGGCGACCTGGGCGACGGTGAAGGCGTCGGCGGCGTTGCGGCCCTGCTCGGGGTAGGCCGCCGCGTGGGCGGCCTTGCCGTGGTAGCGCACCAACAGATGGGCCACGGCGAACGGGTCGGCCTCGGCGACGTCGACCGGCCCCGGGTGGACCATCATCGCCGCGTGCACCCCGTCGAAGGCGCCGCGCTCCAGCATCAGGATCTTGCCGCCGCCGCCCTCCTCCGCCGGGGTTCCGAAGACGGTGACCGTCAGACCCAGGTCGTCGACGACCGGGGCCAGTCCGGCCGCGGCGCCGACCGCCGCCGCCGCGATGATGTTGTGTCCGCAGGCGTGGCCGAGGCCGGGCAGCGCGTCGTACTCGGCGCAGATGCCCAGATGGAGCGGCCCGGACCCGATGGTGGCGGTGAAGGCGGTGGGCAGTCCGGCCGTGCCGGAGCGCACCTCGAAGCCGAGGTCGTTCAGGGCGTACGAGACCCAACGGGCCGCCTTCTCCTCCTCCCACGCCACCTCCGGATGGGCGTGGATCCGGTGGCTGAGGGCGAGCAGCTCGTCGGAGAGTGCGGCGACCGCGGTGCGGACAGGCTTCATTCGTCCCCCGGAACGCCGTACGACGGTGCCTCGTCGGGGGTGAGTGCCCGGCCGACGTATGCGGACGCCTGCGGCTCCCAGAGCTTCCACAGCGCGGCGAGTTCGGCGATCGGGTCGCCGTCCGTCCAGTCGACGCGGAGGTCGGTCACCGGCCAGGCGACCCGGTCGACGACGAGCAGTCCGGCCGAACGGACCGGGCCCTCCTCGCCGCCCGCCGCCGCCCCGGCGCTCAGCGCGTCGACGAGGCGCTGCCCCAGCGGTGCGGCCGGGTCGGCGGCGAAGGCGTCGAGCACGGCCTGCGGGACACCGGGGCCGGACAGGAGGTTCCCGGCGGCGACGGCGTCCGGGCCGATGGCCTGCGCGTACTGTCCCAGGGCCCGCGCGCCGGAGTGCGCCGCGGCCGGGCCGTCCGCCCCGATGGCGGTCAACTGCCGGTGTTCAATGGTGCTTTCGGAGTCGACGACGTTCCGGATCGCCGCGGCCGGGGAGCTGCCGGCCGCCAGCAGGTCGAGCAGCCGGGTACCGAGCCGCGGGTCGGTGACGTTCTGCGAGCAGACCGCCCCGACGCCCGCCCGCACATGGGCGCAACGCGCGGCCACGGCGGGCGAGGAGGAGGTGACGGCGACGCCGAACTGTCCGGTGCGGGTGCAGCGTGCGGCGATGGAGAAGGTCACGCGCCGGCCTCCTGCCGCCGGGCCGCCGCCTCGGCCCGCCGCTCGGCCGGGATCACCGCGGTGGCGTCGATCTCGACCAGCCACTCCGGGCGGGCCAGCGCCGAGACGACCAGCCCGGTGGAGACGTAGTGGACGCCCTTCAGCCACCGGCCCATGGTCCGGTAGACGGGCTCGCGGTAGCGGATGTCCGTCAGATAGACGGTGATCTTGACGATCTCGTCGAGCCGGCTGCCGCACTCCTCCAGCAGCATCGCGATGTTCGCCATGGCTTGGTCGGCCTGGGCCGCCACGTCGCCGACGCCGACGCTCTCGCGGGTGTCGAGGTCCTGGCCGATCTGGCCGCGCAGATAGACGGTGCCGTCGGCGACCACGGCCTGCGCCAGATCGTTGGCCAGGTCCTGCTCGGGGTACGTGTCAGCGGTGTTGAAGCGCCGGATGCGGTCGTGGACGGTCACTTGGCGGACCTCCCGAGCGAGCCGAGCACGTTGTCCGAGAGCCCGGCCGCGTCCTTGACCAGGTCGAGCGGGCCGTCCCAGTCGAAGTTGCGGTAGACGGCGCCCAGGTGCGCGAAGGGCGGGGACTGGGCGAAGAGCTGGAAGGTCAGCCGGTGGCCCGCGTAGTCGGAGTTCAGCAGGTCACGGGCGTACGCGAGGAGCTTGCGGCGGTCCTCGGCGACCCAGTGCTCGTTGATCGAGTAGAACTTGTCCAGCCACGGCTTGGTGTCCGGGTGGTCGAAGGACGCCTTGTCCGGGGTGATGCAGATCTGGCCGCCGCACAGCTCACGGGCGATGTGCATCATCTCGTGCAGCTGCGAGCAGGCCAGTACGCGGCCGGTGTAGAGCAGCGACTGGTTCGGCATGAGCAGCCCGCCGGGGCTGGGCTCCGCCTTCGCGATCGCCGCGGTGAGATGGGCGTTGATGCCCTCGCGGTAGCAGGCGAGGGTCGCCAGTTTCTCCTGGACGGCCTGCTGCGTTCCACAGCGCGGCACCGATCATGAGGTCCGCAAGCCGCAGATTGCGCTGGGTGAAGGCGAAGGCGCTGTAGCGGTGCAGGGTGGCGCGGATGAAGGTGGCCGCCTTGGTGTCCCGGTAGAACAGCACGTTCTCCCAGGGGATCTCGACGTCGTCGAAGACGACCAGGGTGTCGACCTCGTCGAAGCGGTTGGAGACCGGGTAGTCCTCGATCGGCTTGGCGCCGGCGAAGCCCGTACGGCAGATGTACTTCAGGCCCGGCGCACCCATGTCGAGCATGAACCCGAGGGCGTAGTCGGAGAGTTCGGAGTCGCCCCAGTTGGCGATGGTCGGCTTGGTGAACGCCTGGTTGGAGTAGGCGGCGCCCTGCTGATCGTGGTCGTCGCGGCGGCGATGTACGTCGGCTTCTTCGCGTCGAACATCGTGCTCGCGGGCAAGTCGCTGCACGGCCTCGCGCCCGGCGTACCGGTCGACGCGGGCATCGTGCTGGGCGCGCTCGGCTCGGCGGCGATCTGCGATCGGCTACCGGCTGATCCACACCCTAAACAAGGTGGCGACCTGGGTGCTGGGCATCGGCATCGTCGCCGGCCTGGTGATCGTGGTCGCGCGCGGACTGCCGGACGACTTCTTCACGCGCGGCGGCTTCACCTTCGCGGGCTGGCTGGCGACGGTCTCGCTGAGCGCCCTGTGGCAGCTGGCCTTCGCCCCGTACGTCTCCGACTACTCGCGCTACCTTCCGCGCACGGTCCGCACCTCGGCCACTTTCTGGGCCACCTACTGGGGCTCCTGCCTGGGCTCGACCCTCCCCTTCCTGGCCGGCACGGTGATCGGGCTGGCCGCCCCCGGCACGGACGACACGGTGGCGGGCTTCGACAGCGCGGCGGGCGGATTCGGCCCGGTCATCCTGCTGCTCTTCCTCTTCAGCGTGATCAACCACAACGCGTTGAACCTGTACGGAGCGGTGCTCTCGCTCATCACGATCGGCCAGACCTTCCGCACCGCCTGGCAGCCCCGCCAGACGGCGCGCGGCGCGGTGTCGGCCGTGGTACTGGTGGCCGCACTGCTGATCGCGGTCGGCCTGTCCAGCGACTTCGTCTCGCACTTCGTGAACCTGGTACTGGTGCTGCTGATCGTTCTCGTCCCGTGGACGGCGATCAACCTGATCGACTTCTATCTGGTGCACCGGGGCCGCTACGCGCTCGAAGACCTCTTCCTCCCGGACGGCGGACGGTACGGCCGTTTCAACACGGTGGCGCTGATCTCGTACGCGATCGGCATCGTCGTCCAGCTCCCGTTCGTCGCCACGTCGCTGTACACCGGCCCGCTGGTCGAGCCGCTGGGCGGCGCGGACCTGTCCTGGCTGGTCGGCCTGGTGGTGACGGCGCCGGTGTACTACTTCTGGGCGCGGGGCCGGGGAGAGGGCGACGAGCGGCCCGCCGTACCGCGGCAGCAGGAGACGCGGGCCGCGGTAGCCGGCGCGGCGAGCACGGCCCCGTAACCGCGAGCGGGCGGGGCGGGGGCGGGGGGGGGGCGGGGGGGGCCCCCCCCCCCCCCCCCCCCCCCCCCCCCCCCCCCCGCCGGGACAGCCCTCAGGGCCAGAGCAGCTCCCGCGTCCAGTCCGCGCCGTCCCGGCGGTAGCGCAGCCGTACGTGGCGCCGCTCCGCGTCGC